>NZ_AP024322.1:2455308-2762221 GCF_018408855.1 Caballeronia sp. NK8 | reverse complement strand
AAGCAACTGAAGCTGCCATTCGGGCAGTCGTTCACGGCGCTGATCGTCGGCAATCTGCTGTTGATGGTGCTCTCGCCGGTCGCGGGCGCGTGGTCGGATCGGATCGGGCGCAAGGGGCTGTCGCTGTGGTCGCTGGCGATCACGCTCGTCATCATCTATCCACTCTTCGCGTGGCTCGCGGCCGAGCCGAGCGTGATGCGGCTCGTGATCGTGCAGGCGCTGCTGTCGATCGCGCTCTCGGGCTACTATGGGCCGTTCGGCGCGCTCATCGCCGAGCTCTTTCCGGCGCACGTGCGCTCGACGGGGCTGTCTCTCGCGTACAACATCGCGGTGATGATTTTCGGCGGCTTCGGACAGTTCATCGTCACGTGGCTCATCCGCGTCACGGAATCGCAACTCGCGCCGACCTTCTATGTGATGGGCGGGCTCGTGCTTTCGCTGATCGCGGTGGCGTGCATTCCGGCGACGCGCCACGCAGACGTCGACGAAGCACGCGATTTCATCCGTTAGCAGGCGTTCAAATGAAAGTGATCGAAAGCAGCAAGTTCACGGCGGAGCGCGCATGGGGCGCGCTCGATATCTGCGTGATGAACGGCACGTCGTGCCGTCTGCACTGGACCGACAAGCCCTACAAGTGGCATGTGAACGACGGCGAAGAGGTGTTCGCCGTGATGCAGGGCGAAGTGCGGATGCACGTGCGCGGGGCGGACGGCGAGCGCACGCTGACGCTGCGTGCCGGCGATATCTTCCATGCGCAAGCCGGCGACGAGCATTTCGCCGAACCGGTCGGCGAGGCGCGCATTCTGGTGATTGAGAAGGAAGGGAGCGTGTGAGGGCGATTCTTCCTAAACCATTCGGACAGGTGGTGCGGCTGCCGCGTCGTCCCTGATAATGTGCCCATCGTTGTGTGTGAACGAGGGTGAGAAATGGTTAGGATGGTTGAATTAATCGAGCGTGAGTATGAAGAGGCGCGGGAGGCGGGAAGGTTGAGCGAAGCGGGAGCAATGCCTCTGCTGGACTCGGATGAACTTCTCGTGGTTTCAAAAGAAACGCTCGGGCATGTGGAAGCGCGTCTCGAGGAGGTCGAGCGCGAGCTGTGCCAGCGCAAGATCGATGAAGCGTTCGAGCGACTGAAGGCGCAAGGAATCACGGAAGACATGCTCCTTTCGCCGGAAGATCTGGAAGACGAAGAAGCTTCGCGAGCGCGGCGCAAGCGGCGCTTTAACGGCAGCGCACGAGCGCCGCGATGGTCATTTTCCAGGATGTTCGGCAGCCTGTTTGCGAAGAAGGCGAAGCAGGTCGCATGATGGCGCGCGACATCCGGTTTTCAACGCCGGGCTGGTGTGACTACCATTCCTGGCGCGCGATGAATTCGAAGACTTTCGAGAGACTGACAGCCCTGATCAACGAGTGTCGCCGCAGCCCGTTCAAGGGAACGGGCAAGCCGGAAGCGCTCAAGGGCAGGAAGGCCTGGTCGCGGCGCATCGACGAGAAGCATCGCTTCGTGTATATGGTCACGGACGAGCAACTCGTCGTCGTCAGTTGCCGCGGCCACTACGGCGACCACTAACGCCCCGGACGGACGCGCAGAACCTACCGCTCCAGACCCGCCTTAACCAGCAACTCCGCCAGCACTTCCGTAATCCCGCCCTCGTGCCCCTCGGCGCGTTCCTTCAACTGTTTCACCAGCTTTTCATCGAGCTTGCAGGCGAACGGCACGAGGCCCTTCGCCTGGTCGAGCTTGCGCTGCTCGCGGCGATCGGTCTTTTGCGCATCCGCGCCGCCCGCGCGCGCGCGGCCGCCTTGCTTCAGGTCGTTGGCCAGTTTGAAGGCCTTGGTCTGTTCCAGTTGAAATTTGTTCACGCGATGCTCCAGGGCAAGTTTCGATGTCAGGGGCCGTATTGTACGGAACGCGACGACCGCCCTAGCGGCCGGCTTCCGCGAGCGCGTCGATGCGCTCGCGCATGCGCCGCCAGTGCGAGCCTTCCCAGAACACGCGATGGCACACGTCGCAGGTGACGAAGCGCGCGTGCCGCTCGCGCACGCCTTCGGGCACGCGGCCATCGATATCGCCAGGTCCGGCCGGACGCAGAGGCGCATTGCACATCAGGCAGAGGCGGAACGCGCGAACATGCGGCGCCAGGTCGAAGCGCTCCGAAACCTCGCGAAACTGGTCGTCGGGCTGCAGCGTACGCACGTAGCATCCGTGCAGCACGGCGCGGCGCTTGAGCAACTCGCGATCGCGCGTCAGCACGATGCGCGCTTCGTCGCGTGCAAGCTGCTCGATTTCGTCGTCGGGGAAGTTGTTGTCATAGCGGGTGTCGAAGCCCGCGAGCCGCAGCAATTGCGCGAGACCGCCGAGATGGGCATCGGCGATGAAGCTCAGACCGGCGGCGTCGAGCGGCGGACGCAGCAGCCGCGCGCCGTTGGCTTTGCCCTCGGGCGCGTGACGCGCGGGATACACCTCGATGAGGTCGTCCGCCTCGATCAGCGTGTCGAAGCCGGTAGGCATGCCGTTGCGCACGATCAGTTCGACTTCGGTATGCGGCACGCCGAGCGCCTCGATCATGTGCTTGGTCGACGAGGACTTCGCGCACGCGCACGCGAACGTGTGCCCGCGCAGGGATCGAGCGAGGAAATCATTCAGTTCGCGATGGAAGTGAAAGCGCGCCTTGACCATGCAGGCAGTATCGCATTGCGCGCTGCTGCGCGCTTCGCATCGATGTGCTCTACTGGCGCTCGGGTCGCGCGGCCCTCGCGGCGCGGCAAGCGGACAAGGCAAAGGAGTATGAGCATGGATATCGGATTCATCGGACTGGGCGAAATGGGCGGCGCGATGGCAAGCAACGCGTTGAAGGCGGGGCACACGGTGCGCGTCTGGAACCGCTCGCGCGACAAGACGCGCGCGCTCGCGGACCAGGGCGCGTCGGTGGTCGATACGCCCGAGCAGGCCTTCGCCGGCGACGCAGCGTTCTCGATGCTCGCCGACGACCACGCGCTGCGCTCGGTGCTGGTCGACGGCGGTTTGCTCAAGCACGCGCCGAAGGGCCTCGTGCACGTCAATATGGCGACGATTTCGGCGGCGCTCGCCGTCGAACTGGCCGAGTTGCATGCGCAGCACGGCGTCGCGTATGTCGCCGCGCCGGTGCTCGGGCGGCCGGATGTCGCAGCGGCGGGCAAGCTCAACATCCTCGCGGCGGGCGCGAGCGACGCCATCGACCGCGTGCAGCCGGTACTCGACGCGCTCGGCCAGAAAACCTGGCGCGTCGGCAGCGAGCCGCAGCACGCGAACGTGCTCAAGCTCGCGGCGAATTTCATGCTGGCATCGGCGATCGAAAGCTTCGGCGAAGCGGCAGCGCTCGTGAGCGGCCACGGCATCGAGGCGAAGACCTTGCTCGACGTCATCACGAACTCGCTTTTTCCGGGGCCGGTGTATCAGGGCTACGGCAAGATGATCGCCGAGCGCCGCTACGAGCCCGCGCTCTTCAAGGCGCGCCTCGGGCTGAAGGATGTGCGCCTCGCGATCGCCGCGGGCGATGCCGTGAACGTGCCGCTGCCGGTCGCGAGCGTCGTGCGCGACAATCTCGTCGATGCGCTCGCCCACGGCGACGGCGAAAAGGACTTCGCCGTGCTGGGTCAGGTGGCGGCGCGGCGCGCGGGCCGCTGATTCCATTCGCGCGGTGTGGCGAAGGCGGCGTTTCGCCCGGTTCGACGCGGGCAGGCGGCATAATGCGAGTCCCGCTTTCTTCCCGCCACGCCGCAATGAGCCTGCATCTCTGGTGGCTGTTCGTCGCCACTGTTTTCGTCGTTTCCGCGATCCCCGGTCCCAACATGCTGCTCGTGATGACGCACGGCGCGCGTCACGGCCTCAGACGTTCGACGGCCACCATGGCCGGCTGCCTCGCGGCGCTCGTCCTCATGCTGTCGGTATCGGCGGCGGGATTGGGCGTGTTTCTCGAAGCGTGGCCGCGTCTGTTCGACACGCTGCGTCTGCTCGGCGCGGCCTATCTCGTCTGGCTCGGCGTGAGGAGCTGGCGCGCGAAGGCGAGCGCGGTCGAGGTCCGCGATGACAGCGGCATCGCACACGCTTCCCGACGCTTCACGCTCTTTCGCAATGGCTTTCTGGTGGCGAGCAGCAATCCGAAGGCGATTCTCTTCGCGGCGGCGCTGCTGCCGCAATTCATCGACGCAAGCAGGCCGGTGCTGCCGCAATTCGCCGTGCTGGTATCGACGTTCGCCGTCATCGAAGTGAGCTGGTACGCGGTGTACGCGGGCCTGGGCGCGCGCATTGGCGACAAGCTGAAGAGCGCGAGCGTCGCGCAGGCGTTCAACCGGCTGACGGGTGGCGTGTTCGTCGGCTTCGGCGCGATGATGGCGCTCGTGCGCCACTGAACGCGCAAACGTCTGCATGAACGGGCGCATAACTTGCGTGCGTCCACAATGCTTCATTCGCTTTCGAACATACAGGCGCGACCGGCAGGTGCATAGTCGCGCTCGTAGCGCTTGTCCCGGTTCGCAGCAAAATCAGAAAAAAAGCTGAAAAGGAGGCGCCTCATGCAACCGACTGGCCGACGCGCCGCTCTGGCAGCGCTCCTGCCGCTTTGTTTCGGCGTACTGGCGACGACGCCCGCGCGCGCCGACGATACCCCGAGTCCCTGCGATGCGCTCAAACGCATCGTGGCCGCGGCGCCGAATTTCTCGTCGCTTTCCGCATCCGACGGACGCGCGCTCGCGCGGCCCTACGGCGATGACGCGAAATGCGCCGCATCGCAGACGAACTATCGCTGCACCTGGACGCCGCACGGCGGTTCCAGCGCCGAAGCGTTGCAGGGCGTCGCGGCGGACATCGCGTCGTGCCTGCCGGACGCGACGCACGACCAGAACGCCCCCGCGCGCCAGCATTTCTATCTCGGCGCGCGCGGCGCGCGCACCGAGATCACGGCGGCGCAAGCGGGCTCGAACAAATTGACCCTCGAAATATTCGGTTCCCGGTGAGGCCATCGTGAGCAAGCGCATCCTCATAGCCGATGACGACGACGATGCAATCGCGGGCCTCGCGAACCTGCTGAACGGCATGGGCCACGAAGTGGCGCTCGCGGCGAACGGCGCGCAAGCGGTCGAAGTCGCCGCGCAGTTCGATCCGGAAGTCGTGATTCTCGATCTCGGCATGCCGCTCCTGGACGGCCTCGCGGCGGGGCGCGCCTTGCGCCGGCTGCCGAACGGCCACGCGATGATGCTCGTGGCGCTCACGGGCTGGGGCCAGCCGCAGCATCGGGAGATGACGCAGGACGCCGGTTTCGACGTCCACCTCGTCAAGCCGATTTCCGGCGATCAGCTCCACTTCATCCTGTCGATGATGCAGCCCTGATTTTTTCGGCGCTCTGCGTCACCCCGCCGCAACAGGTGATGTTGCGATGCACCAATATTATTGGTATATTTACTCCCGTCTCCTCCATGTCTCCACTGATATGGATTCAGCCCGCCAGCATTGGCGGGCTTTTTTTCGTCCTTACGTTTCGATGTTGCGCCGCGTCGCCAGACGCAAAAAAGCCGATTCGCGGTGAAGCGAATCGGCTTTCGTTATCCCGGATGCAGCGTAATCAGCGGGCCAGACCCGCCTCCTCGTCCGCGCCGATCGCCAAGTTCATGCACTGGATCGCCGCGCCCGATGCGCCCTTGCCGAGATTGTCCAGACGCGCGACCGTCACGAAACGCTCATCGTTGCCAAACACGAAAATATCGACGCGATTCGTTTCATTGCACGCCTGTACGTCGAAGAAGCCGGCGTCGAGGTTGCTGTCGGCGTCGAACGGCATCACGCGCACGAACGGCTCGTTGTTGTAGTACTCCGCCAGCATGTCGCGCACGTCCTGCGGCTTGGCTTTGCGCGCGAGCTGGTCCGGCGAGAAATACGTCGTGACCGCGAGGCCTTTCAGGAACGGGCCGACGATCGGCGTAAAGACCGGCGCGCGCTTCAGTCCCGTGCGTACCGACATTTCCGGCAGATGCTTGTGCGTCAGGGCGAGCGCGTACGGGCGCGGGCTCATGAGCCTGTCGTTGCCGCCCGCTTCGTACTCCGCGATCATTTTCTTGCCGCCGCCGCTGTAGCCGGTGATCGAATACGCGTGGGCGTCGAAATCGGCGGGAACGAGGCCGCCCGCGACGAGCGGCTGCACCGACAGCACGAACGCCGACGCGTGGCAGCCCGGCACCGCGATGCGCTTCGACGCGCGCAGACGCTCGCGCTGCGCGCGCGACAATTCGGGAAGCCCGTAAGCCCAGTCGTCCTGCGTGCGGAACGCCGTGCTGGCGTCGATCATCACGGTGCGCGTGTTGCCCGGGTCGACGAGCGAAACCGATTCGCGCGACGCGACATCCGGCAGGCACAGAAAGGTCACGTCCGACGCGTTGATCAGGCTGCGGCGCTCCTCGACGTCCTTGCGCTTCGCTTCCTCGATCCGCAACACTTCGATGTCACGGCGCTGCGACAGATATTCGAAAATCTTCAGGCCGGTGGTGCCTTCCTGTCCGTCGACAAATACTTTCGTGGTCATCTCGATCTCGCTGGTTCGTGCGGGCGCTCGCCGCAAAAACGATAGTTTAAGGCGATTCCGAGGCGGGGGGATGTCCGTCGCTTTCGAGACGCGCCTGGCTGCCGATCCAGCGCGCCGTCACCTCGGCGATGCGCGCGCCGAAGACCTTCGCCGTTTCGAGATCGCCGGGCGGCGGGGCTTCGTCCGGCGAGGCGTCGGCCGGCGACTGCGTCAGCAGGCCGGTGAAGCCACCGACGAAGTTCAGGTCGTTGCGGGTGGCCGCCTTCGTGTTCGACGGCATCATGCCCGTGCCGACCCAGATCATGCCGTGCTGCATCGCCAGCGTGACGAAATAGGAGATGGTCAGGAATTTGTCGCCGTTCATATGCGCCGAATTGGTGAATCCGGCCGCGATCTTGTCTTTCCACTTCTGCGCGAACCACGGCTTCGAGCTCGCGTCGGCGAATTTCTTGAAGTCGGCGGACGGTCCGCCCATGTACGTCGGCGCGCCGAATACGATGGCGTCGGCGGCGTCCAGCTCGGCCCAGCCGGCCTCGTCGAGTTCGGAAACGGCGATCAGCCTGACGTTCGCACCGGCGTCGGTCGCGCCGCCGAGCACGGCTTCCGCGACCTTCTTCGTGTGGCCGTAGCCGCTGTGATAAACGATGATGATGTTCGGCATGGTGTCCCTGAGTCTTTCCCCTTGCCGCGGTGAGCGCCCGAGGCGTTCCTCGCAGACGGCCCGGCCGAGTCTAGCAAAGACAAATTCTGACGGACCGGCGCGAGCGCACGCTTCTAGCGGGGAACATCCGGGCGCGCATAGGTGAAAGTCAGTTGCGCGCTGGCGATCGTCATCGTGCGGATTTCGTGCTCGAACATCAGTGCCGGCGTGCCCTGGCGCAGGCGCAGATCGGTGCTGTCGAGTGCGTAGACGGTCACGATGTAGCGATGCGGCTTGCCGGGCGGCGGGCACGGGCCGCCGTAGCCGTCCGTGTCCCAGTCGTTGCGCGCCTCGATCGCGCCCATCTTGCGCAGCACGCCCGAGGCGCTCGCGTTGTTCGGCAGACGATCGGTGCCAACGGGAATCCCGGCGACCGCCCAATGCCACCAGCCGCGTCCGGGCGCATCCGGGTCGAAGACCGTCACGGCGAAGCTGCGGGTATTCGCGGGGGCGCCGCGCCAGGAAATCTGCGGCGAGCGGTTGCCGCCCTTGCACTCGGACTGATCGAAAAGCAGATCGCGTCCGACAGGCTTGCCCGGCGCGAGATCCGTGCTCGACACGCTGAAGGCGGGATCCGCTGCGACCTCGTGCGAATTCGAGAAACCGGCGACCGCACAGGCGGTGAAGAGTACTGCTGCGACATGGCGACTCGAACTCACGCGTCGGCCGGTGAGGCGCATGTGCTGAACTCCTGTCAGTATCGTCGCGCGTTATAGCAGCGTTTCGCTGGCTGCAACGATGTTTTTTGTCTCAGTGATGCGCTTCGTACCAGCTTGCAGTTTAACATTGCAACAAAGCATAAAAGCCTTGAATCCTTGAGACTTAACCGATGGCGCCTTGCGCGCCCGTCGGTTTCGACGTAGTGCGCAGCGCCTTGACGGCGATGACTTCTGATTCTATTGAACGTAGAAATGAGTAATTCGACGCAGATTCGCGCGGCAGCAAATGGACCGAAATACAGGAGAAGTAAATGAGCCAGCGAATAAAAGTCATCATCGCGGATGACCACCCCGTGATCCTGTTCGGCGCGACACAGGCGCTCAACAAGTTTCCGGAAGTCGACGTCATCGGGCAGGCGCGCCAGTCGACCGAACTCGTCCAGTTGCTGCAGAAGACACCTTGCGACGTCCTCGTCACCGATCTCGCCATGCCCGGCGGCTCATACGGCGACGGCATGCCCTTGCTCGGCTACATTGGCCGCCAGTTTCCGCGGGTCAAGCTCGTCGTGCTGACGATGCTCGAAAATCCGGCCTTGCTCAAACGTTTGCGTGAAGTCGGCGTGATGTCGATCATCAACAAGGCCGACGACATGAACCATATAGGCTGGGCGATCCAGCACGTGATGCGCGGTCAGGAGTATCTGGGCCCGTCCGTGAAGAGCGCGCTCGACAGCATGGGGCTCGGCTCGAACGGGCAGCAGCGCAGCGTGATCCTGTCCAAGCGCGAACTCGAGGTCGTACGCCTTTTTGTCTCGGGCATGACGATCACGGAAATCGCGGGGCAATTGCGGCGCAGTATCAAGACGATCAGCACGCAAAAGAACACCGCGATGCGAAAACTCGGCATCGAGCGCGATTCCGAATTGTTTCAGTATGCGCAAAGCAACGGCTTAATGAATCTCTCTGCCTATTCCGGCGACGGCTCGCTCGACAATTCTTCATTGCCCAATCCGAATTCTCTTTAGCCGTTTTTGCTTGCCGAATAAAAAAGAGCCGCTGATTCGAATCAGCGACTCTTTTATTCATATTGCTTCGCGAATGTAAATTCTTATTGCGGAGCAGCGGTTGCGCCGCCGTGGGCAGCCGACCATTCGGCCGGCGCGTGCAGGAATTTCTCGACTTCATCGAGCGTCTTCGTCTCGAAGTAGCCTTGCTCCTTCGCGACGCGCAGCACGTCCCACCACGTGGCGAGCGCGTGCAGATCGACGTCGATGTCT
Source organism: Caballeronia sp. NK8 (assembly GCF_018408855.1). Taxonomy (GTDB): domain Bacteria; phylum Pseudomonadota; class Gammaproteobacteria; order Burkholderiales; family Burkholderiaceae; genus Caballeronia. Next base: position 2,753,031 of record NZ_AP024322.1, on the reverse strand, counting down.
TTCAGCACCGACACGCTTTCCTTGAAGATGTTGTAGTGGAACAGCACGAAGCAGTGATTCACGGTCGCGCCCGCGGTGCGCAGCGCGTTGATGAAATTGATCTTGCTGCGGCTGTCCGTGGTCAGGTCTTCGACCAGTAGCACGCGCTGGCCTTCCGTGAGCAAACCTTCGATCTGCGCGTTGCGGCCGAAACCCTTCGGCTTCTTGCGGACGTACTGCATCGGCACCATCAGACGGTCGGCGATCCACGCCGCGAACGGGATGCCCGCGGTCTCGCCACCGGCGACCGCGTCGATCTGCTCGTAGCCGACGTCGCGCAGGATCGTTGCCTCGGCCATCTCCATCAGGCCGCGACGCACGCGCGGGTAGGAAATCAGCTTGCGGCAGTCGATATACACCGGGCTCGCCCAGCCGGACGTGAAGATGTACGGTTTTTCCGCGTTGAAGTGCACCGCCTGAACTTCGAGCAGCATTTTGGCGGTGGTGTCGGAGATCGTCTGGCGATCGAAGCCTGTCATGGGCGAATCCTTGGACTTGTGTGGCGCTTGAAGAAGCGGGAGGCGGCCGCGAGGGCCTTGGCGCATGGAACTGACGCGAAAAGAGCCGTCTTGCGACGGTCGTTCAGACGTTTCCTGCGCGCGTAGCCCGCCATTTTACCCGAGCGAACGGGTCGGGGCGAATTGTTTGCAGGTTGTGAAAGCGCGACGCTCGCACGTACACTCGCGACGCTGCGCGTACCGACTTCCTTCGATGACATCTGTTTCCTCCACCAACGATTCCCCCGCCGCGCCCACTCGCCACGCGCTGCGCGCGCTCCTCGCGTCCGTGCTCGGCTACGCGATGGACGGCTTCGATCTGCTGATCCTCGGCTTCATGCTGCCCGCGATCGCTGCGGACTTGCATCTCACGCCCGCGCAATCCGGCGCGCTCGTCACCTGGACGCTCGCCGGTGCGGTGGCGGGCGGCATCGTGTTCGGCATGCTGTCCGACTACTTCGGCCGCGTGCGAATGCTGACCTGGACGATTCTCGTGTTCGCCGTTTTCACCGGCTTGTGCGCGCTCTCGCAGGGCTACGGCGACCTGCTGATCTATCGCACCATCGCCGGGATCGGGCTGGGCGGGGAGTTCGGCATCGGCATGGCGCTCGTCGCCGAGGCGTGGCCCGCGCGGCTGCGGGCGCGTGTGTCGTCTTACGTGGGGATCGGCTGGCAACTGGGCGTGCTCGCCGCCGCGCTCATCACGCCGATGCTCCTGCCCGTGATCGGCTGGCGCGGCATGTTCGCGGTCGGACTCTTGCCGGCGGTCGTTTCGTTTTTCGTGCGGCGGCACGTGGAAGAACCCACGCTGTTCACCGAACGTCGCGCCGCCGCGAAAACCGACGTCGCGCGCAAACTGCCGCTCAAACGTCTTTTCGACGACGCCCGCACCGCGCGCGCGAGCGTCGGCGTGATCATTCTGTGTTCGGTGCAGAACTTCGGCTACTACGGGCTGATGATCTGGCTGCCGAGCTATCTGTCGAAGACCTTCGGCTACTCGCTCACGAAGTCCGGACTCTGGACCGCCGCCACCGTGCTCGGCATGGCGCTGGGCATCTGGCTGTTCGGGCTCGCGGCGGACCGCTTCGGGCGCAAGCCGGCGTTTCTCGCGTATCAGATCGGCGCGGTCGCGATGGTGTTCGTCTATTCGAATCTGACGAGCCCGTCGGCGCTCTTGATCGGCGGCGCGGTGATGGGCGTGTTCGTGAACGGCATGCTCGGCGGCTACGGCGCGCTGATCTCCGAAATCTATCCGACCGAAGCGCGCGCAACCGCGCAAAACGTGTTGTTCAACATCGGGCGCGCGGTCGGCGGGCTGGGGCCGGTCGCGGTCGGCGCACTCGCGGCGCGCTATTCGTTCGCGGTCGCGCTCGCGTTCCTCGCCTCGATCTATCTGCTCGATATCGTCGCGACGCTCTTTCTGATCCCCGAAAAGCGCGGCGCTGAACTCGAGTGACATCGCCCGCGTTTGTCCGATGAAACCGGCCCGGATACGCTGAAACGTTGCATCGCGTCATTGCAGGCGCGCGGTGTACACTGGTTGTCCCAAAAAACCAAAGGCTCCGTCCGCTCGTTCCATCCTTGCGAGCGGCACGCCGCGTCTATCCGACGCGCCGGGCATATGAAACTTGGTCCATAGATTCACATTTCCGCATTCATGCAGCACGGTCGACGGCGGTGTGAACCCTGTTCAAATAATTCCCAAACGTCTCAGGTCAATCATGGACGAACAACTCAAGCAAAGCGCCCTCGCGTATCACCAGAATCCCCGTCCCGGCAAGATTTCGGTTACCCCGACCAAGCCGCTTTCGAACCAGCTCGACCTTTCGCTCGCGTATTCGCCGGGCGTCGCGGCCGCGTGCATGGCGATCTACGATGAGCCGCTCGACGCACAGAAGTACACGTCGCGCGCGAATCTCGTGGGCGTCGTGACGAACGGCACGGCCGTGCTGGGTCTCGGCAATATCGGCCCGCTCGCGGCCAAGCCGGTGATGGAAGGCAAGGGGTGTCTCTTCAAGAAGTTCGCGGGCATCGATGTGTTCGATATCGAATTGGCGGAAACCGATCCGGACAAGCTCGTCGATGCGATCGCGATGCTCGAGCCCACTCTGGGCGGCATCAACCTCGAAGACATCAAGGCGCCGGAATGCTTCTACATCGAAAAGAAGCTGCGCGAGCGCATGAAGATTCCCGTTTTCCATGACGATCAACACGGTACAGCGATCATTGCATCGGCGGCGATTCTCAACGGCCTGAAAGTGGTCGGCAAGAAGCTCGACGAGATCAAGCTCGTGTGCTCGGGCGCGGGCGCGGCGGCGATCGCGTGTCTGGACCTGCTCGTGCATCTGGGCCTGAAGAAGTCGAACACACTCGTGATCGATTCGAAGGGTGTGATCTACGAAGGCCGCGGCAATCTGGATGCCTCGAAGGAGCGCTATCAGGCGAGCACCGACGCGCGCACGCTCGCCGACGCGATGCACGGCTGCGATGTGTTCCTCGGCTGTTCGAGCGCGGGCGTGCTCAAAGCCGAGATGGTCGAGACGATGGCCGACAAGCCGCTGATCCTCGCGCTGGCCAATCCCGAGCCGGAAATCCGTCCGGAAGAGGCGAAGCGCGTGCGTCCGGACTGTATCGTCGCGACGGGCCGTTCGGATTATCCGAACCAGGTGAACAACGTGCTGTGCTTCCCGTTCATCTTCCGCGGCGCGCTGGATGTCGGCGCGACGACGATCACGGAAGAGATGAAGCTCGCGTGCGTGCGCGCAATCGCGGAACTCGCGGAAGAAACCGATCAGGGCGACGAAGTCGCGAAGGCTTACGAAGGTCATTCACTGGAGTTCGGCCCGGACTATCTGATTCCGAAGCCGTTCGATCCGCGCCTGATCATCAAGATCGCGCCGGCCGTCGCGCAAGCCGCGATGGATTCGGGCGTCGCGACCCGTCCGATCAAGGATATGGACGCGTATCGCGAGACGCTCGGCGCGACGGTGTATCGCACGGGCATGGTGATGCGTCCGGTGTTCGCGGCGGCGAAGGCAGCGCCCGCGCGCATCGCGTTCGCGGAAGGCGAGGACGAGCGCGTGCTGCGCGCCGCGCAGTTCGTGCTGCTGGAGAAGATCGCGAAGCCGATCATCATCGGCCGGCCGGCTGTCGTCGAGATGCGTCTGCAGAAGATGGGCTCGAAGCTGAAGCCGGGCGTCGACTTCGAGATCGTGAATCCGGAGGACGATCCGCGTTATCAGAAGAGCTGGCAGGCGTATCACGAAATCGCCGCGCGTCAGGGCGTGACGCCCGAAAGCGCGAAGGCCGCGCTGCGCAAGTTCAACACGCTGATCGGCGCGATCCTGGTTCACACCGGCGATGCGGACGGGATGATTTGCGGTCTCATCGACACGTATCAGGATCATCTGAAGTTCATCGATCAGGTGCTGGGCAAGGCGGAAGGCGCGAACAACTTCGCCGCGATGAACCTGCTGATGCTTCAGGGCCGCAATCTGTTCATCAGCGATACCTACGTCAACGAAACGCCGACGCCCGAGCAACTCGCCGACATGACGATTCTGGCGGCGCGCGAGATCGAGCGTTTCGGGATTCAGCCGAAGGTCGCGCTGGTGTCGAACTCGAACTTCGGCAGCGTGCCGGGTGCGTCGAGCAAGCGCATGGCGGAAGCGCGCAAGCTGATCGCAGAGCGCGCGCCGGATCTCGAGATCGACGGTGAAATGCACGGCGATGCTGCTTTGTCGGAGACGGTGCGCAAGGCTTCGTTCCCGGGCACGACGCTGCACGGCGAGGCGAATCTGCTGATCATGCCGAATGTGGAAGCGGCGAACATCACGTACAACCTGCTCAAGATGGTGAGCGGCGAGGGCGTGACGGTCGGGCCGTTCCTGCTGGGTGCGGCGAAGCCGGTGCATATTCTGACGCCGGCCGCGACGGTGCGTCGGATCATCAATATGACGGCGGTGGCGAGCGCGAATGCGAGCGTGGCGAAGTAACGCGCCAGGGCGTTAGAAAGTCGAACGGCGATCCGGGAAACCGGATCGCCGTTTTGTTTGGGAGATTCGGCGCGTCAGGCGACGTGTCTCGCTTCGCCGCCCTGCGGATCACGCCACCGCGCCAGCAGCTTTTCCCACTTGACCTTCGCCGCCTTCACGTTGTTCTCCTTGACGTGCCCATAGCCGCGCATGGAATCCGGCAGACTCGCCAGTTCCACCGCAAGCGGCAGCTTCTGCGCCGTGAGTCCGCCGATAACCTCGCGCACCAGCGCCTCATACTCGCGGATCAACGCCCGCTCCATCTTTCGCTCTTCCGTGCGTCCAAACGGATCGAGTCCTGTCCCGCGCAGAAACTTGAATTTCGCGAGCACGCGCATCGCGGACATCATCCACGGGCCGTATTGCTTCTTCACCAGATGCCCGTGCGCGTCCTTCTTCGACAGGCTCGGCGGCGCGAGGTGAATCTTGATCTTCCAGTCGCCTTCGAAACTGTTCTTCACCTTGTCGAGAAAAACCGGATCGGCATACAGGCGCGCGACTTCGTACTCGTCCTTGTAAGCCATCAGCTTATGGAGATTCTTCGCGACGGCTTCGGTCAACGGATACCGCCCGTCGCCCGGGCCGAATTCCGCTTCCTTCGCGCGCACTTCCGCGACGAGCCGGCCATAACGCGCCGCGTACGCCGCGTTCTGATACCTGGCGAGATAGTCGAGCCGCTTGTCGATCAACGCATCCAGAGCCTTCGGCGTATGCAGCGCGATGACCTTGCCCGGCGCTTCCTGTCCGCCGCGCTGCGAATCCGCGAGACGGCGCACTGCCTCGGGATCGTGCGCCGCGCGACGGCCCCATTCGAATGCGGCGAGATTCTTCTCGACCTGCACGCCGTTCAACTCGATCGCGCGCACCAGCGATTCATGCCGTAGCGGCACCCAACCCTTTTGCCACGCAAACCCGAGCACGAACGGATTCGTGTAGATCGCATCGCCCATCAGTGCGACGGCGAAGCGGTTCGCATCGACGAGCGCGACATGCTCGCCGGCCGCCGCACGAATATCCGCCTCCGCGCTCGCGCCCGGGAAACTCCAGTTCGGGTTCTTGATGAACTCGGCGGTCGGCGTCTGCGCGCTGTTCACGACGACGCGCGTGTGATCCGGCTGCATCCGCGAGCCGCATTCGTTGCTCGCGGTGACGATCGCATCGCAGCCGATGACGAGATCCGCCTCGCCCATCGCGATACGCGTCGCGTGGATATCGGCGGGGCGGTTGGCGATCTGCACGTGGCTCATCACGGCGCCGCCCTTTTGCGCGAGGCCGGTGACATCGAGGACCGTGACGCCTTTCTGCTCCAGATGCGCCGCCATGCCGAGCAGCGCGCCGATCGTCACGACGCCCGTGCCGCCAACGCCCGTCACCAGCACGCCGTACGGCCGCGCGATCTCCGGAAGCTCCGGCGCGGGGACGGTGGGCATCGCATCCGCTTCGACGCTCGTCGCCTTCGGCTTCTTCAGTTGGCCGCCTTCCACCGTCACGAAACTCGGGCAGAAGCCGTTCAGACACGAGTAGTCCTTGTTGCACGTCGACTGGTTTATCTGCCGCTTGGTGCCGTACTCGGTTTCGAGCGGTTCGACCGACAGGCAATTCGACTTCACCGAGCAATCGCCGCAGCCTTCGCACACGGCCTCGTTGATGACGACGCGCTTCGCCGGATCGGGAAACGCGCCGCGCTTGCGACGCCGGCGCTTTTCGGTGGCGCAGGTCTGGTCGTAGATCAGAATCGATGTGCCCGGCACTTCGCGCAGTTGACGCTGGATTTCGTCGAGCTTGTCGCGATGATGCACGTCGATGCCCGGCGCAAGTCCCACGCTCGCCGTGTACTTCTCCGGCTCGTCCGTGACGATGACGATTCTGGCCGCGCCTTCCGCCGCAAGCTGATGCGTGATCTGCGGCACGGTCAGCACGCCGTCGACGGGCTGGCCGCCGGTCATCGCGACCGCATCGTTATAGAGAATCTTGTAGGTGATATTCACCTTCGCCGCGATCGCCGCGCGGATCGCGAGCAGCCCGGAGTGAAAGTAGGTGCCGTCGCCGAGATTGGCGAACACGTGCTTGTCGTTCGAGAACGGCGACTGGCCGACCCACGCGACGCCTTCGCCGCCCATCTGGCTGAAGGTGCTGGTGTTGCGGTCCATCCAGACCGTCATGTAGTGGCAGCCGATGCCCGCCATCGCGCGTGAGCCTTCCGGCACGTTCGTCGACGTATTGTGCGGACAGCCCGAGCAGAACCACGGCTTGCGCTCCGCTTCGACGCGCGGGCGCGCGAGCGACTTCTCCTTCGCGTCGATCACGGCGAGCCGCGCGGCGATACGCGCGCGCACGTCTGCGGGCAAATCGAATTTTTCGAGGCGCGTGGCGATCGCCTTCGCGATGATCGCGGGCGACAGCTCGTAGTGCGCGGGCAAAAGCCAGTTGCCCATCGGCACGGACCATTCGCCGCCCGCGCCGTCTTTTTCGTCGAACTTGCCGTAGACGCGCGGCCGCTGCGCATCCGGCCAGTTGTACAACTCTTCCTTGATCGCGTATTCGAGGATCTGGCGCTTTTCCTCGACCACCAGAATCTCTTCGAGCCCGCGCGCGAACTCGTGCGCGCCTTGCGCTTCGAGCGGCCACACGCAGCCGACCTTGTAGAGACGGATGCCGATCTGCGAGCAAGTCGCGTCGTCGAGGCCGAGGTCGGTCAGCGCCTGACGTACGTCGAGATACGCCTTGCCGCCGGTCATGATGCCGAAGCGCGCGTGCGGCGAATCGATTTCCACGCGGTCGAGCTTGTTCGCGCGCACGTAGGCGAGCGCGGCGTACCACTTGTAGTCGAGCAGACGCGCTTCCTGCACGAGCGGCGGGTCCGGCCAGCGGATGTTCAGGCCGCCATCGGGCATCGCGAAGTCGGTCGGTAGCACGATTTTCGTGCGATGCGGATCGATATCGACGGACGCCGACGACTCCACGACATCGGTCACGCATTTCATCGCGACCCACAGGCCGGAGTAGCGGGACATCGCCCAGCCGTGCAGACCGAAATCGAGATATTCCTGCACGTTCGACGGAAACAGCACCGGCAGGCCGCACGCCTTGAACACGTGTTCGGACTGATGCGCGAGCGTCGATGATTTCGCGGCGTGATCGTCGCCGGCGAGCACTAGAACGCCGCCATGCTTGGCCGATCCGGCGGAATTGCCGTGCTTGAAGACGTCGCCGGAACGGTCGACGCCCGGGCCTTTGCCGTACCACATCGCGAACACGCCGTCGTGCTTCGCGCTCGGATACAGATTGACTTGCTGCGAGCCCCATACGGCGGTGGCGGCGAGATCTTCGTTCACGCCCGGCTGAAACACGACCTGATGCGCGGCGAGATGCTTCTTCGCCTTCCAGAGCGACTGGTCGAGACCACCGAGGGGAGAACCGCGATAGCCGGAGATGAATCCGGCGGTGTCGAGACCGTCGGCCTTGTCGCGCTCCTGCTGGAGCATCGGCAGGCGCACCAGCGCCTGGATGCCGCTCATATAGGCGCGGCCGCGTTCGAGCGTGTATTTGTCGTCGAGCGTGACGGACTTCAGTGCGGCTTCTAGGGAAGCTCTTTGTTCTGCGTCTAGCGGGGCGTTCATTATGTGTACTCCTCCACCCGGGGTTTGGGATCGCCAAAGCATTTTTCAGGCCGCCGCGTCTTGTGAACGTTCGGGCCGGGATTCTCAGTGTGCCCGATGCGCTGGTCTTTCAGGCACTGGTACAAACCCGTTAAAAATTCCTCACTTAAGCGCGTTTTGCATCAAATCCTTAACGATTTGACCGTCTCGAAGAGGGTTTTGTTACAGCGTGTAAATCCGACCGATTCGCGGAACCCTGAGGCTCATCCCTGTCTAACATGCGCCTGTCGGAAATCCCGTGCCGTCTTTTTGCGCACGTTTGGCTTCCGAAAGCGAGTTGTTTAGAAGGAGATAACGATGAAACAACGCCACATCCAGAGTTTTTTGATGGTTTCGGCGGCTTTTTTCGCCATCAGCGCGCCGGTGGGCGGCGCTCGGGCGAATAACGCGTCGCCGTTCGGGGCGTCGTCGGTTGCACAGGTCGCGCAGGTGCGCGTTCAATCCGTCCAGGCTGGCGCCCAGAAGCGTCGCGAATCGGAAAGCAGCGACGACGAGACGGCGGGCTGACCCGCTCACGCGGTTCGGATTTACACACCGGATCGCCAGAATGCACAAAGGGACATGGACCTTCGCGGCCATGTCCCTTTTTTAACGCCCGTGTTTTCGTCGGGGATCAGCTCGCGGTGGTGTCCTTCAGCACGCCGCGGCGCATTTGATCCAGTTCGATCGATTCGAACAGCGCCTTGAAGTTGCCTTCGCCGAAACCCTGATTGCCCTTGCGCTGGATGATCTCGAAGAAGATCGGCCCGATCTGGTTCTCCGTGAAGATCTGCAGCAGGATTTCGTCCTTGGTGCCGTCGATCAGAATCTTGCGCTTCTTCAATTCCGCGACCGATTCGACGTGACCCGGCACGCGACGATCCACGAGTTCGTAATAGGTATCGATGGTGTCGAGCAGCGCGATCTTCGCGCCGCGCAGGCCGTCGACCGTGCTGTAGATATCGCCCGCGCCGAGCGCGATGTGCTGAATGCCTTCGCCGTGATACGCGTCGAGATATTCCTGAATCTGTCCCGCGGTTTCCGAGCCTTCCTCGTTGATCGGAATGCGGATCTTGCCGCACGGTGAAGTCATCGCCTTCGACTTCACCGCCGTTACCTTGCCTTCGATATCGAAGTAGCGCACTTCGCGGAAGTTGAAGAGCCGCTCGTAGAACTCCGCCCACTCGACCATGCGGCCGCGATGCACGTTGTGCGTCAGGTGATCGATATACGTGAGCCCGTGGCCGACCGGATTCTGCTCCGCGCCGGGAATCGGCTCGAAATCGACGTCGTAGATGCTGATATCGCCGATGCTGCCCGGCTGTGCGCCGTTCTTGCCGCGCCAGCGATCGACGAAGTAAATCAGCGAATCGCCGATGCCCTTGATCGCCGGAATGTTCAGTTCCATTGGGCCGGTCTTGTTGTCGAAGCCCCACGCGCCGAGATCGAGCGCGCGCTTGTACGCTTGGGCGGCATCGGCGACGCGGAACGCGATTGCGCAGATCGACGGCCCGTGCATACGCGCGAAGCGCTGCGCGAACGAATCCGGCTCGGCATTGACGATGAAATTGATTTCGCCCTGGCGATACAGCGTCACGTCCTTGTGACGGTGCTTCGCGATCGCGGTGAAGCCCATTTGCTCGAACAGCTTGCCGAGCGCGACGGGATCGGGCGCGGTGTATTCGATGAACTCGAAGCCGTCAGTGCCGACGGGATTCTCCCAGGTCGTTGCGGTCATGCATGTCTCCTGATTTGGATGCGCGCGATGTGCGCGACGTGGAGACAGTTTAGTCAGGCGGCACTGGCAAAAACTTGCGAATCAAATCGCGCATTCATAGAATTCGGCACGATACTGCCAGTATTGCGTTAAATGGAGCTAGAAAATGGCCGAACCCGATTTGGACACGATAGATCGCAGAATTCTCGCCATCCTTCAGGAGAATGGGCGCTTGTCGAATCAGGAGATCGCGGAGCGCGTGAATCTGTCGCCGAGTCCGTGTCTGCGGCGTATCCGGCGGCTGGAGGATATCGGCGTGATTCGCGGCTATGTCGCGTTGCTCGATGCGAAAAAACTCGGACTCGGCCTGCTCGCGTACATCAACGTGCGTCTGGAGAAACGCGGCGGCATGCAGGCCGCGGCCGGCACGCCGAAAGCGCCGACGCACGGCGATCTGTTTCGCGAAGCGGTGCGCTCGTGGCCGGAAGTGGTGGCCTGCGATGCGATGACCGGTGAAATGGATTTCCTGCTGCGCGTGCAGGTGCGCGACATGGATGATTTCTCGCGCTTCGTGCAGGATCAACTGCTGCATCACCCATCGGTGATCGACGTGCGCTCCAGCTTTTCGCTCGAGCGCATCAAGGAGACGACGGTTCTGCCGCTGCGCTGAAACGACGAAGGGCGGTCGAAGCCGCCCTTGTTGGTCCCGCTCGCAGCGCAAACCCCGCGCTGTTCTCGAAGGAAGTTACGCGGCGTCCGCAGTCGGCATAAGTGCCTGGAAAACCTGCGACGCGCGGTGCGCCTGACGCTTGATCGCGTAGTCGAAGAGGGCGGCCTGCTCCTGAAGCATTTCGGTCATGAAGCTGCTCTGGTCGGCCGGCGTGAGCGACAGATAAGCGTCCGCCTCGCCGTACGCGTACTCGATCTTCATGCCCGACTTCTTCGCGATGTGCATCATCGTCGAATTGCGCGACAGGCAGTGCATATAGAGCACCGAAACGTGCGTGTTGCGGCTGCTCATGGAAGCGCGCTCGAACAGCTTCGTGCCGACGCCGCGGCCGCGCGCGCTTTCGAGCACGGACACGCCGAACTCGGCGGTGCGCTTGTCGCCTTCAGCGGGCAGATAGGCCAGATGGCCGACGCCGATCAATTCCAGCGAACTCCCGAACACGCCGAACACCTTGTCGTTCGAGAAGTTGATGTTGTGGACGTAGTTCTCGATCACGTGATCCGGCACGACCTGGCCGAAGCGCAAGAGGCGGTCGTCTTCGTCGAGTGCAAGAAAGTGCGTGAGCAGACGCTCGCGATCGGCCGAGGACAATTCGCGGACGAGAACCGGCATGCGCGCGTTCTTGATCGGCTGATCGTGCGCGACGATCTGCTCGGCAGTGCGGTTGATGGTCAGTTCCACGGTTGTTCCTCCTCATTCGTCATGCAGCATGCTGCAAAGCAAAACGAATTTTAGCTGATTCCAGAGAAACAGATACGGGAAAACCCTTAAAACACACTAGGAGAGACGTTCTAAACAGCTACTGAAGTCGATTAGATCGTATAAAAATCAACAACTTATGATCATTGTGTAAACGCAACGTTTTACCGACCGGTCGGTTTGTTGTACTGCAACATCGCGTCAGTCGCCGTTCAGACCGTTCTCGATCATGTCGACGACCTGCTCGGCGAATTCGCCATAACCGAGCTTGCCGCCCGGCTTGAGCCACGTGAACGTCCAGTTGATCATGCCGAAGACCATCATCGTGAGCGCCGTCTGATTGTCCTTGGTCGCGCGCTTCGGATAAGCCCGCGCGAGCTGACGCGCAAACGCCGCAACGATATCGCGCTGACGATCCAGAACGATTTCGCGCTGCGCGTCTTCCAGATACTTCACATCATTGAGCAGCGCGACGTGCCGGCTGTGCGACGTCTCGTATTCGGCGAGGAACGCGCGCACGAGATCGGCGAACGCCTCGCGCTCGCCCAGTCCGCGCCGCTGGCTCGAACCTTCCACTTCCGCGATGATCAGCATGAGCCGCTTGGTGTAGCGGTCGAGCAGATCGAAGAGGATCGCTTCCTTGCTCGCGTAGTAGTGATAGAGACGCGCCTTCGACGTGCCGCTCGCGGCGGCGAGGTCGGCCATCGAAGTGCTGGGATAGCTCGTCTGCGCAAATTTCGCGGCGGCGAGTTCGAGGATCTGTTCGCGTTGCGTCTCGTGGTCGGGCGCTTTGGTACGTGCCATGTGTTCGAAGTGTGCGTTCTTATAAATATGGTGTTCAGCGGCGCAGCTCGGCCTGACTGATCTCGGACGGCGTGCCGCGGATTTTAAGCCGTCCCGCCGTGACGAGTTCGCGGCAGCGCCAGAAGGCGATGGAATCGGAGAGCATGAAATCGAAGCGTCGTCCCATCGCGGCGCCGGCGATCTGGCGGGCCAATTGCCATTCCGGGCCGGCGAGATCGAGCAACGCTTCGTCGACGTCGGCCCACGTGCTGGAAACGAGCATGTTGTCGCGCAGGCGGCGCGTCTCGGCATTCGCGTATTTCGCTTCCTGCCATTCGAGCGCGAGCCGGCTGATGCGCAGGACGGAAATCGGCGCGGCGGTCGGCAGTTTCGCGAGCAGTTGCTTCGGCGAGAACATGCCGACGGCGGTCGCGCGATCGTCGCGGCCGACGCGTCCGGGTGCGCCGTCATCGGTCGCGATGCTCAGATCGTCGTGATTGAGCTTCGCTTCGTTGAGGCGCTGGGGCGCATTGCGCAAATGAAAAGCGACGCGCCGCAGCGTGAGCTGGTCTGCCGCGCTCTGGCCGTGCCACACGACGATCTGCGCATCGCTACGCGCGAGGCGGCCGAAGAGGGCTTGCTGCTCTTCGAGTTCGTCCTCGAAGTCGATCGCGCTGTTCAGCACCTGACGCCAGAACGCGGCGCGCGCGAGCGGCGATTCGTCGATCTCCCTGAGCGGGCCGACGGCAAGATCGTCGCGCAGCGCGATGACGGGCTCGTCGCGTTCGGCGCGCCGCAATGCTTCCGTGAGGGCCTGGGCCGCGTAATCGCCATTCGTGACGTGAGTCGTGTTCATCGTTGTCGGATGCCGGAAGACGAAAAGGACCGCTCGGGTGAGCGGTCCTAGTTTACGCGAATCGAATGATGCCCGGCTGTGATCTATCGCTCGTCGAAACTCACGACCACGCGCTCGCTCACCGGATGACACTGGCAAGTCAGCACGAAACCATCATCGATTTCATGTTGTTCGAGCGTGAAGTTCTTTTCCATCTTCACTTCGCCCTCAAGCACTTTCGCGCGGCACGTGCAGCACACACCGCCCTTGCACGCGTACGGCAACGCGAGGCCCGCTTTCAAACCCACATCGAGCACGCTCACGCCTTTGTACGGCAGACGCAGCTTGCGCTTCTTGCCGTCGATGATCAGCTCCAGATCCGCCGCAGGCGTGTTCTCCGTGATCTCGATGGCCGGCACCCCCGCCTGCGGCAACGGCGTGCCGAAGCGCTCGACGTGAATCTGCTTCAGTGCGACACCCGAGTCCTTCAATGCCGCTTCGGCCGCATCCATCATCGGGCCGGGCCCGCAGATGAACGCTTCGTCGATTTCTTCAGGCGAGAGCAGGCTTTCCAGAAACGCCTTGCACTTCGCTTCATCCAGCACGCCGTTGAAGAGCTCCACATCCTGCAGATCATCCGACAGCACGTGATACAGCGAGAAGCGATCCATATAGCGATTCTTCAGATCCTCGAGCTCTTCGGCGAACATGATCGCGTCCACGCTGCGATTGCCGTACACCAGCGTGAAGCGGCTGGTCGGCTCCGTATCCAGCGTCGTCTTGATGATCGCCAGCACCGGCGTGATGCCCGAGCCGCCCGAGAACGCCACATACTGCTTCGCGTGATCCGCGTTCAGGTGCGTGAAGAAGCGGCCATCGGGCGTCATCACCTCGATCTCGTGGCCGGGCTTCAGGGTATCGAACGCGAAGTTCGAGAAGCGCCCACCCCGCACGCGCTTGATGCCGATGCGCAATTCGCCATCGCGATCGTAGTCGGTCACGCCCACGCAGATCGAATACGAACGGCGCGTTTCTTCGCCGTCGATATGCGTCTTGAGCGTCACGAACTGGCCCTGCGTGAAGCGAAACGCATCGCGCAGCGCGGGCGGCACCTCGAACGAAACAGTGACCGCATCGGCGGTTTCGGGTCGCACGTCACGGATGCGCAGCGGGTGGAATTGCGGAGTCGCCATGTTTTTCGGCTCGCTTCAGTTGATTCGGTTGATTCGGTTGATTCGGTTGATTCAGTGATTCGGTTCAGTACGGCTTGAAGTAATCGAACGGCTCGCGGCAATCGATGCAGCGATACAGCGCCTTGCACGCCGTCGAGCCGAACTGCGCCAGCTTCTCCGTGTGCGTCGAGCCGCAGCGCGGACAGGCGATCACCTCGGGCTTGCGCGGCACGAAACGGATCGGCTTCACGTTCGATACGGGCGCGCTGCCGCATTGACCCGTCGGTGGTGCGATACCGTAGCGGCGCAGCTTCTCGCGCGCTTCATCGGTGATCCAGTCGGTCGTCCACGCCGGCGCCAGCACCGTCTCCACGCGATGCGCGCCGAGTTCAGCCTGATCGATCGCCTGCGCGATATCCTCGGCAATCTGCGACATCGCAGGACACCCCGAGTACGTCGGCGTGATCACCACTTCGAGCACGCCATCGTCGCCGTGGCGCACATCGCGCAGAATGCCCAGCTCGCGAATCGATACCACCGGAATCTCCGGATCAGGCACCGCTTCGAGCACGTGCCACGCGCGTTCGATGCTTGCGTCGGCCGTATTCATTTACCAGCTCGCGCCCGGATGCTGACGCGCCAGACTCTGCATTTCCGCCAGCAGATAACCCATGTGCTCCGAGTGCTCGCCGTGCTTGCCCGTCGTGATGTGCTGCACTTCGGCGGGCGCTTTGAGCGTGGCTTCTTCGAGCGCCGATGCAACCTGCTCACGCCATGCCGCTTCGAACGCGCTCGCCAGCGGCGCGATGCCCGCATCGGCGACTGCCTGTTCGATCGCGTCGGTAGCGAAGAACTCGCGCGTGTACGGCATCAGATAATCGAGCGCGGCCTGCGCACGGCGATGCGACTCGTCCGTGCCATCGCCGAAGCGCACCAGCCAGTCGCGCGCATGATGCAGGTGATAGCTCGTCTCCTTGATCGACTTCGCCGCGATCGCCGCGAGTTGCGCATCGCTCGATGTCTGCAGCGCGCTCCACACTTCGATCATCAGCGCCGAGTACAGGAAGTTGCGCACGATCGTCACCGCGTAATCGCGCTCGGCGCGTGTCGTGCCCGCCAGCGGACCGACGTGCGGCAACTCCGTGATCGTGTAGTTGGCGAACTCGCGTTCGGTGCGGAAATACGCGTAGTCGTCTTCGGTTTTTTTCGTGCCGTTCAGCGATGCTTCGAGCGTCGCCGCGTGCGTATAAAGAAGCCGCGCCTGACCGATCAGATCGAGACTGATGTTCGCCAGCGCGATGTCTTCTTCCAGCGCCGGGCCGTGACTGCACCATTCGGCGTTGCGCTGGCCGAGGATCAGCGCGTTGTCCGCCAGACGCAGCACGTAGGCGAGATGTTGTTCCTGACTCATGACGCTCCCGCCCTTACATGTGATTGATTTCGTCGGGCAGCACGAAGAACGTCGGATGCCGATAGATCTTGTCGGCCGCCGGCTCGAACAATTCACCCTTGTCCGCCGGGTCCGATGCCGTGATCGCCGCCGACGGCACCACCCAGATGCTCACGCCTTCCTGACGGCGCGTGTACACGTCGCGCGCCATGCGCAACGCCGCGCCCGCATCCGGCGCGTGCAGACTGCCGCAATGCTTGTGATCCAGTCCCTGCTTGCTGCGCACGAACACTTCCCAGATCGGCCATTCCTTGTTCATCTTCATCGTCTCCATGCTCATGCAGCTTGTTGGTGGGCGCGGACCTTCTGTTTCTCCGCGTAGGCAAGGGCCGCTTCGCGCACCCATGCGCCCTCGTCGTGCGCCTTCACGCGCGTGGCGAGGCGCTCCTTGTTGCACGGGCCGTCGCCGTTGACCACGCGCCAGAACTCTTCCCAGTCGATCTCGCCGTAATCGTGCGCGTTGCGTTGCGCATTCCACTTCAGATCGACATCGGGCAGCGTGACGCCCAGAATCTTCGCCTGCTCGACGGTCGCGTCGACGAACTTCTGACGCAGATCATCGTTCGAGATGCGCTTGATGCCCCACGCGAAGGACTGGCCGCTGTGGATCGAATCCTTGTCGCTCGGGCCGAACATCATCAGCACCGGCCACCACCAGCGGTTCACCGACTGCTGCACGAGGTCTTTCTGCGCCTGCGTGCCTTTCATCATCGAGAGCAGCGCATCGAAGCCCTGGCGTTGATGGAACGACTCTTCCTTGCAGATGCGGATCATCGCGCGGGCATACGGCCCGTAGGTGCAGCGGCACAGCGGGATCTGGTTCATGATCGCCGCGCCATCGACCAGCCAGCCGATCACGCCGACATCGGCCCAGGTGGGCGTCGGGTAGTTGAAGATGCTCGAATACTTGGCCTTGCCTGCGTGCAGCGCGGCGACCAGTTGATCGCGCGAGACGCCCAGCGTCTCGGCTGCGCTGTAGAGATACAGGCCGTGGCCGCCTTCGTCTTGCACTTTGGCCAGCAGAATCGCCTTGCGCTTCAGACTCGGCGCGCGGCTGATCCAGTTGCCCTCGGGCTGCATGCCGATGATCTCCGAATGCGCGTGCTGCGAGATCTGACGCACCAGCGTCTTGCGATACGCCTCGGGCATCCAGTCCTGCGGCTCGATCTTGCCGTCGGCTTGCATGATCGCGTCGAAACGGGTCTGGTCCGGCGAAGCGGCCGATGCGGCTGCGTCGCTTGACTGCGTGGGGCTCGGGAGGTCGAGGGATTGGGTGTACATGGCGGCACTCGCTCTTGGATAGTCGCTGTCCGGCGATTATAAACCGACCGGACGGTCGGTAAATAGCGTTTTTGAGATGTACTCGGGTAAGCCCGCATGAGGCGCGCGGACGCGACACGCGAGCTATGCGTGCTCTTTAATCTAGTGCAGACGAGGGATGCGTGCCGGACAGCAGAAAAAAGAAGAGCGGCGGCGATCCATCGCCACCGCTTTGTGGGAGAAGAGAGTCAGGGAAACCGTAGACGCCTAGCGCGTCTGCGTTGCGGCGAAATCTTCAGCGTCGACGTCGTAACCCGAGGGTTCCCAACGCACCGCGAGCAAGGCGACGAGGCCCGCGAGCGGCGCGACCGCGATGATCCAGAACACCTTCGTGCCGAGCGCCGCCGACAGGACCGGGAACAGGAAGAGCGAGACCGTCGAGCTGGCGCGCATCAGCGTCTGATTGAAACCGACGCCGACGCCGCGCAGCGATGTCGGATAGCTCAGCGATGCGAACGTCATGCTGTGCGAACCCGGCCCGACGCCCTGCCCAAGCAGGAACGCGGCGAGAAAGGCGATCGCGACGACGACTTCCACGCCCGTCGACGGTTTGCCGACGATCGCGAGCCCGACGAGCGCCGCGAGCTGAAACGCGTAGCCGACGACCGACAGCTTCCACGCGCCGTACTTCGGCACCGTACGCACGGAGAACAGCCCGCCCGCGAACGCGAAGCACAGATTCAGCGCGAGCGAAGCGAGAATCGTGGTGAGCATGGACTGCGCGAGGAAGCTCGAAATGATCACCGGCAGCCCGAACGCGACCGCGTTGTACGCGAACGACGAGGCTATCGCGATGATCGTCGCCAGCACGGTCCGGCGCAGATAAACGCCGCGCAGCAGCGCGCCGTAGTTGCTCCACGTCGCGCGACGAGCTTTGGCTGGGGCGACGGCGGTTTCGTCGACACGGGCATCGATGCCGTAGGAGCGCTTGAGGATCGCGGCCGCGCCCTTGAGATCGCCCTGATTTGCCGCCCACACCGGCGATTCGCTCATGTAGCGGCTGCGGATCAGGATGATCGCGATCGCCGGCACCGCGCCGAAGCCGAGAATCAGACGCCACAGCCAGCCGGCATTGTGTTCGGGCAAGACCGCGTACAGGCCGAGGACGAGAAGATACGAGACGCTGATCGCCGCGTACCAGACCGGGCACCACATCGCGACGCGCGACGCCTTGTTGCCGCGGCCTTGCAATCGCGAGAATTCCGCGAGAAAGGCCATCGCCACAGGAAGATCGATACCGACGCCCAGACCCATCACAAAGCGCGCACCGCCGAGCACCCACGCGTTGGGCGCGAGCGCGCACGCGATCGCCGCGACGACGAAAAAGAACATGTCGGCCATGAAAACGCGATACCGGCCGATTCTGTCGGTCAGATAGCCGCCGAGAAACGCGCCGATGATCGCGCCGAACGTGATCGCGGCCGCGACGAAGCCCGAACCGGTCGGCGTGAGCGAGAATTCGCGGGCGATGTCCTTCATGCCGAAGGCGAGCGCGCCCAGATCGTAGGCGTCGAGGAAAATGCCGCCGAGCGCGATGGCGACGACCACGCGCGCATCGCTGCCGATGGCCGCGCCGTGGTTGACGAGGCTGGAGACATCGGCGGCGCTCTTGATGACGGAGCGCGAATCGTTGGCGGCGGCCCGGGCGGAGGCGCGGTCGGGCGCGAGGGAAACGGACATGATGTGGCTGGTTCGGTAAAAAGTTGTCGATGCAACGAATCGCCGGATCGTACTGTCCCGAGCGCGGACGGCCAAATTCTTTTTTGTTATTTAATGACTTACGCACGGCTGGCGGGCCTGTCGGCACGCCGGCGCTCCGATGCGACAATGTCGCTCCGTTCTTTCGTGGTATTCAGGCATGTCGTCAGATGAAAGCATCGAATCGGTGAACGTCGCGGTCGTCGGCGGAGGGCCGGCCGGGCTCATGGCCGCGGAAGCGCTCGCGGCGGGCGGCGCGCGCGTCGATGTGTTCGACGCGATGCCGTCCGTCGGCCGAAAATTCCTGATGGCCGGCAAGGGCGGCATGAATCTCACGCACTCCGAGCCCGCCGACGCCTTTCTGGCGCGCTACGGCGCGCGCAGTCCGAACATCGCGCCGCTGCTCGCGCGCTTCGACGCGAACGCGCTGCGCGAGTGGGTGCACGGGCTGGGTGTGGAGACGTTCGTCGGCAGTTCGGGACGCGTCTTCCCCACCGACATGAAGGCCGCGCCGATGCTGCGCGCGTGGCTGCATCGGCTGCGCGCGTCGGGCGTGACGTTTCACATGCGGCATCGCTGGCTTGGCTGGGAAGAAGATACGTCGATATCGCGTTTCGCGACGCCATCCGGCGAAAATCGCGTCCGGCACGACGCGATCGTGCTCGCGCTCGGCGGCGCAAGCTGGCCGCAACTCGGGTCGGACGGCGGCGCGCTCCCGATTCTCGCGGCGCGCGGTGTCGGCGTGCGGCCTTTCGTGCCGTCCAACTGCGGTTTCGATGTTGGCTGGAGCGAGCATTTCAGCAGCCGTTTCGCGGGCGAGCCGCTCAAATCCGTGGCGATCGGCGTGCCGCGCGCGGACGGCGCGCTCGACTGGCGTGTCGGTGAGTGTCTGATTACCGATCAGGGCATCGAAGGCAGTGTGATTTATGCGTTATCGGCGCCGATCCGCGATCGGATCGCGGAAAGCGACGGCCTCGGCGCGACGATCATGCTGGATCTCGCGCCGCAACTTTCCGCCGCGCGCGTGCGCGACGAGGTGCTGCATCCGCGCGGGGCGCGCTCGATGTCGAGCCATCTGCAGAGCCGCCTGCATCTGACGGGCGTAAAAGCGGGCTTGCTGCGCGAGTGCGTGAGCAAGGACGAATTCGCCAATCCGGAAACGCTCGCCGCGCGCATCAAGGCATTGCCGCTGCGGCTGTTGCGCACGCGTCCTATCGAAGAAGTGATCAGCAGCGCGGGCGGCGTCGAATTCGAAGCGCTGGACGCGCGCTCCATGCTCAGCGCGCTGCCGGGCGTGTTCTGCGCGGGTGAGATGCTCGACTGGGAGGCTCCGACCGGCGGCTATCTGCTGACGGCGTGCTTCGCGAGCGGGCTCGTCGCGGGGGAAGGCGCGCTCGCGTGGCTCGCCGAGCGCGCGTGAGCGGATTTACGTGGCCACCAGCCGCCAAAGCGACGTCACTTCAGCCGAGCGCGCGGCGTGCAGCGGATCGGACTTGTCGGTCGCGCGCGGATGGTGCGGCTTGATATCGATGCGTCCATCCACTTTCAGACCGGCCTTGTCGATCCATTCCTGCAACTGCGCGCGTGTACGCAGACCGAGATGCTCAGCGAAGTCGGACAGGATCAGCCAGCCTTCGCCGCCCGGCGTCAGATGCGCGGCGAGGCCATCGAGAAAGCCGCGCAGCATGCGGCTGTCCGGATCGTAGATGGCGTGCTCGATCGCCGCGCTCGGCCGCGCCGGCAGCCAGGGCGGATTGCAGATGACCAGAGGCGCGCGGCCTTCGGGGAACATGTCGGCCTCGACGATCTCGACCTGACGATCGAGCCCGAGCCGCCCGATGTTTTCCCGCGCGCAGTCGAGCGCACGGGCATCGACGTCGGTGGCGACGATCCGCTCGACGCCGCGCCGCGCGAGCACGGCCGCGAGCACGCCCGTTCCGGTGCCGATATCGAACGCGAGTTGCTTCGCCGGAAGCGGCTGATTCGCGACGAGATCGACGTATTCGCCTCGAACCGGCGAGAACACGCCGTAATAGGGATGGATTCTCCCGCCGACCGCGCCGATCTCGACGCCTTTCTTGCGCCACTCATGCGCGCCGACCAGGCCGAGCACTTCGCGCAAGGACACGACCGAAGCTTCATCCGATGACGGCCCGTAAGCCTCCTCGCACGCCTGTTGCACGTTCGGCGCGCGGCGCAGGGGGATGGCGTAGTGTTCGTCGAGCGGGAGCACCAGCATTGCGAGCGTGCGCGCGCGTTGCGATTGTGCGAGGCGATGCAGATTGAATGCATCGATCGGCGACGGCGCCGCAGCCGGCTTCTTCTTGGCCTTGCGCGGCTTGTCGTCGATGCGGCGCGCCATCGCCTGAAGTAGTTGCCGGGCGTTCTGGAAGTCGCCGCGCCAAAGTATCGCCGTGCCCTCGCAGGCGAGGCGATAGGCGATATCCGCCGTCATCTGATCGTGCCCGATGACCACGCGCTTCGGTGGCGGATTGCCGCTCTCCGATCTCCAGCGGGCGGAGCGGCTCTCGTCGTCTTCGTCCCAGGTGAGTCGTAGCGGTGCGGTGTTTTTCGATTGCATAGTGATGCCCGGAGCGCCGGCCATCGTGGCCGGCAAAAAGTGAATTGGCTGCATTGTGAGGCCATTTCGGGCGCGTCGTTCGCCCGTGTTCACTTTGCGGGTGATGCGAGCGCGGTGGATCTTGTGACACTTCGGGCACAATCGAGCCTTTTCCGAACGCCTTCGCCGAATGAAACTCCGAGTTCTCGCCGCGATCTGCGCGGCCGCGCTTGTCGCACAGGTCAATCTCGCGCCGCACGCGTTCGCCGCCGACACTGCCGAAGCGACCGCCAACGAACATTGGGTCAGCGCCTGGGGCACCGCGCTGCAGTCGATTCCGCAACTGGCGAATCTGCCGCCGCTGTATCGCGCGCCGGATGTTGCGGGGCGCACCGTGCGTCAGTTGATCTACCCGCAGCTCGATGGCAAACGCATTCGTCTGCGGATAAGCAATCTATATGGAACGGAGCCGCTCGTCGTCGAATCGATGAGCGTGGCTCGGGCGGGCGGCGGCAGCAGCGCCGCGATCCGCGCCGGCAGCGCGCGGCCCGTTCTGTTTGGCGGGCGCAAGAGCGTGACGGTCGCGCCGGGCGCGCAAGCCACCAGCGACGCAGTCGGCTTCGACGTCGAAGCGCTTCAGCCCGTGGCCGTCAGCATGTTCATGGGGAAGGATCAGAAGCTCGTGGCATGGCATCGCGTGTCGAGTCAGGTGAACTACATCTCGACGCCAGGCGACCGTACCGAAGATGCGTCGGCGGGCGCATTCCGCACGCGCTTTACCCAATATGCGTGGCTGACCAATGTGGCGGTAGAGAGCCAGTCCGCGCAAGCGGTGGTCGCCATCGGCGATTCGATCACCGATGGCATGCGCTCCTCGCTCAACGCAAACCGTCGCTGGCCCGACGCGCTCGCGAAGCAGCTCGCGCGCAAGAGTGGCGCAGAAACGGTCATCGTGAACGCGGGCATCAGCGGAAATCGGCTCCTGAGTAATTCACCGTGCTACGGCGAGGCGGTGGTCAGCCGCTTCGAGCGCGACGCGCTGCGCCAGCCGGGCGTTCGCGCGGTGATCGTGCTGATCGGCATCAACGACATCAATTTCATGGCGATGCCCGCACACGCCGGACTCGATTGCGACGCGCCACACACCGAAGTGAACGCGGATGCGCTGGTGCGCGGCTATCAGCGGCTGATTGCGCAGGCGCACCAGCGCGGCATCAAGATTTACGGCGCAACGCTGACGCCGGCGTCGCTGCCGCCCGAGCGCGAGGCGATCCGCACGGCGGTCAATGAATCGATACGCTCGAGCCGCGCGTTCGACGGCGTGATCGACTTCGATCAGGCGCTGCGCGATCCGACGCGGCCCAGCGTGCTGCAACGCCGATACGACAGTGGAGATCACATCCATCCGAGCGATGCGGGCTACGCGGCGATGGCCGCGGCAGTGCCGATGGAGTTTGTGTCGGGGACCGCTAAGCAGGCGAAATGAAGCGGCGCGAAAAAGTTTGCGTCATCACCTTGTCATTCGCGGTTGCTTGGCCTAATATTCAGCCCCTTCGTTGCAAGACGAGGGCCGCTGAGCGAAACGAGCGGCCTCCGAAGTCGACAAATTTCGAAGCGAAAGCGAGAAAATAGTGTTGACAAGGAGAAAAAGATTCTTCATAATCTCGTTTCTCTGCTGCTGATGCAGCGACGCAAGACGGAAGTTGATGTGATTCTTGCGATGTGCTCTTTAAAAACTAACAGCCGATAAGTGTGGGCGCTTGATAGCGGGTGCGGTTTCAGTCTTTCGGGGCTGAAGCAAAAGCAAAAGTAATCAAGAGTCTCACACGAAGTATCAGAGGAAGGTTTTTCATCTTAGGATGAACAATCATCGTCAGTACGTTGAGTGAGCGACCGGTTCTTAACGGAACCGAAAACAGTAACAGGTTTGAACTGAAGAGTTTGATCCTGGCTCAGATTGAACGCTGGCGGCATGCCTTACACATGCAAGTCGAACGGCAGCACGGGGGCAACCCTGGTGGCGAGTGGCGAACGGGTGAGTAATACATCGGAACGTGTCCTGTAGTGGGGGATAGCCCGGCGAAAGCCGGATTAATACCGCATACGATCTACGGAAGAAAGCGGGGGATCCTTCGGGACCTCGCGCTATAGGGGCGGCCGATGGCAGATTAGCTAGTTGGTGGGGTAAAGGCCTACCAAGGCGACGATCTGTAGCTGGTCTGAGAGGACGACCAGCCACACTGGGACTGAGACACGGCCCAGACTCCTACGGGAGGCAGCAGTGGGGAATTTTGGACAATGGGGGCAACCCTGATCCAGCAATGCCGCGTGTGTGAAGAAGGCCTTCGGGTTGTAAAGCACTTTTGTCCGGAAAGAAAACCATCGCCCTAATATGGTGGTGGGATGACGGTACCGGAAGAATAAGCACCGGCTAACTACGTGCCAGCAGCCGCGGTAATACGTAGGGTGCGAGCGTTAATCGGAATTACTGGGCGTAAAGCGTGCGCAGGCGGTCTGTTAAGACCGATGTGAAATCCCCGGGCTTAACCTGGGAACTGCATTGGTGACTGGCAGGCTTTGAGTGTGGCAGAGGGGGGTAGAATTCCACGTGTAGCAGTGAAATGCGTAGAGATGTGGAGGAATACCGATGGCGAAGGCAGCCCCCTGGGCCAACACTGACGCTCATGCACGAAAGCGTGGGGAGCAAACAGGATTAGATACCCTGGTAGTCCACGCCCTAAACGATGTCAACTAGTTGTTGGGGATTCATTTCCTTAGTAACGTAGCTAACGCGTGAAGTTGACCGCCTGGGGAGTACGGTCGCAAGATTAAAACTCAAAGGAATTGACGGGGACCCGCACAAGCGGTGGATGATGTGGATTAATTCGATGCAACGCGAAAAACCTTACCTACCCTTGACATGGTCGGAATCCCGCTGAGAGGTGGGAGTGCTCGAAAGAGAACCGGCGCACAGGTGCTGCATGGCTGTCGTCAGCTCGTGTCGTGAGATGTTGGGTTAAGTCCCGCAACGAGCGCAACCCTTGTCCTTAGTTGCTACGCAAGAGCACTCTAAGGAGACTGCCGGTGACAAACCGGAGGAAGGTGGGGATGACGTCAAGTCCTCATGGCCCTTATGGGTAGGGCTTCACACGTCATACAATGGTCGGAACAGAGGGTTGCCAAGCCGCGAGGTGGAGCCAATCCCAGAAAACCGATCGTAGTCCGGATCGCAGTCTGCAACTCGACTGCGTGAAGCTGGAATCGCTAGTAATCGCGGATCAGCATGCCGCGGTGAATACGTTCCCGGGTCTTGTACACACCGCCCGTCACACCATGGGAGTGGGTTTCACCAGAAGTAGGTAGCCTAACCTGCGAAGGAGGGCGCTTACCACGGTGGGATTCATGACTGGGGTGAAGTCGTAACAAGGTAGCCGTATCGGAAGGTGCGGCTGGATCACCTCCTTTCTCGAGCTTCGCACTTCAAAGTTGAGCGCTCACGCTTATCGGCTGTAAGAAAGACAGGCTAAGGGTCTGTAGCTCAGTCGGTTAGAGCACCGTCTTGATAAGGCGGGGGTCGTTGGTTCGAATCCAACCAGACCCACCACCCGAACAGGGGTGCTGATGAGAGACAACTCGAAGTCAGGCCACGTAGGGGGATTAGCTCAGCTGGGAGAGCACCTGCTTTGCAAGCAGGGGGTCGTCGGTTCGATCCCGTCATCCTCCACCAAGTCCTCAATGCCAAGTGTTTGATGCAAGCACTTGGCATTGGCGACTATAGCCAGTTGATGCTGCAAGCAGTGCAACACGCTTGTCGGCTAAACGTTCTTTAACAATCTGGAAGAAGTAGTAAAGAGAATCGCGAAAGCACTTAGAGATGGGTGTGAGTAGAGATTTAAGGGTAGTGATTGTATCAAGTATGAAAAGGTGATCGAAAGATTGCTTTGGAATACGGCACAACGCGAATACTCAGCCTGTAACGGGACGTGACAAGCGCAAGCAGACACACTCGTTATAGGGTCAAGCGAACAAGTGCATGTGGTGGATGCCTTGGCGATCACAGGCGATGAAGGACGCGGTAGCCTGCGAAAAGCTACGGGGAGCTGGCAAACGAGCTTTGATCCGTAGATGTCCGAATGGGGAAACCCGGCCCGTATGGGTCATCCTAAGCTGAATACATAGGCTTAGTGAAGCGAACGCGGTGAACTGAAACATCTAAGTAACCGCAGGAAAAGAAATCAACCGAGATTCCCAGAGTAGTGGCGAGCGAAATGGGATCAGCCTGTACTCTTTATTTGACTTATTAGCCGAACGCTCTGGAAAGTGCGGCCCTAGCAGGTGATAGCCCTGTAGGCGAAAATAGGTTGAAAGAACTAGGTGTACGACAAGTAGGGCGGGACACGTGAAATCCTGTCTGAAGATGGGGGGACCATCCTCCAAGGCTAAATACTCGTGATCGACCGATAGTGAACCAGTACCGTGAGGGAAAGGCGAAAAGAACCCCGGGAGGGGAGTGAAATAGATCCTGAAACCGCATGCATACAAACAGTCGGAGCCTGGAAACGGGTGACGGCGTACCTTTTGTATAATGGGTCAGCGACTTACGTTCAGTAGCGAGCTTAACTGATTAAGGCAGGCGTAGCGAAAGCGAGTCCGAATAGGGCGATCAGTTGCTGGGCGTAGACCCGAAACCAAGTGATCTATCCATGGCCAGGTTGAAGGTGCGGTAACACGTACTGGAGGACCGAACCCACTAACGTTGAAAAGTTAGGGGATGAGCTGTGGATAGGGGTGAAAGGCTAAACAAACTTGGAAATAGCTGGTTCTCTCCGAAAACTATTTAGGTAGTGCCTCGTGTATCACCTTCGGGGGTAGAGCACTGTCATGGTTGTGGGGTCCATTGCGGATTACTACGCCATAGCAAACTCCGAATACCGAAGAGTGCAATCACGGGAGACAGACATCGGGTGCTAACGTCCGGTGTCAAGAGGGAAACAACCCAGACCGCCAGCTAAGGTCCCAAAGATTGGCTAAGTGGGAAACGAAGTGGGAAGGCTAAAACAGTCAGGAGGTTGGCTTAGAAGCAGCCACCCTTTAAAGAAAGCGTAATAGCTCACTGATCGAGTCGTCCTGCGCGGAAGATGTAACGGGGCTCAAGCCAGTCACCGAAGCTGCGGATACACGTTGAAAGATACGTGTGTGGTAGGAGAGCGTTCCGTAAGCCTGCGAAGGTGCGTTGAAAAGCGTGCTGGAGGTATCGGAAGTGCGAATGCTGACATGAGTAGCGATAAAGGGGGTGAAAAGCCCCCTCGCCGTAAGCCCAAGGTTTCCTACGCAACGTTCATCGGCGTAGGGTGAGTCGGCCCCTAAGGCGAGGCAGAAATGCGTAGCTGATGGGAAGCAGGTCAATATTCCTGCACCATTGTTAGATGCGATGGGGGGACGGATCGCGGAAGGTTGTCCGGGTGTTGGACGTCCCGGTCGCTGCATTGGAGAAGGCGCTTAGGCAAATCCGGGCGCGTAATTCAAGGGTGTGGCGCGAGCTTCTTAGGAAGCGAAGCAATTGGAAGTGGTTCCAAGAAAAGCCTCTAAGCTTCAGTCTAATAGTGACCGTACCGCAAACCGACACAGGTGGGCGAGATGAGTATTCTAAGGCGCTTGAGAGAACTCGGGAGAAGGAACTCGGCAAATTGGTACCGTAACTTCGGGATAAGGTACGCCCTTGTAGCTTGACTGGCCTGCGCCAGGAGGGTGAAAGGGTTGCAATAAACTGGTGGCTGCGACTGTTTAATAAAAACACAGCACTCTGCAAACACGAAAGTGGACGTATAGGGTGTGACGCCTGCCCGGTGCCGGAAGATTAAATGATGGGGTGCAAGCTCTTGATTGAAGTCCCGGTAAACGGCGGCCGTAACTATAACGGTCCTAAGGTAGCGAAATTCCTTGTCGGGTAAGTTCCGACCTGCACGAATGGCGTAACGATGGCCACACTGTCTCCTCCCGAGACTCAGCGAAGTTGAAGTGTTTGTGATGATGCAATCTCCCCGCGGCTAGACGGAAAGACCCCATGAACCTTTACTGTAGCTTTGCATTGGACTTTGAACCGATCTGTGTAGGATAGGTGGGAGGCTATGAAGCGTGAACGCTAGTTTGCGTGGAGCCGTCCTTGAAATACCACCCTGGTTTGTTTGAGGTTCTAACCTTGGTCCATGATCTGGATCGGGGACAGTGCATGGTAGGCAGTTTGACTGGGGCGGTCTCCTCCCAAAGTGTAACGGAGGAGTACGAAGGTACGCTAGGTACGGTCGGAAATCGTGCTGATAGTGCAATGGCATAAGCGTGCTTAACTGCGAGACCGACAAGTCGAGCAGGTGCGAAAGCAGGTCATAGTGATCCGGTGGTTCTGTATGGAAGGGCCATCGCTCAACGGATAAAAGGTACTCTGGGGATAACAGGCTGATACCGCCCAAGAGTTCATATCGACGGCGGTGTTTGGCACCTCGATGTCGGCTCATCTCATCCTGGGGCTGTAGCCGGTCCCAAGGGTATGGCTGTTCGCCATTTAAAGAGGTACGTGAGCTGGGTTTAAAACGTCGTGAGACAGTTTGGTCCCTATCTGCCGTGGGCGTTGGATATTTGAAGGGGGCTGCTCCTAGTACGAGAGGACCGGAGTGGACGAACCTCTGGTGTACCGGTTGTCACGCCAGTGGCATCGCCGGGTAGCTATGTTCGGAAGAGATAACCGCTGAAAGCATCTAAGCGGGAAACTCGCCTTAAGATGAGATATCCCCGGGGCTTCGAGCCCCTTGAAGGGTCGTTCCAGACCAGGACGTTGATAGGTCAGGTGTGTAAGTGCAGTAATGCATTGAGCTAACTGATACTAATTGCCCGTAAGGCTTGATCCTATAACCAGTGTGTTTGTGCCTCCTCAGGAGCCCGCACTGGCGAGTACAGCGTGTGCGACAATCGCCACCCGAATTCTTTACCGCTTCTTCCCGGATTGGTTGTGTTGACCACGTCAACTCAACAACAAGTCATGCCTGATGACCATAGCGAGTCGGTCCCACCCCTTCCCATCCCGAACAGGACCGTGAAACGACTCCACGCCGATGATAGTGCGGGTTCCCGTGTGAAAGTAGGTAATCGTCAGGCTCCTCATGCTTTAACGCAAACGAAAGCCCCAACTCCGCGAGTTGGGGCTTTTTGCGTTTTCGTCTCGCCTATAGGTGAGAGCCTCGATTGTTTCGGGTCGTAAGAAACGCTTGACAACGGCGTGTTGTTACCCCATAATCGATAGTTCTCTGCGGAGGGGTGCCCGAGTGGCTAAAGGGGGCAGACTGTAAATCTGTTGGCTTACGCCTACGTTGGTTCGAATCCAACCTCCTCCACCAGAATTCGAGCGGTAAGGGAATCCAACCCTCGCGGGTGTAGCTCAATGGTAGAGCAGAAGCCTTCCAAGCTTACGACGAGGGTTCGATTCCCTTCACCCGCTCCAGTGTCGGTTTTGTAGTGCCCATGTGGCTCAGTGGTAGAGCACTCCCTTGGTAAGGGAGAGGTCGGCAGTTCGATCCTGCCCATGGGCACCAGCTGTATCAGTCTAGTAAGTTGCGCGCGGCGCAAGGTGCGAAAATCCTGTTAGGAGTCGAAAATGGCCAAAGGTAAATTCGAGCGGACCAAGCCGCACGTGAACGTGGGCACGATCGGTCACGTTGACCACGGCAAGACCACGCTGACGGCAGCGATCACGACGGTGCTGACCAAGAAGTTCGGCGGCGAAGCAAAGGCATACGACCAGATCGATGCAGCGCCGGAAGAAAAGGCACGCGGTATCACCATCAACACCGCGCACGTCGAGTACGAAACGGCTAATCGCCACTACGCACACGTCGACTGCCCGGGCCACGCTGACTATGTGAAGAACATGATCACGGGCGCGGCGCAGATGGACGGCGCAATCCTGGTGTGTTCGGCCGCTGACGGCCCGATGCCGCAAACGCGCGAGCACATCCTGCTGGCCCGTCAGGTTGGCGTGCCGTACATCATCGTGTTCCTGAACAAGTGCGACATGGTGGACGACGCCGAGCTGCTCGAGCTCGTCGAAATGGAAGTGCGTGAGCTTCTGTCGAAGTACGACTTCCCGGGCGACGATACCCCGATCATCAAGGGTTCGGCCAAGCTGGCGCTGGAAGGCGACACGGGCGAGCTGGGCGAAGTGGCGATCATGAACCTGGCTGACGCACTCGACACGTACATCCCGACGCCGGAGCGCGCAGTGGACGGTTCGTTCCTGATGCCGGTGGAAGACGTGTTCTCGATCTCGGGTCGTGGCACAGTGGTGACGGGCCGTATCGAGCGCGGTGTGGTGAAGGTTGGCGAGGAAATCGAAATCGTCGGTATCAAGACGACGGTGAAGACGACCTGCACGGGCGTGGAAATGTTCCGCAAGCTGCTGGACCAAGGTCAGGCGGGCGACAACGTTGGTATCCTGTTGCGCGGCACGAAGCGTGAAGACGTGGAGCGTGGCCAGGTTCTGGCCAAGCCGGGTTCGATCACGCCGCACACGCACTTCACGGCTGAAGTGTACGTGCTGAGCAAGGACGAAGGCGGCCGTCACACGCCGTTCTTCAACAACTACCGTCCGCAGTTCTACTTCCGTACGACGGACGTGACGGGCTCGATCGAGCTGCCGAAGGACAAGGAAATGGTGATGCCGGGCGACAACGTGTCGATCACGGTCAAGCTGATCGCCCCGATCGCCATGGAAGAAGGTCTGCGTTTCGCCATCCGTGAAGGCGGTCGTACCGTCGGCGCTGGTGTCGTGGCGAAGATTATCGAGTAAGAGCCAGAAATCTTCTCGGTAGTTAGTGGTTTCGGGGTCGGCGAAATCCGTCGACCCCAAATGGTTTAGGGGTATAGCTCAACTGGCAGAGCGTCGGTCTCCAAAACCGAAGGTTGGGGGTTCGATTCCCTCTGCCCCTGCCAAATTCTCGCGCCAAGTGGCGCTGTTTAAGGTGTTATGGCGAATCCTTCCGTCGAAACTGTAAATACTTCCGGCGACAAGTTGATGTTGGTGGCGGGTGTATTGTTGGTCTTGGCCGGGTTCGTTGGATTCTTCTGGCTGTCTGGCCAAGAATGGTACGTCCGCGGCGCAGCACTTGCTGTCGGTGTCATCGCGGGTGTCGCAGTCGGTCTTCTCTCTGCGCCGGGCAAAGGGTTCATCGCTTTCGCCAAAGACTCGTACAAGGAAGTCCGTAAGGTTGTTTGGCCGACCCGCAAAGAGGCCACGCAAACGACCTTGGTGGTCTTCGCGTTTGTTCTGATCATGGCCATCTTCCTTTGGCTTAGCGATAAGTCGATCGAATGGGTGATTTTCTCGGCGATTCTGGGTTGGAAATGATATGAGCGATACTCCGACATCCCCGAGTGGAAAGCGTTGGTATGTGGTGCACGCCTACTCCGGCATGGAGAAGAGCGTGCAACGTGCGCTCCAGGAGCGCATCGAACGCGCGGGCATGCAAGATCAATTCGGTCAGATTCTTGTCCCGACCGAAGAAGTCGTTGAGGTGAAGGGTGGCCACAAGTCGGTCACCGAGCGTCGTTTCTTTCCGGGCTACGTCCTGGTCGAAATGGAAATGACGGACGAGACGTGGCATCTGGTCAAGAATACGGCCAAGGTCACGGGCTTCGTCGGTGGTGCGCGTAACCGCCCGAGTCCCATCTCGCCGCGTGAAGTCGAAAAGATCATGTCGCAGATGCAAGAGGGCGTCGAGAAGCCGCGGCCAAAGACGCTCTTCGAAGTGGGCGAGATGGTCCGCGTGAAGGAAGGCCCGTTCACGGACTTCAATGGCAACGTTGAAGAAGTGAATTACGAAAAGTCCCGAGTTCGTGTCTCCGTCACGATTTTCGGGCGATCGACGCCGGTCGAACTCGAGTTCGGTCAGGTCGAGAAGCTTTAAACGAATCCATCGCGCGTGGCTCTAGAGCCATCGCGCGATTCGCGCTTACGGTCCGCGTCATGACCGTTGAGGAGCGTCAGTAGCCGGCAACGTCGAACGCGCGCTATCACTCACCGAACGCTCACGCGTTCAGCAGAGGTTTTCAACATGGCAAAGAAAATCGTCGGCTTTATCAAACTGCAGATCCCTGCAGGTAAAGCCAACCCGTCGCCGCCGGTCGGTCCGGCACTGGGCCAGCGTGGCCTGAACATCATGGAGTTCTGCAAGGCGTTCAACGCGCAGACTCAAGGTATGGAGCCGGGTCTGCCGGTGCCGGTCGTCATCACGGCGTTCGCGGACAAGAGCTTCACCTTCATCATGAAGACGCCGCCGGCTACCGTTCTGATCAAGAAGGCAGCCGCAGTGCAAAAGGGTTCGGCAAAGCCGCACACGGACAAGGTTGGCAACATCACCCGCGCTCAAGCGGAAGAAATCGCGAAGACCAAGATGCCGGATCTTACGGCAGCTGATCTTGACGCAGCCGTGCGCACGATCGCAGGCAGCGCGCGTTCGATGGGCATCACTGTGGAGGGCGTGTAAATGGCTAAGCTTTCTAAGCGCCTTCAGGCATTCGCTGCCAAGGTTGACCGTCAGAAGCTGTACGCGATCGACGACGCACTGGCTCTCGTGAAGGAATGCGCGAGCGCGAAGTTCGACGAGTCGATCGACGTCGCAGTGCAACTCGGCATTGACGCCAAGAAGTCGGACCAAGTGGTTCGCGGCTCTGTGGTTCTGCCGGCTGGTACCGGCAAGTCGGTTCGCGTGGCAGTGTTCGCGCAAGGCGACAAGGCCGAGCAAGCTCGTGCAGCTGGCGCGGACGTGGTCGGCATGGAAGACCTGGCTGAGCAAGTCAAGGCCGGCAACCTGAACTTTGACGTCGTGATCGCTTCGCCGGACACGATGCGGGTGGTCGGTACGCTGGGTCAGATTCTCGGCCCGCGCGGCCTGATGCCGAACCCGAAGGTCGGCACGGTTACGCCGGACGTCGCTCAAGCGGTCAAGAACGCGAAGGCGGGTCAGGTTCAGTTCCGCGTCGACAAGGCCGGTATCATCCACGGCACGATCGGTCGCGCATCGTTTGAATCGGCATCGCTGCGCCAGAATCTGTCCGCGCTGATCGAAGCGCTGCAAAAGGCGAAGCCGGCGACGAGCAAGGGCGTCTACCTGCGCAAGATCGCTGTGTCGAGCACGATGGGCGTTGGCGTTCGCGTGGATCAAGGCACGCTGGCGCAACAGTAAGAATTCGAGCGCGGTCGCAAGACCGCGCTGATAAAGGGCTTTGGGCGGTTGCAAGATTGCGGTTCCGAGTCGAGCAACCGGTTGTCAAAGACCGTTGGTGGTGATGCAGCAGGCAGGCAACACCTTAATTCAAGCCAACGCAGATGGCGAACCCGAAACAGTTTTGCAGTGGTTGAAGTCGGTTGTCGATCATCCTGAATGATCACCGATCGATCGAAATACTCCTAACAGTCGGACGCCGTTGTCGAACGTGGTGCATGAGGGTTTGTGGCCCGAGTGCATCGAATCTGGAGGTTTAACCGTGCCACTGAACAAAGAAGATAAGCAGGCAGTCGTCGCTGAAGTCGCCGCGCAGGTCGCGAAGGCTCAGACGATGGTGCTCGCTGAGTATCGTGGGATCACGGTTGGCGATCTGACCAAGCTGCGCGCGAAAGCGCGTGAGCAACAGGTGTATCTGCGCGTGTTGAAAAACACGCTGGCGCGTCGCGCTGTCGAAGGTACCCCGTTCGCTCCGCTGGCTGAGCAGATGACCGGTCCTCTGATCTACGGCATCTCGGAAGATGCCATTGCCGCTGCCAAGGTCGTCAATGACTTCGGCAAGAGCAATGACAAGTTGATCATCAAGGCTGGTTCCTACGAAGGTAACGTGATGGACAAGGCAGGCGTGCAAGCGCTGGCCAACATCCCGAGCCGCGAAGAACTGCTCTCCAAGCTGCTGTTCGTCATGCAAGCACCTGTTTCCGGCTTCGCGCGCGCCCTGGCCGCGCTCGCCGAGAAGAAGCAAGGCGAAGCTGCATAACGCATGCGCTTGGGCACCAGTTGCTCAGTTAGTAGGTATTAGCTAGATCGCTAGCTCGATCCGAATTCAATTTAGGAGTATTTCAAATGGCAATCGCAAAAGAAGACATCCTGGAAGCCGTTGGCTCGATGTCGGTTCTCGAACTGAACGAACTGGTCAAGGCGTTCGAAGAGAAGTTTGGCGTGTCGGCTGCTGCTGTCGCAGTTGCTGGCCCGGCAGGTGGCGGCGCAGCTGCTGCAGTCGAAGAGCAAACCGAGTTCACCGTGAACCTGCTCGAAGTGGGCGCGAACAAGGTTTCCGTGATTAAGGCTGTTCGTGAACTGACCGGTCTCGGCCTGAAGGAAGCGAAGGACCTGGTCGACGGTGCACCGAAGCCCGTCAAGGAAGCGGTGCCGAAGGCTGCTGCTGAAGAAGCGAAGAAGAAGCTGGAAGAAGCAGGCGCGAAGGCTGAAATCAAGTAAGTTTCACTGCGCCGTGCGAAGGCTGGCGGTTTTCCACCGCCGGCCTTTTTGTGCTTTGTGGGGACGCAGTTTTTAGGCTTGGAAACAGGCATAAATGTCCCTGCAGAAGCCAAAGAGAACAGTCGGATCGGCACAAATTTCCGGCATTTCTCTTTGTCTTCTGAAGCGACTGCAGAAGGCAAGTTTGGTCGGGTAGCGGGAAACACAGGCATCCGCTGCCGTCAGCCAGCGGTTGGTAGCGGCCAACCACCAAGCTTCTAGATTCGCGCGTCCTCCCCGGACATTCGCGCGAGTCTCAGTCGGTGAACACCGGGCCGTGACGTCGAGGTATCCCGCCTCGCCAACGCCCGCCGTGATTCGGAGATCGTATGCAATATTCCTTCACCGAGAAGAAGCGTATTCGCAAGAGTTTCGCGAAGCGCCCCATCGTTCACCAAGTTCCCTTTTTGCTGGCGACCCAGCTTGAATCATTCCAGACGTTTCTGCAAGCAGACACGTCGTCGTCGCAGCGCAAGTCAGAAGGCTTGCAGGCTGCGTTCACCTCTGTTTTCCCGATTGTCTCGCACAACGGTTTTGCACGGCTCGAATTCGTCAGCTACATGCTGTCGTCGCCCGCATTCAACATCAAGGAATGCCAGCAGCGCGGCCTGACGTACTGCTCGGCCCTGCGCGCGAAAGTGCGTCTGGTTTTGCTCGATAAGGAATCGCCGAGCAAGCCCGTCGTCAAGGAAGTGAAGGAACAGGAAGTGTACATGGGCGAAATTCCGCTCATGACGCCGACTGGTTCGTTCGTCATCAACGGTACCGAGCGCGTGATCGTGTCGCAGCTCCACCGTTCGCCTGGCGTGTTCTTCGAGCACGACAAGGGCAAGACGCACAGCTCCGGCAAGCTGCTGTTCTCGGCGCGGATCATTCCTTACCGCGGCTCGTGGCTCGACTTCGAATTCGACCCGAAGGACGTGCTGTATTTCCGCGTCGACCGTCGCCGCAAGATGCCGGTCACGATCCTGCTCAAAGCCATCGGCATGACGCCGGAGCAGATCCTCGCGAACTTCTTCGTGTTCGACAACTTCGGCCTGATGAGCGAAGGCGCGCAAATGGAATTCGTTCCTGAGCGTCTGCGCGGCGAAGTCGCGCGCTTCGACATCCAGGATCGCGACGGCAACGTCATCGTCACGAAAGACAAGCGGATCAACGCGAAGCACATTCGCGACCTCGAAAACGCCAAGACGAAGTTCATCTCGGTGCCCGAGGAATATTTGCTCGGCCGCGTGCTGGCGAAGAACGTGATCGATCCGGAAACGGGCGAAGTGATCGCGAACGCGAACGAGGAAATCACGGAAACGGTCCTCGAAAAGCTGCGCGAAGCAAAGGTCAAGGACATCCAGACGCTCTACACGAACGATCTGGACCAGGGCCCGTATATCTCGTCGACGCTGCGTATCGATGAAACCGCGGACAAGATGGCCGCGCGCATCGCGATCTACCGCATGATGCGTCCGGGGGAACCGCCGACCGAAGAAGCGGTCGAGGCGTTGTTCAACCGTCTGTTCTACAGCGAAGACGCGTACGACCTGTCGAAGGTCGGCCGTATGAAGTTCAACCGCCGCGTCGGCCGTGACGAGATCATTGGACCGATGACGCTGCAGGACGACGACATCCTCGCGACCATCAAGATCCTCGTCGAGCTGCGTAACGGCAAGGGCGAAGTGGACGACATCGACCACTTGGGCAATCGTCGCGTGCGTTGCGTGGGCGAACTCGCGGAGAACCAGTTCCGCGCGGGTCTCGTACGTGTCGAACGTGCAGTGAAGGAACGCCTCGGCCAGGCCGAAAGCGAAAACCTGATGCCGCACGACCTGATCAACTCGAAGCCGATTTCCTCGGCGATTCGCGAGTTCTTCGGTTCGTCGCAGCTTTCGCAGTTCATGGACCAAACCAACCCGCTGTCGGAAATCACGCACAAGCGCCGTGTTTCCGCACTGGGCCCGGGCGGTCTGACGCGCGAGCGCGCGGGCTTCGAAGTCCGCGACGTGCATCCGACGCACTATGGCCGCGTGTGCCCGATCGAAACGCCGGAAGGTCCGAACATCGGTCTGATCAACTCGCTCGCGCTGTACGCGCACCTGAACGAGTACGGCTTCCTCGAAACGCCGTACCGCAAGGTCGTGGACAGCAAGGTGACCGACCAGATCGATTACCTGTCGGCGATTGAAGAAGGCCGTTACGTGATCGCTCAGGCGAACGCGGCAGTGGCCGACGACGGCACGCTGACCGACGAACTCGTGTCGTCGCGTGAAGCGGGCGAAACGCTGATGGTCACGCCGGACCGCATCCAGTACATGGACGTGGCGCCGTCGCAGATCGTGTCGGTGGCTGCATCGCTGATTCCGTTCCTCGAGCACGACGACGCGAACCGCGCGTTGATGGGCTCGAACATGCAGCGTCAGGCCGTGCCGTGTCTGCGCCCGGAGAAGCCGGTCGTCGGTACCGGCATCGAGCGCACGGTGGCGGTGGACTCGGGTACGACCGTGCAGGCGCTGCGTGGCGGTGTGGTGGATTACGTCGACGCGGGCCGTATCGTGATTCGCGTGAACGACGATGAAGCCGCAGCCGGCGACGTCGGCGTGGACATCTACAACCTGATCAAGTACACGCGTTCGAACCAGAACACGAACATCAACCAGCGTCCGATCGCGAAGGTCGGCGACAAGGTCTCGCGCGGCGACGTGCTGGCCGACGGCGCCTCGACGGATCTGGGCGAGCTCGCGCTCGGCCAGAACATGCTGGTCGCGTTCATGCCGTGGAACGGCTACAACTTCGAAGACTCGATCCTGATCTCGGAAAAGGTCGTGGCCGACGATCGCTACACGTCGATCCACATCGAGGAGTTGAATGTCGTTGCTCGCGACACGAAGCTCGGACCGGAAGAAATCACGCGCGATATTTCGAACCTCGCGGAAGTGCAGCTTGGCCGTCTCGACGAGTCGGGCATCGTGTACATCGGCGCGGAAGTCGAAGCAGGCGACGTGCTGGTCGGCAAGGTCACGCCGAAGGGCGAAACCCAGCTGACGCCGGAAGAAAAGCTGCTGCGCGCGATCTTCGGCGAGAAGGCATCGGACGTGAAGGACACGTCGCTGCGCGTGCCGTCGGGCATGAGCGGCACGGTGATCGACGTGCAGGTGTTCACGCGCGAAGGCATCACGCGCGACAAGCGCGCGCAACAGATCATCGACGACGAACTGAAGCGCTATCGCCTCGACCTGAATGACCAGCTTCGTATCGTGGAAGGCGACGCGTTCCAGCGTCTCGCGCGCATGCTGAACGGCAAGGTCGCGAACGGCGGTCCGAAGAAGCTCGCGAAGGGCACGAAGATCGACCTCCCGTATCTCGAAGATCTCGACCACTATCACTGGTTCGACATCCGCCTCGCGGACGAAGAAGCGGCAGCGCAGCTGGAAGCGATCAAGGACTCGATCGAGCAGAAGCGTCATCAGTTCGACCTCGCGTTCGAAGAAAAGCGCAAGAAGCTCACGCAAGGCGACGAACTGCCGCCGGGCGTGCTGAAGATGGTCAAGGTGTACCTCGCCGTGAAGCGTCGTCTGCAGCCTGGCGACAAGATGGCGGGCCGTCACGGTAACAAGGGTGTCGTGTCGAAGATCGTGCCGATCGAAGACATGCCGTACATGGCCGATGGCCGTCCGGCCGACGTCGTGCTGAATCCGCTCGGCGTGCCGTCGCGGATGAACGTGGGTCAGATTCTCGAAGTGCATCTGGGCTGGGCCGCGAAGGGTCTCGGCTGGCGTATCGGCGAGATGCTGGAGCGTCAGACGAAGATCGAGGAACTGCGCCAGTTCCTGACGAAGATCTACAACGAGTCGGGCCGCAAGGAAGAGCTGGAAAGCTTCTCCGATGACGAAATCTTCGAACTCGCGAAGAACCTGCGCGAAGGCGTGCCGTTCGCGACGCCGGTGTTCGATGGCGCGACCGAAGAGGAAATGGGGCGTGCGCTCGATCTGGCGTATCCGGACAACATCGCCACGAACCTCGGCATGAACTCGTCGAAGAATCAGGTTCAGCTGCACGATGGTCGCACCGGCGAGCCGTTTGAGCGGAAGGTCACGGTCGGTTACATGCACTACCTGAAGCTGCACCACTTGGTCGACGACAAGATGCACGCGCGTTCGACTGGTCCGTACTCGCTCGTCACGCAGCAGCCGCTGGGTGGTAAGGCGCAGTTCGGTGGTCAGCGCTTCGGTGAGATGGAAGTGTGGGCGCTCGAGGCGTACGGCGCGTCGTATGTGCTGCAGGAAATGCTGACGGTCAAGTCGGACGACGTGACGGGCCGGACCAAGGTTTATGAGAACCTGGTCAAGGGCGATCACGTGATCGACGCGGGCATGCCGGAATCCTTCAACGTGTTGGTGAAGGAAATCCGCTCGCTCGGTATTGATATCGATCTGGACCGCAACTAATCGGACTACGGAGAGAAAGCAATGAAAGCTCTGCTCGATCTATTCAAGCAAGTCCAACAAGAAGAAGTTTTTGATGCGATCAAGATCGGCCTCGCGTCGCCCGACAAGATTCGTTCTTGGTCGTTCGGCGAAGTGAAGAAGCCGGAGACCATCAACTACCGCACGTTCAAGCCGGAGCGGGATGGTCTGTTCTGCGCGAAGATTTTTGGTCCGATCAAGGACTACGAATGCCTTTGCGGCAAGTACAAGCGCCTGAAGCACCGCGGCGTGATCTGCGAGAAGTGCGGCGTCGAAGTGACGCTGGCGAAGGTGCGTCGCGAACGGATGGGCCACATCGAACTGGCCTCGCCGGTCGCGCACATCTGGTTCCTGAAGTCGCTGCCGTCGCGTCTGGGCATGGTGCTCGACATGACGCTGCGCGACATCGAGCGCGTGCTGTACTTCGAAGCATACGTGGTGATCGATCCGGGCATGACGCCGCTGAAAGCGCGGCAGATCATGACGGAAGAGGATTACTACAACAAGGTCGAAGAGTACGGTGACGAATTCCGTGCCGAGATGGGCGCGGAAGGCGTGCGCGAGCTGCTGCGCGCGATCAACATCGACGAACAGGTCGAGATGCTGCGCACCGAACTCAAGAACACGGGTTCGGAAGCGAAGATCAAGAAGTACGCGAAGCGCCTGAAAGTGCTCGAGGCATTCCAGCGTTCGGGCATCAAGCCGGACTGGATGGTGCTCGAAGTGCTGCCGGTGCTGCCGCCGGAACTGCGTCCGCTGGTGCCGCTGGATGGCGGCCGTTTCGCGACGTCGGACCTGAACGACCTGTATCGCCGCGTGATCAACCGTAACAACCGGTTGAAGCGTCTGCTCGAACTGAAGGCGCCTGAAATCATCGTCCGCAACGAAAAGCGGATGCTGCAGGAAGCCGTCGATTCGCTGCTCGACAACGGTCGTCGCGGCAAGGCCATGACGGGCGCGAACAAGCGTCCGCTGAAGTCGCTCGCCGACATGATCAAGGGTAAGGGCGGCCGCTTCCGTCAGAACCTGCTCGGTAAGCGCGTGGACTATTCGGGCCGTTCGGTGATCGTGGTCGGCCCGACGCTCAAGCTGCATCAGTGCGGTCTGCCGAAGCTGATGGCGCTCGAACTGTTCAAGCCTTTCATCTTCAACAAGCTGGAAGTGATGGGCGTCGCGACGACCATCAAGGCCGCGAAGAAGGAAGTCGAAAACCAGACGCCGGTGGTGTGGGACATTCTCGAAGAAGTCATTCGCGAACATCCGGTCATGCTGAACCGCGCGCCTACGCTTCACCGTCTCGGCATTCAGGCGTTCGAGCCGGTGCTGATCGAAGGCAAGGCAATTCAGCTTCACCCGCTCGTTTGCGCGGCGTTCAACGCCGACTTCGACGGTGACCAGATGGCCGTTCACGTGCCGCTGTCGCTCGAAGCGCAGATGGAAGCGCGCACGCTCATGCTGGCGTCGAACAACGTCCTGTTCCCGGCTAACGGCGATCCGTCGATCGTGCCGTCGCAGGATATCGTGCTGGGCCTGTACTACGCGTCGCGTGAAGCGATCAACGGCAAGGGCGAAGGCATGACGTTCACGGGCGTGTCGGAAGTGATCCGCGCGTACGAGAACAAGGAAGTCGAGCTGGCTTCGCGCGTCAACGTGCGTATCACCGAAATGGTGGCGAACGAAGACACGAGCGAAGGCGCGCCGGCGTTCGTGCCGAAGATCTCGCTGTACGCGACCACGGTCGGCCGTTCGATCCTGTCGGAGATTCTGCCGCCGGGGCTGCCCTTCACGGTGCTGAACAAGCCGCTGAAGAAGAAGGAAATCTCGCGCCTGATCAACACGGCGTTCCGCAAGTGCGGTCTGCGCGAGACGGTGATCTTCGCCGACCAGCTGATGCAGATGGGTTTCCGTCTTGCAACGCGCGCCGGCATCTCGATCTGCGTGGACGACATGCTCGTGCCGCCGCAGAAAGAGACGATCGTCGGCGACGCCGCGAAGAAGGTGAAGGAGTACGACCGTCAGTACATGTCGGGTCTCGTCACCGCGCAGGAACGCTACAACAACGTGGTCGACATCTGGTCGGCGACGTCGGAAAGCGTCGGCAAGGCGATGATGGAACAGCTCGCGACGGAGCCTGTCACCGACCGTGACGGCAACGAGACGAAGCAGGAGTCGTTCAACTCCATCTACATGATGGCCGACTCGGGCGCGCGTGGTTCCGCGGTGCAGATTCGTCAGCTGGCCGGTATGCGCGGCCTGATGGCGAAGCCGGACGGCTCGATCATCGAGACGCCGATTACGGCGAACTTCCGCGAAGGCCTGAACGTGTTGCAGTACTTCATCTCGACCCACGGTGCCCGTAAGGGTCTGGCGGATACGGCGCTGAAGACTGCGAACTCGGGTTACCTGACGCGTCGTCTGGTCGACGTGACGCAGGATCTGGTTGTCGTCGAAGACGATTGCGGTACGTCGAACGGCGTGGCGATGAAGGCGTTGGTGGAAGGCGGTGAAGTCGTCGAAGCGCTGCGCGACCGGATTCTCGGCCGCGTCGCGGTGGCGGACGTCGTCAATCCGGAAACGCAGGAAACGCTGTACGCGTCGGGCGATCTGCTCGATGAAGACGCGGTCGAGGAAATCGAACGCCTCGGCATCGACGAAGTGCGCGTGCGTACGCCGCTTACTTGCGAAACGCGCTATGGCCTGTGCGCCGCGTGCTACGGCCGCGACCTCGGCCGCGGTTCGCGCGTGAACGTCGGCGAGGCGGTTGGTGTGATCGCCGCTCAGTCGATCGGTGAGCCGGGCACGCAGCTGACGATGCGTACGTTCCACATCGGTGGTGCGGCATCGCGTGCGGCGGTTGCTTCGACGGTCGAAGCGAAGAGCAACGGTACGGTGCGCTTCACGGCCACGATGCGTTACGTCACCAACGCGAAGGGCGAGCAGGTCGTCATCTCGCGTTCGGGCGAGGCGATCATCGCGGACGACTTCGGTCGCGAGCGTGAGCGTCACAAGGTTCCGTACGGCGCGACCCTGCTGCAGCTCGACGGCGCACAGATCAAGGCCGGCGCGCAACTGGCGCAATGGGATCCGCTGACGCGTCCGATCATCACCGAGTGGGGCGGTACGGTGAAGTTCGAAAACGTCGAAGAAGGCGTGACGGTTGCGAAGCAGATCGACGATGTGACGGGGCTTTCCACGCTCGTCGTGATCGACGTGAAGCGTCGCGGCTCGCAAGCTTCGAAGAGCGTGCGTCCGCAGGTGAAACTGCTCGACGCGAACGGCGAGGAAGTGAAGATCCCGAACACCGAGCATTCGGTGCAGATCGGCTTCCAGGTCGGCGCACTGATCACCGTGAAGGATGGTCAGCAAGTGCAGGTCGGTGAAGTGCTGGCGCGTATCCCGGTTGAAGCGCAGAAGACGCGTGACATTACCGGTGGTCTGCCGCGCGTGGCCGAACTGTTCGAAGCGCGCTCGCCGAAGGACGCGGGTATTCTCGCGGAAGTCACGGGCACGACGTCGTTCGGCAAGGACACGAAGGGCAAGCAGCGTCTCGTCATCACGGACCTCGAAGGCAATCAGCACGAGTTCCTGATCGCGAAGGAAAAGCAGGTGCTGGTGCACGATGGTCAGGTCGTCAACAAGGGCGAAATGATCGTCGACGGTCCTGCCGATCCGCACGACATCCTGCGTCTGCAGGGTATCGAGGCGTTGTCGCGCTACATCGTGGATGAAGTGCAGGACGTGTACCGTCTGCAGGGCGTGAAGATCAACGACAAGCACATCGAAGTGATCGTGCGTCAGATGCTGCGTCGTGTGCAGATCGTCGACAACGGCGATACGCGCTTCATCCCGGGCGAGCAAGTCGAGCGTTCGGACATGCTGGACGAGAACGACCGCATGATCGCGGACGACAAGCGCCCGGCGTCGTACGACAACGTTCTGCTCGGTATCACGAAGGCATCGCTGTCGACCGATTCGTTCATCTCCGCGGCATCGTTCCAGGAAACGACCCGCGTGCTGACCGAAGCGGCGATCATGGGCAAGCGCGACGATCTGCGTGGCCTGAAGGAAAACGTGATCGTCGGCCGTCTGATTCCGGCCGGTACGGGTCTCGCGTTCCACAAGGCGCGCAAGGCGAAGGAATCGTCGGATCGCGAGCGTTTCGACCAGATCGCGGCCGAAGAGGCATTCGACTTTGGCACGCCGGAGGCTCCGGCAACGGAGCAGGCGCCGCATACCAACGAGTAAGCGTTTCTCGCTCGTAGCAGCATCGAACCGCTCAGCTTCGGCTGGGCGGTTTTTTTTCGTCTGGCGAATTTGGCGTCGCAACCTCGGCCGTTTGGCTAACGATGCATTCGAACGCGTCGGGGCGCGTGAATGCGTTGGTAGAATTCGTTATCTCTCATCGTAGTGCGCACTCTTCTTCC
Organism: Caballeronia sp. NK8; assembly: GCF_018408855.1. Classification (GTDB taxonomy): domain Bacteria; phylum Pseudomonadota; class Gammaproteobacteria; order Burkholderiales; family Burkholderiaceae; genus Caballeronia. The sequence goes on along the minus strand of NZ_AP024322.1, from coordinate 2,710,451 downwards.
ATGGCCCGGTCGCTCGAAATACTCAACGAAATCTTCGGCTATCCCGCATTTCGCGGACAACAGGCGGAGATCGTCGAGCATGTCGCGAACGGCGGCGATTCGCTCGTGCTGATGCCCACTGGCGGCGGCAAGTCGCTGTGCTATCAGATTCCGTCGCTCGTGCGCAGCGAGGCCGGGCTTGGCGCCGGCATCGTGGTGTCGCCGCTTATCGCCTTGATGCAGGACCAGGTCGCCGCGCTGACGGAAGTCGGCGTGCGCGCCGCGTATCTGAATTCCACATTGTCGGGCGCCGAGGCTGCGGCCACCGAACGCGCGCTGCGCGAGGGCGATATCGACTTGCTCTACGTCGCGCCGGAACGCCTGATGACGCCGCGCTTTCTCGAACTGCTCGAACGCGCGCGCGTCGGCCTGTTCGCGATCGATGAAGCGCACTGCGTGTCGCAGTGGGGCCACGATTTCCGCCCTGAATATATCCAGCTTTCCGTGCTGCACGAGCGGTTTCCCGATGTGCCGCGCATCGCGCTCACCGCGACCGCCGACGCGATCACGCGCGATGAAATCGTCCACCGGCTCGCGCTGGACGATGCGCGCATTTTCGTTTCCAGCTTCGATCGGCCGAATATTCGTTATCGAATCGTCGAGAAGGACAACGCTCGCTCGCAGCTGCTCGATTTCATCCGCGCCGAGCACACGAACAAGGACGGCACGACCGATGCGGGCGTCGTATATTGCCTGTCGCGGCGAAAGGTCGAGGAGACCGCGGACTGGCTGAAAGGCCAGGGCGTTCGCGCGCTGCCGTACCACGCTGGGATGGAGTTCGAGACGCGGCAGAAGCACCAGGAGATGTTCCAGCGCGAGGAAGGCATCGTCATGTGCGCGACGATCGCGTTCGGCATGGGCATCGATAAACCGGACGTGCGTTTTGTCGCGCATCTGGATTTGCCGAAGAGCGTCGAAGGCTACTATCAGGAAACCGGTCGCGCCGGCCGCGACGGCATGCCGGCGAACGCGTGGATGGCGTACGGATTGGGCGATGTCGTGCAACAGCGCAAGATGATCGACGAGTCCGAAGCCGACGACGCGCACAAGCGCGTGCAGAGCGGCAAGCTCGACGCGCTGCTGGGGTTGTGCGAAGCGGCGTCGTGTCGTCGTGTACGTTTGCTCGCGTACTTCGGCGAGACGAGTAAGCCGTGCGGCAACTGCGATACGTGTCTGGAGCCGCCTGCGTCCTTCGATGCCACGCGCGAGGCTCAGATGGCGCTTTCATGCGTTTATCGCGCGCAGAAGGCGAGCGGCTTTCGTTTCGGCGCGGGGCATCTCATCGATATTCTGCGTGGGACGCGCAGTGAGAAAGTCCTGCAGCGCGGACACGAGAAGATTTCGACCTTCGGCGTCGGCGCGGCGCTCTCCGAGGCAGAGTGGCGTGCCGTGTTCCGGCAACTGGTCGCGTTCGGCTATCTCGCCGTCGATCACGACGGTTTCGGCGCGCTCGTGCTCACCGACGCGAGCAAGCCCGTCCTCAAGGGCGAAGAGAGCGTCACGCTGCGCAAGTATGTCAAGCCGACTCGGGCCCGCCAGTCTTCCAGCCGCACGGGCGAGCGCGCGGATCCGACCGCTGGCATGTCGGCACGCGAGAAGGCTCGTTGGGACCGTCTGCGTACCTGGCGCGCGGAAACCGCAAAGAGCGACGGCGTGCCGGCCTACGTCATCTTTCACGACGCCACGCTTGCCGAAATCGCCCGCAGCGATCCCGATACGGTCGACGATCTGCGCCATATTCCGGGCATCGGCGTGCGCAAACTGGAGCGCTTCGGCGACGAACTGCTCGATGTCGTCGGCTCCGACTGACGTCCTGCTCCTCGAAAGCCCGCGAAATTGTCGCAACGTATTGACCCGATTGCGATTTTCGGAATATCATGCTTGGTTCTCGTTCTTGGTCCTGCTTCGGATCTGGCCTAGTGCCGGGTGCTGGGAGCAGAAATCATTCGGCGAGAACGTCAAACGCGCGGTTCTTTTCGCTTTGCCCGAGAGAATTGCGCGGATTTTGTTCATTTTTAGGATTAAACAATGCCAACCATCAATCAACTGGTTCGCAAAGGCCGCACGTCGGAAACGACGAAAAGCAAGTCGCCGGCCCTGCAGGACTGCCCTCAGCGTCGTGGCGTGTGCACCCGCGTGTACACCACGACGCCGAAGAAGCCGAACTCGGCACTCCGTAAAGTTGCCAAGGTTCGTCTGACGAACGGCTTCGAAGTCATTTCGTACATCGGCGGTGAAGGCCACAACCTGCAAGAGCACTCGGTCGTGCTGATTCGCGGCGGCCGTGTGAAGGACTTGCCGGGTGTGCGTTACCACATGGTTCGCGGCTCGCTGGATACCCAGGGCGTCAAGGACCGTAAGCAAGCTCGCTCGAAGTACGGTGCGAAGCGCGCGAAGGCTGGCAAGTAAGTCGCCGGTCGAAAGTAAGGAATCAGGTCGCCGCAAGGCGGTTAAGGCGGTGGTGCCGGAATTGCCGGTGCTGTCGAGTAAGTGGTCACCCGGCCAAGCTGGTTAGTCGAATAGATGGATCGGGTTTGTTGGTGGCCGCGGAGCTGAGAATCAGCTCCAACTGAAAAAGTAAAGGAAGAATCATGCCGCGTCGTCGCGAAGTCCCCAAGCGGGAAGTGTTGCCGGATCCGAAGTTCGGTAACGTAGATGTAGCCAAGTTCATGAACGTGCTGATGCTCTCCGGCAAGAAGTCGGTTGCCGAGCGTATCGTGTACGGCGCTTTTGAACAGATCCAGACCAAGGGTGGCAAGGACCCGCTGGAAGTGTTCACGGTTGCGCTCAACAACGTGAAGCCGGTGGTCGAAGTGAAGAGCCGTCGTGTTGGTGGTGCCAACTATCAGGTTCCGGTCGAAGTGCGTCCCTCGCGTCGTATGGCATTGGCGATGCGTTGGTTGCGTGAAGCCGCGAAGAAGCGCAGCGAAAAGTCGATGGCCCTGCGCCTGGCAGGTGAGCTCTCCGAAGCGGCTGAAGGCCGCGGCGGCGCGATGAAGAAGCGCGACGAAGTTCACCGCATGGCAGAGGCCAACAAGGCATTCTCGCACTTCCGTTTCTAAGCTCCCGCTCGTAGAGCAAACGGAAAAATCAGGGCGGGTGCGCTACTCCAGGCGCCTCGCCCGTTTGTGTTAGGGCGCGCTCGCACTCGCTGGCGCGTCGACCGAAAAAGGATCCAAAGTGGCTCGCAAGACACCTATCGAGCGCTACCGCAATATCGGTATCAGCGCTCACATCGACGCCGGCAAAACGACGACGACCGAGCGCATCCTGTTCTACACGGGCGTGAACCACAAGATCGGTGAAGTTCACGACGGCGCAGCAACGATGGACTGGATGGAGCAGGAGCAGGAGCGCGGCATCACCATCACGTCGGCTGCTACCACGGCCTTCTGGAAGGGCATGGGCGGCAACTATCCCGAGCACCGCATCAACATCATCGACACCCCGGGGCACGTCGACTTCACGATCGAAGTGGAGCGTTCGATGCGCGTCCTCGACGGCGCGTGCATGGTCTACTGCGCGGTGGGCGGCGTGCAGCCGCAGTCGGAAACCGTGTGGCGTCAGGCGAACAAGTACAAGGTTCCCCGTCTCGCGTTCGTCAACAAGATGGACCGTACCGGCGCGAACTTCTTCAAGGTCTACGACCAGCTGAAGACGCGTCTGAAGGCGAACCCGGTTCCCGTCGTGGTGCCGATCGGCGCTGAAGACACGTTCACGGGCGTGGTCGACCTGATCAAGATGAAGGCGATCATTTGGGACGAAGCGTCGCAAGGCACGAAGTTCGACTACGTCGATATCCCGGCTGAACTCGTCGACACGTGCAACGAGTGGCGCGAGAAGATGATCGAATCGGCTGCTGAAGCAACCGAAGAGCTGATGGAAAAGTACCTCGGCGGCGAAGAGCTGACCGAAGCGGAAATCGTCAAGGCGATCCGCGACCGGACCATCGCGTGCGAAATTCAGCCGATGCTGTGCGGCACCGCGTTCAAGAACAAGGGCGTGCAGCGCATGCTGGATGCCGTGATCGACTTCCTGCCGTCGCCGATCGACATTCCGCCGGTTACGGGCGAACTCGAAAGCGGCGAGAAGGGCGAGCGTCGTGCATCCGACGACGAGAAGTTCTCGTCGCTGGCGTTCAAGATCATGACGGACCCGTTCGTCGGCCAGTTGATCTTCTTCCGCGTGTACTCGGGCGTCGTGAATTCGGGTGACACCGTGCTGAACGCGACCAAGGACAAGAAGGAACGTCTCGGTCGTATTCTGCAGATGCACGCGAACCAGCGCGAAGAAATCAAGGAAGTGCGCGCGGGCGACATCGCAGCGGCAGTCGGTCTGAAAGAAGCGACCACCGGCGACACGCTGTGCGATCCGCAGCACCCGATCGTGCTCGAACGCATGATTTTCCCGGAGCCGGTGATTTCGCAGGCAGTCGAGCCGAAGACGAAGCCTGACCAGGAAAAGATGGGTCTGGCGCTGAACCGTCTGGCACAAGAAGATCCGTCGTTCCGCGTTCAAACGGACGAAGAATCGGGCCAAACCATTATTTCGGGCATGGGCGAGCTCCACCTGGAAATTCTGGTTGACCGTATGCGTCGCGAATTCGGCGTGGAAGCGACTGTCGGCAAGCCGCAGGTTGCTTACCGCGAGACGATCCGCAGCAAGGCGGAAGACGTCGACGGCAAGTTCGTCAAGCAGTCGGGTGGTCGCGGCCAGTACGGTCACGCGGTCATCACGCTGGAGCCGAACGAGCAGGGCAAGGGCTATGAGTTCCTGGACGAGATCAAGGGCGGCGTGATTCCGCGCGAATACATCCCGGCCGTGGACAAGGGTATCCAGGAAACGCTGAAGTCCGGCGTGCTGGCTGGCTTCCCGGTGGTCGACGTGAAGGTGCACCTGACGTTCGGTTCGTACCACGACGTGGACTCGAACGAAAACGCGTTCCGCATGGCCGGTTCGATGGCCTTTAAGGAAGCAATGCGCAAGGCAAGCCCGGTCATCCTCGAACCGATGATGGCTGTGGAAGTCGAAACGCCGGAAGACTACATGGGCAACGTGATGGGCGACCTGTCGGGCCGTCGCGGTATCGTCCAGGGCATGGAAGACATGATTGGCGGCGGCAAGATCGTTCGCGCCGAAGTGCCGCTGTCGGAAATGTTCGGCTACTCGACCTCGCTGCGTTCGCTGACGCAAGGCCGTGCCACGTACACGATGGAATTCAAGCACTACTCCGAAGCTCCGCGTAACGTCGCCGAAGCGATCATCAACGCGAAGGGTAAGTAATACCCGCAAGTCATTCGGCGCAAGCCACAAGCTTTAACCGATAACCAAACTTTGAAAGAAGGTAATCATGGCAAAAGGTAAATTCGAGCGGACCAAGCCGCACGTGAACGTGGGCACGATCGGTCACGTTGACCACGGCAAGACCACGCTGACGGCAGCGATCACGACGGTGCTGACCAAGAAGTTCGGCGGCGAAGCAAAGGCATACGACCAGATCGATGCAGCGCCGGAAGAAAAGGCACGCGGTATCACCATCAACACCGCGCACGTCGAGTACGAAACGGCTAACCGCCACTACGCACACGTCGACTGCCCGGGCCACGCCGACTATGTGAAGAACATGATCACGGGCGCAGCGCAGATGGACGGCGCAATCCTGGTGTGTTCGGCCGCTGACGGCCCGATGCCGCAAACGCGCGAGCACATCCTGCTGGCCCGCCAGGTTGGCGTGCCGTACATCATCGTGTTCCTGAACAAGTGCGACATGGTGGACGACGCCGAGCTGCTCGAGCTCGTCGAAATGGAAGTGCGTGAGCTTCTGTCGAAGTACGACTTCCCGGGCGACGATACCCCGATCATCAAGGGTTCGGCCAAGCTGGCGCTGGAAGGCGACACGGGCGAGCTGGGCGAAGTGGCGATCATGAACCTGGCTGACGCACTCGACACGTACATCCCGACGCCGGAGCGCGCAGTGGACGGTTCGTTCCTGATGCCGGTGGAAGACGTGTTCTCGATCTCGGGTCGTGGCACGGTGGTGACGGGCCGTATCGAGCGCGGTGTGGTGAAGGTTGGCGAGGAAATCGAAATCGTCGGTATCAAGACGACGGTGAAGACGACCTGCACGGGCGTGGAAATGTTCCGCAAGCTGCTGGACCAAGGTCAAGCGGGCGACAACGTCGGTATCCTGCTGCGCGGCACGAAGCGTGAAGACGTGGAGCGTGGCCAGGTTCTGGCCAAGCCGGGTTCGATCACGCCGCACACGCACTTCACGGCTGAAGTGTACGTGCTGAGCAAGGACGAAGGCGGCCGTCACACGCCGTTCTTCAACAACTACCGTCCGCAGTTCTACTTCCGTACGACGGACGTGACGGGCTCGATCGAGCTGCCGAAGGACAAGGAAATGGTGATGCCGGGCGACAACGTGTCGATCACGGTCAAGCTGATCGCCCCGATCGCCATGGAAGAAGGTCTGCGTTTCGCCATCCGTGAAGGCGGTCGTACCGTCGGCGCTGGTGTCGTGGCGAAGATTATCGAGTAAGATATCGGGCTTGCTCGATTGAAGTTGCAGTAACGCAGTAAAGACCGGGACCGGGTGCTCGCCCTCAGCGAGCATCCGGTCCCACGCTCTTTTGCCAATGTGCGGTGCAATACCGCCTCGCTCTTTTCAAGGAATCGTCATGCAGAACCAGAAAATCCGTATTCGTCTGAAGGCTTTCGACTATCGCCTGATCGATCAATCGGCAGCCGAGATCGTCGATACGGCGAAGCGGACTGGCGCGATCGTCCGTGGCCCGGTGCCGCTGCCGACGCGTATTCAGCGTTTTGACATCCTGCGTTCGCCGCACGTCAACAAGACGTCGCGCGACCAGCTCGAAATCCGCACGCACCAACGCCTGATGGACATCGTCGATCCGACGGACAAGACCGTCGACGCGCTGATGAAGCTCGATCTGCCGGCTGGCGTCGACGTCGAAATCAAGCTGCAGTAAGTCCCGAAAGCTTCCCTGGCGCGTTAGAAGGCGCGTCAGGGGCCGCTAAGTCTTTGATTGCTTGCGGGATTCGAAAAGCCTTGTTATACTTCAAGGCTTTTCGCGCCTATGTGCACGAAAAAGACGCAAGAAAGCCGACCCAGTTTCTCGTAACGAAGCCGGCATTTGTAAATCAGCCCCGACCAATCGCAGTTGGGAATGGAGAAAACGATGAGCCTTGGACTCGTAGGTCGCAAGGTTGGCATGACCCGTATCTTCACGCCTGAAGGGGATTCCATCCCCGTCACCGTGCTGGACGTGTCGGACAACCGCGTGACGCAGATCAAGACCGTTGAAACGGATGGTTATACCGCCGTTCAGGTTGCATTCGGTGCTCGCCGCGCATCGCGCGTGACGAAGCCGCTGGCGGGTCACCTCGCCAAAGCCGGCGTTCAAGCTGGTGAAATCCTCAAGGAATTCCATATCGATACGGCCAAGGCAGGTGAACTGTCGAACGGCGCCGTGATCGGTACGGATATTTTCGAAGTCGGCCAGAAGGTCGATGTGCAAGGCACGTCGATCGGTAAGGGTTATGCCGGCACGATCAAGCGCTACAACTTCGCCTCGGGTCGCGCGACGCACGGTAACTCGCGTTCGCACAACGTTCCGGGTTCGATCGGTATGGCGCAGGATCCGGGTCGCGTGTTTCCTGGCAAGCGCATGACGGGTCACCTCGGTGACGATACCGTTACGGTTCAAAATCTCGAAATCGCCCGCATCGACGCTGAGCGCAGTCTGCTGCTCGTCCGCGGTGCTGTTCCGGGTGCGAAGGGCGGTAAGGTCTTCGTGACCCCGGCCGTCAAGACGCGTGCTGTGAAAGGAGCGAAATAATGGAACTTAAGCTCCTGAATGCCAATGGTCAGGAAGGCGCTGGCGTGAACGCATCGGACGTCGTGTTCGGTCGCGATTACAACGAAGCCCTGATTCACCAGATCGTCGTCGCTTATCAGGCGAACGCACGTAGCGGCAACCGCGCGCAGAAGGATCGCGAGCAGGTCAAGCACACCACCAAGAAGCCGTGGCGTCAGAAGGGTACGGGCCGTGCTCGTGCCGGTATGTCGTCGAGCCCGTTGTGGCGTGGCGGTGGTCGCATCTTCCCGAACTCGCCGGAAGAAAACTTCTCGCACAAGGTCAACAAGAAGATGCATCGCGCAGGTCTCTGCTCGATCTTCTCGCAGCTGGCTCGCGAAGGCCGTATCGCCGTGGTCGAAGACCTCGCGCTCGAAGCCCCAAAGACCAAGCTGTTGGCCGATAAATTCAAGGCGATGGGTCTCGAATCCGTGTTGGTCATCACCGATACGGTCGACGAGAACCTGTACCTCGCGTCGCGCAACCTGGCCCACGTGGCCGTTGTCGAGCCGCGTTACGCCGACCCGCTCTCGCTGATCTACTTCAAGAAGATTCTGATCACGAAGGCTGCGGTCGCTCAGATCGAGGAGTTGCTGTCATGAGCGAAATTCGCAAAAACGATCATCGTTTGATGCAAGTTCTGCTCGCGCCGGTGATCTCCGAAAAGGCGACGCTGGTTGCCGACAAGAACGAGCAAGTCGTGTTCGAAGTCGCACCGGACGCCACGAAGCAGGAAGTAAAGGCTGCTGTCGAGCTGCTGTTCAAGGTCGAAGTCAATTCCGTCAACGTGCTCGTCACGAAGGGCAAAGCCAAGCGCTTTGGTCGCTTCAACGGCAAGCGCAAGGACGTGAAGAAGGCGTACGTCTGCCTGAAGCCCGGCCAGGAAATCAACTTTGAAGCGGAGGCCAAGTAATCATGGCAATCGTGAAAGTTAAGCCGACCTCGCCGGGTCGCCGCGCGATGGTCAAAATCGTCAACAAGGATCTGCATAAGGGCGCGCCGCACGCTGCGCTGCTCGACTCGCAATCCAAGTCGGCGGGCCGTAACAACAACGGCCGTATCACCACGCGTCACCAGGGCGGTGGTCACAAGCAGCACTATCGTATCGTCGATTTCCGTCGCAACAAGGACGGCATTCCGGCAAAGGTCGAGCGTCTCGAGTACGACCCGAACCGTAGCGCGAACATCGCGCTGGTTCTGTACGCAGACGGCGAGCGTCGCTACATCATTGCGCCGAAGGGCGTGACGGTTGGTACACCGCTGATGTCCGGTTCGGAAGCGCCGATCAAGGCAGGCAACACGCTGCCGATCCGCAACATTCCGGTCGGTACGACGATCCACTGCGTCGAAATGCTGCCGGGCAAGGGCGCGCAGATCGCGCGTTCGGCTGGTACGTCGGCAATGCTGCTGGCTCGTGAAGGCGTCTACGCTCAGGTGCGTCTGCGCTCCGGCGAAATCCGCCGCGTGCACGTCGAGTGCCGCGCGACGATCGGCGAAGTGGGCAACGAAGAGCATAGCCTCCGTCAAATCGGCAAGGCTGGCGCAAACCGCTGGCGCGGTATCCGCCCGACGGTGCGCGGCGTTGCAATGAACCCGGTCGATCACCCGCACGGCGGTGGTGAAGGCAAGACGGCTGCAGGTCGCGATCCGGTGAGCCCGTGGGGCACGCCGACGAAGGGTTATCGTACCCGCAGCACCAAGCGCACGACGAGCATGATCGTCCAGCGCCGTCACAAGCGTTAAGGAGTAGGCAATGACACGTTCTGCTAAAAAAGGTCCGTTCTGCGACGCTCATTTGCTGAAGAAAGTTGAGTCGGCAGCAGCTACGCGCGACAAGAAGCCGATCAAGACCTGGTCGCGTCGCTCGACGATTCTGCCGGATTTCATCGGCCTGACGATCGCTGTTCACAACGGCCGTCAGCACGTTCCGGTGTACGTCACGGAAAACATGGTCGGCCATAAGCTTGGCGAGTTCGCACTGACCCGTACGTTCAAGGGTCACGCGGCCGACAAGAAGGCCAAGAAATAAGGGGCTATCAAGATGGAAGTGAAAGCAATTCATCGCGGTGCCCGCATCTCGGCGCAGAAAACGCGCCTTGTGGCTGACCAGATTCGTGGTTTGCCGGTCGACAAGGCGCTGAACGTTCTGACGTTCTCGCCGAAGAAGGCGGCGGGTATCGTCAAGAAGGTCGTGCTGTCTGCGATCGCGAATGCGGAACACAACGAAGGCGCCGATATCGACGAGCTCAAGATCACGAGCATCTATATCGATAAGGCTGCTTCGCTGAAGCGTTTTACCGCACGCGCAAAGGGTCGCGGTAACCGCATCGAGAAGCAATCCTGTCACATCACTGTGACGGTCGGGAATTAAGGAGCCATACGATGGGACAGAAAATTCATCCGACTGGCTTCCGCTTGGCCGTCAGCCGCAATTGGGCTTCGCGCTGGTATGCGAACAACAACAATTTCGCGGCGATGTTGCAGGAAGACATCGGTGTTCGTGAATACCTGAAGAAGAAGCTGAAGAACGCTTCGGTTGGTCGCGTCGTCATCGAGCGTCCGGCGAAGAACGCGCGCATCACGATTTACAGCTCGCGTCCTGGCGTTGTCATCGGCAAGAAGGGCGAAGACATCGAACTGCTGAAGGCCGAGCTGCAAAAGCGCATGGGCGTTCCGGTTCACGTCAACATCGAAGAAATCCGCAAGCCGGAAACCGATGCTCAGCTGATCGCTGACTCCATCACGCAGCAGCTCGAGCGCCGGATCATGTTCCGTCGCGCGATGAAGCGCGCGATGCAGAACGCGATGCGTCTTGGCGCCCAAGGCATCAAGATCATGAGCGCGGGCCGTCTGAACGGTATCGAAATCGCTCGTACCGAGTGGTATCGCGAAGGTCGCGTGCCCCTCCATACGCTGCGTGCCGATATCGACTACGCGACTTCGGAAGCGAAGACCACGTACGGCATCATCGGCGTGAAGGTGTGGGTCTACAAGGGCGACACGCTCGGCCGCAACGACGCGCCGGTGGTGGAAGAAGTGGCAGAAGAAAAGCGTCCGCGCCGCAACGCACGTCCGGGTGGCGATCGCCGTCCGCGCCGTGACGGTGAAGGCGCTCCGGCTGGCGCGCGTCGTGGTGCACCCCGTCGCGCAGGCGGTGACGCGAAGACTGGAGAATAACGATGCTGCAACCGAAACGCAGAAAGTATCGCAAAGAGCAGAAAGGTCGTAACACCGGCAAGGCGACGCGCGGCAACGCAGTGTCGTTCGGTGAATACGGTCTGAAGGCTATCGGTCGCGGCCGTTTGACCGCGCGCCAGATCGAAGCGGCACGTCGTGCAATGACGCGTCACATCAAGCGGGGCGGCCGGATCTGGATCCGTATCTTCCCGGACAAGCCGATCTCGCAAAAGCCGGCCGAAGTGCGTATGGGTAACGGTAAGGGCAACCCCGAGTACTACGTCGCTGAAATTCAACCGGGCAAGATGCTGTACGAAATGGACGGTGTCTCCGAAGAACTGGCGCGCGAAGCGTTCCGTCTGGCTGCAGCCAAGCTGCCGCTCAAGACGAACTTCGTTGTGCGTCAGCTCGGCGCCTAAGGAGTAAATGATGAAGGCATCTGAACTTCACCAGAAAGACCAGGCCGCGCTCAACAAAGAGCTCACGGACCTGCTGAAGGCGCAATTCGGCCTGCGTATGCAACTCGCGACCCAGCAGCTCACGAACACGAGCCAGCTGAAGAAGGTCCGTCGCGACATCGCACGTGTACGCACCGTCCTGACTGAGAAGGCGAACCAGAAATGAACGATAGCGTAAAAACCTCGCTCAAGCGGACGCTGGTCGGCAAGGTCGTCAGCAACAAGATGGACAAGACGGTCACCGTTCTGGTCGAGCACCGCGTGAAGCATCCGATCTACGGCAAGTACGTGGTGCGTTCGAAGAAGTACCACGCGCATGACGACGCGAACACGTACAACGAAGGCGATCTCGTCGAAATTCAGGAAACCCGTCCGATTTCGAAGACGAAGGCCTGGGTTGTGTCGAAGCTGGTTGAAGCGGCTCGCGTGATCTGAAGTAGAAGTAGTAGTACGGCGATGCAGTAGTAAGTGGTGTCGCAGTAAGTTTCGCTTGCAAGACCGAGATTATTTGTTATAATCTCGGTCTTCCCTCTTTGTGGGAGCCCCGTCGCGGGCGAAACTGGTGGGGGAAGCCGGTTCAGGCGCCAGCCTGAGTCGACAGATTCACCGGATTGCGATGGCGGGTTTCGTCTGCCCTCGCTGCCTGTTCTAACCCAAGCAGCCAGTTGGCTGACGGGACCAAGACTGACCGGCTGTGCCATGGTGGCGCGACCGGATTAAGTTGGGAAAGATAAACCATGATCCAGACCGAAACTCGGCTTGAAGTGGCCGACAACACGGGTGCGCGTGAAGTCATGTGCATCAAAGTGCTCGGCGGTTCGAAGCGTCGTTACGCTAGCATTGGCGACATCATCAAGGTGACCGTCAAGGAAGCGACGCCGCGCGGACGCGTGAAAAAGGGCGAAATTTATAACGCTGTGGTCGTTCGTACGGCCAAGGGCGTGCGTCGCCAGGATGGCTCGCTCATCAAGTTCGACGGCAATGCCGCCGTTCTGTTGAATACGAAGCTCGAGCCGATCGGCACGCGTATTTTCGGGCCGGTGACGCGTGAACTGCGTAGCGAACGATTCATGAAGATCGTTTCGCTCGCGCCGGAAGTGCTGTAAGGAGTCGCGATGAACAAGATTCGCAAGGGTGACGAAGTCATCGTCATCACCGGCAAGGACAAGGGCAAGCGCGGTACCGTGCTGGCCGTTGCGGAAGACCGTGTCACGGTCGAGGGTATCAACCTCGTCAAGAAGCACGTGAAGCCGAACCCGATGAAGGGTACGACGGGCGGTGTGGAAGCCAAAACGATGCCGCTGCATATTTCGAACGTCGCATTGGTCGACGCGAATGGCAAGGCATCGCGTGTGGGCATCAAGGTCGAAGACGACAAGAAGGTTCGCTTCTTGAAGTCGACCGGCGCCACGCTCAACGCCTGACGCGGAGTTAAAAAATGGCTCGTCTGCAAGAGATTTATAAAGAAAACGTTGTGCCGCAACTCGTTGAAAAGTTCGGCTACAAGTCCGTCATGGAAGTGCCGCGCATCACCAAGATCACCCTGAACATGGGTCTTGGCGAAGCCGTCGCCGACAAGAAGATCATCGAAAACGCCGTGGGCGACCTGACGAAGATCGCTGGCCAGAAGCCGGTTATCACGAAGGCGCGCAAGGCAATCGCAGGCTTCAAGATTCGTCAGGGCTACCCGATCGGCGCGATGGTCACGCTGCGCGGCCAAGCGATGTACGAATTTCTCGACCGTTTCGTGACGGTTGCGCTCCCGCGGGTGCGTGACTTCCGTGGCGTGTCGGGCCGTGCATTCGACGGTCGTGGCAACTACAACATCGGTGTGAAAGAGCAGATCATTTTCCCCGAAATCGACTACGACAAGATCGACGCGCTGCGTGGGCTGAACATCAGCATCACGACTACCGCGAAGACTGACGATGAAGCAAAGGCGCTGCTCGCCGGCTTCAAGTTCCCGTTCAGAAACTGAGGTTACCGTGGCTAAACTGGCACTGATCGAACGTGAAAAGAAGCGCGCGCGCCTGGCAGCCAAGTACGCTCCGAAGCGTGCTGAGCTGAAGGCTGTGATCGATGACGCAAGCAAGTCGGACGAAGAGCGTTACTTCGCGCGTCTGGCGCTGCAACAACTGCCGCGTAACTCGAACCCCACTCGCAAGCGTAACCGCTGCGCGATCACGGGTCGTCCGCGTGGCACGTTCCGCAAGTTCGGACTCGCACGCGGCAAGATTCGTGAAATCGCTTTCCGCGGCGAAATCCCTGGCCTGACCAAGGCGAGCTGGTAATAGGAGAAACATAAATGAGCATGAGTGATCCTATCGCCGATATGCTGACTCGCATCCGCAATGCGCAGATGGTCGAGAAGGTTTCGGTGACTATGCCCTCGTCAAAAGTCAAGGTTGCGATTGCGCAGGTTTTGAAGGACGAAGGTTATATCGACGACTTCGCAGTGAAGGCTGATGGCGCGAAGATCGAATTGAATATCGCGTTGAAGTACTACGCTGGCCGTCCGGTGATCGAGCGCCTCGAGCGTGTCTCGAAGCCTGGTCTTCGCGTGTACCGCGGTCGCAACGACATTCCGCAGGTCATGAACGGCCTGGGCGTTGCCATCGTTTCGACGCCGAAGGGTGTGATGACCGACCGCAAGGCGCGCCAGAACGGCGTCGGCGGCGAAGTCATCTGCTACGTCGCTTAACGCCTAAGGAGAAGAAACATGTCTCGAGTAGGTAAAAGCCCGATCGCGCTGCCGCAAGGCGCGGAAGTGGCCATCAAGGGCGACGTCATCACCGTTAAGGGTCCGCTCGGCACGATCTCGCAAGCAGCTAACAAGCTGGTGAACGTGACGAACGACAATGGCACGCTGAAGCTCGCTCCGGCCAACGAAAGCCGTGAAGCAAACGCGATGTCCGGCACGATGCGCGCCCTGGTGGCGAACATGGTGCAGGGCGTCACCAAGGGTTTCGAGCGCAAGCTGACGCTGGTTGGCGTCGGTTATCGTGCACAAGCGCAAGGCGACAAGCTGAACCTGTCGCTGGGTTTCTCGCACCCCGTGGTGCACCAGATGCCGGAAGGCGTCAAGGCTGAAACTCCGTCGCAGACCGAAATCGTGATCAAGGGGATCGACAAGCAGAAAGTCGGACAGACCGCAGCAGAAGTGCGCGGTTATCGTCCGCCCGAGCCGTATAAGGGCAAGGGCGTGCGTTATTCCGACGAGGTCGTGATCCTCAAAGAAACGAAGAAGAAGTAAGGGTGCGCAATCATGGATAAGACTCAATCTCGCCTGCGCCGCGCTCGTCAGACGCGTGTCAAGATCGCTGAGCTGCAGGTTCCGCGTCTGGCCGTGCATCGCACGAATACGCATATCTACGCGCAAGTGTTCTCGGCATGCGGTACGAAAGTCGTGGCAAGCGCCTCGACGCTCGAAGCTGAAGTGCGCGCTGAACTCGCCGACAAGTCGGGCAAGGGCGGCAACGTCAATGCTGCGACCCTGATCGGCAAGCGTATCGCCGAAAAGGCCAAGGCTGCCGGCATCGAATCCGTCGCCTTTGACCGCTCGGGTTTCCGCTACCACGGCCGCGTGAAGGCGCTGGCTGATGCGGCGCGTGAAGCCGGGCTCAAGTTCTAAGGGAAGAATTCGTCATGGCAAAGATGCAAGCGAAAGTTCAGGCTGACGAACGCGACGACGGCCTGCGCGAAAAGATGATTTCGGTCAACCGCGTGACCAAGGTCGTGAAGGGTGGCCGTATTCTCGGCTTCGCCGCACTGACCGTGGTCGGCGACGGTGACGGCCGGATCGGCATGGGCAAGGGCAAGGCCAAGGAAGTTCCGGTTGCCGTTCAAAAGGCAATGGAACAGGCCCGCCGCAATATGTTCAAGGTGCCCCTGAAGAACGGCACGCTGCAACACGAAGTGCACGGTAAGCATGGCGCATCGGCGGTTCTCCTCGCTCCGGCGAAGGACGGTACCGGCGTAATCGCTGGCGGCCCGATGCGCGCAGTGTTCGACGTGATGGGCGTGCAAAACGTTGTGGCCAAGAGCCACGGTTCGACGAACCCGTACAACCTCGTTCGCGCAACGCTGGACGGTCTGCGCAAGCAGTCGACCCCGGCCGACATCGCGGCGAAGCGTGGTAAGTCCGTCGAAGACATTCTGGGCTAAGGTGGTCACCATGTCTGAAAAAACTGTCAAGGTTCAGCTCGTGAAGAGCCTGATCGGGACCCGCGAAACGCACCGTGCAACGGTGCGTGGCCTCGGCCTGCGTCGCCTCAACTCGGTCTCCGAGTTGCAGGACACGCCGGCAGTGCGCGGGATGATCAACAAGGTCTCGTACCTGGTTAAGGTCATCGGCTAAGCGGCTGACCCTAGGATCCAAGGAGTTGAACATGGAATTGAATAACCTGAAGCCGGCGGAAGGCGCGAAGCACGCTAAGCGTCGCGTCGGTCGTGGCATCGGTTCGGGCCTCGGCAAGACCGCAGGTCGCGGCCACAAGGGTCAGAAATCGCGTTCGGGCGGCTTTCACAAGGTCGGCTTCGAAGGCGGTCAGATGCCTCTGCAGCGCCGTCTGCCGAAGCGTGGCTTCACCTCGCTGACGAAGGAATTCGTCGGTGAAGTGCGCCTGTCCGATCTGGAAAAGCTGCCGGTCGACGAAATCGATCTGTTGGCGCTGAAGCAAGCGGGTCTGGTCGGCGAGCTCATCAAGAGCGCAAAGATCATCAAGACCGGCGAGATTACGCGCAAGGTCACGGTGAAGGGTCTGACGGCAACGAAGGGCGCCCGTGAGGCAATCGAAGCCGCTGGCGGCTCGTTCGCCGAGTAACGCGCTTTCGCCGTTACTAGCACTAGCATCGGAGAAGGTACTTGGCTAACAGCCCGAGTCTCGCAAAAACCGGTCGAAGCGCGGCGAAATTCGGCGATCTGCGCCGGCGTGCAGTGTTTCTGCTGCTGGCGCTGATCGTCTACCGCATTGGTGCGCATATTCCGGTACCCGGCATCGATCCGGATCAACTGGCCAAGCTGTTCCAAAGCCAGTCGGGCGGCATCCTTGGCATGTTCAACATGTTCTCGGGTGGCGCGCTGTCACGGTTCACGATCTTTGCGCTGGGCATCATGCCCTACATTTCGGCGTCGATCATCATGCAGTTGCTGTCGATCGTGTCGCCGCAGATGGAAGCGTTGAAAAAGGAAGGGCAGGCGGGACAACGTAAGATCACGCAGTACACGCGTATCTTCACGGTGGTTCTGGCAACCTTCCAGGCGTTCGGTATCGCGGTTGCGCTGGAAAATCAGCCGGCTCTGGTTCTGGACCCCGGCATGGTGTTCCGGCTGACGACGGTCGTCACGCTGGTGACGGGCACGATGTTCCTGATGTGGCTCGGTGAGCAGATCACGGAGCGTGGTCTCGGCAACGGCATCTCGATCATCATCTTCGGTGGTATCGCGGCGGGTTTCCCGAACGCAATCGGTGGTCTGTTCGAGCTGGTTCGCACCGGTTCGATGAGCATCATCTCGGCGATCATCATCGTCGTGCTGATCGCGGCGGTCACGTATCTGGTCGTGTTCATCGAACGCGGACAGCGCAAGATCCTCGTGAACTACGCGAAGCGCCAGGTCGGTAACAAGATTTACGGCGGACAGTCGTCCCATCTGCCGCTGAAGTTGAACATGTCGGGTGTGATTCCGCCGATCTTTGCGTCGTCGATCATTCTCTTCCCGGCAACCATCCTGAACTGGTTCAGTTCGGGTACGCGTACCAACTGGTTCGCAAACGCGTTGCACAACGTGGCCGAGGCAATCAAGCCTGGTCAACCTGTGTACGTGCTGCTGTATGCGTTGGCGATCGTTTTCTTCTGCTTCTTCTACACCGCATTGGTGTTCAACAGCCGGGAAACCGCCGACAACTTGAAGAAAAGCGGTGCTTTCGTTCCGGGTATCCGTCCGGGCGATCAGACTGCACGATATATCGACCGCATCCTGACGCGTCTGACGCTGGCTGGTGCGATCTACATCGTATTCGTGTGCCTGCTGCCTGAGTTTCTGGTGTTGCGCTGGAACGTGCCGTTTTATTTTGGTGGAACGTCGCTGCTGATCATTGTCGTCGTCACGATGGACTTCATGGCTCAGGTGCAGTCGTACGTTATGTCGCAACAATATGAATCGCTGCTCAAGAAGGCCAACTTCAAGGGTAGCAACGTCCCGATGCGTTAATTAGGACTATGGCCAAAGACGATGTTATCCAGATGCAGGGTGAGGTCATCGAAAACCTCCCCAACGCTACTTTCCGGGTGAAATTGGAAAATGGCCATGTCGTCCTGGGGCATATTTCCGGAAAGATGCGGATGCACTACATCCGCATCCTTCCGGGCGACAAGGTTACGGTTGAATTGACGCCTTACGATCTGTCTCGTGCACGGATCGTGTTCCGGGCGAAGTGATTTGAAAAAAGGGTAATATCATGAAAGTGATGGCATCGGTTAAGCGCATTTGCCGCAATTGCAAGATCATCAAGCGCAAGGGCGTTGTGCGCGTGATTTGCAGCTCTGATCCGCGCCACAAACAGCGTCAAGGCTGAACGCCGCGCTTTTGCTTGCGCTTTTTGTTTGAGGAAAAACAATGGCTCGTATCGCAGGGGTTAACATCCCGAATCACCAGCATACCGAGATCGGCCTGACGGCAATCTTCGGCATCGGTCGCACGCGTTCCCGCGGCATTTGCTCGGCAGCTGGTGTGGAATTTTCGAAGAAGGTCAAGGACCTTACCGACGCAGACCTCGAAAAGCTGCGTGACGAAGTAGGCAAGTTCATCGTCGAAGGCGACCTGCGCCGTGAAGTGACGATGAACATCAAGCGCCTGATGGACTTGGGTTGCTACCGTGGCATGCGCCATCGCAAGGGTCTGCCCCTGCGTGGCCAACGTACGCGCACCAATGCCCGTACGCGCAAGGGTCCGCGTCGTGCAGCGCAATCGCTGAAGAAGTAAGCGGAACTGACAGTTACAGGAAAACGTAATGGCTAAGGCTTCGAACAACTCCGCGGCGCAACGCGTTCGCAAGAAGGTCAAGAAGAACGTCGCCGAGGGCGTGGTTCACGTTCACGCGTCGTTCAACAACACCATTATCACGATCACCGACCGTCAAGGTAACGCGCTGGCATGGGCGACCTCGGGCGGTCAGGGCTTCAAGGGTTCGCGTAAGTCGACGCCCTTCGCAGCTCAGGTCGCAGCCGAATCGGCTGGCCGCGTGGCAATGGAGTACGGCGTGAAGAACCTCGAAGTGCGGATCAAGGGCCCCGGTCCTGGCCGTGAATCGGCGGTGCGCGCGCTGCATGGTCTTGGCATCAAGATCACCGCGATCTCCGACGTGACGCCGGTCCCGCACAATGGCTGCCGTCCGCCGAAGCGCCGTCGTATCTAATACGTCGACGCAACCGCATGTTTCCTGTCGATGCGCGAGTATCGGCGGGTTTCGTGCGTTGTGAAGTTTTACTAAGCCCACCGTTCGGCCCAAAGGGTTCGGACTAGCGCAGACGAGAGTTTGCGTGATCAATATTTAAGGATGCAAAGTGGCACGCTATACCGGTCCCAAAGCCAAGCTGTCCCGCCGTGAAGGCACTGATCTGTTCCTGAAGAGCGCACGCCGCTCGCTCGCTGACAAGTGCAAGCTCGACAGCAAGCCCGGCCAACATGGCCGCATCTCGGGCGCGCGTACGTCCGACTACGGTACCCAGTTGCGCGAAAAGCAGAAAGTGAAGCGTATCTACGGTGTGCTGGAGCGTCAGTTCCGCCGCTACTTCGCTGAAGCCGACCGCCGCAAGGGCCCGACGGGCGAGAACCTGCTGCAGCTGCTTGAGTCGCGTCTCGACAACGTCGTGTACCGCATGGGCTTCGGCTCGACGCGTGCAGAAGCGCGTCAGCTCGTGAGCCACAAGTCGATCATGGTGAACGGCCAGGTCGCGAACATCCCGTCGCTGCAAGTGAAGTCGGGTGATGTCGTGTCCGTGCGCGAGCAGTCGCGCAAGCAGGCTCGTATCGTCGAAGCTCTCTCGCTGGCTCAGCAAGGCGGCATGCCGAGCTGGGTGTCGGTCGACGAGAAGAAGTTCGAAGGCACGTTCAAGTCGATGCCCGAGCGTAGCGACATCGCCGGCGACATCAACGAAAGCCTGATCGTCGAACTGTATTCGCGTTAATCGCGGCGGTAATGGATGGACAGCCGGGGAGCCTGATTGCTCGTGGCAAAGGGTGGCCTCGGCTGTTTATTTTCAGGTTGTCACCGGTCAGCCTTATCGGTGTAACGAGCCGAGGGTATTGAAAAGGAAAACCTATGCAAACCAGTTTGTTGAAGCCCAAGATCATTGCAGTTGAATCGCTTGGTGAAAACCACGCGAAAGTGGTTATGGAGCCGTTCGAACGCGGCTATGGCCACACCTTGGGTAACGCGCTTCGGCGCGTGCTGCTGTCGTCGATGATCGGCTACGCGCCGACCGAAGTGACGATCGCGGGCGTCGTGCACGAATACTCGACGCTCGATGGTGTGCAAGAGGATGTGGTCAACCTGTTGTTGAACCTGAAGGGCGTCGTCTTCAAGCTGCACAACCGCGATGAAGTCACGGTGACGCTGCGCAAGGAAGGCGAAGGTGTTGTCACGGCTGGCGATATCGAACTCGCGCATGACTGCGAGGTCATCAATCCCGGTCACGTGGTCGCGCACCTGTCGAAGGGCGGCAAGCTCGACGTTCAGATCAAGATCGAAAAGGGCCGCGGCTATGTGCCGGGCAACGTGCGTCGTTATGGCGAAGACTCGGCCAAGATCATTGGCCGGATCGTGCTGGACGCGTCGTTCTCGCCGGTTCGCCGCGTGAGCTACGCAGTGGAAAGCGCGCGTGTCGAACAGCGTACCGACCTCGACAAGCTCGTGATGAACATCGAAACCAACGGCGTGATCTCGCCGGAGGAAGCGATTCGCCAGTCGGCTCGCATTCTGGTCGATCAGCTGTCGGTGTTCGCAGCGCTCGAAGGCACGGAAGCGGCAGCGGAAGCGCCGTCGCGCGCGCCGCAGATCGATCCGATCCTGCTGCGTCCGGTGGATGACCTCGAACTCACGGTTCGTTCCGCGAACTGCCTGAAGGCTGAGAACATCTACTACATCGGCGATCTGATCCAGCGCACGGAAAACGAGCTGTTGAAGACGCCGAATCTGGGCCGCAAGTCGCTGAATGAAATCAAGGAAGTGTTGGCATCGCGTGGTCTGACGCTCGGTATGAAGCTCGAAAACTGGCCGCCGGCTGGTCTCGACAAGTAATAGCGAAGATCGATCGCGTTACTGGCAAAGACGCGGATTTTCCTTTAAAATCCGCGTCTTGCTTTTTCTGACCGGCCCGTGCACCCGAACTAGGGCGCAATAGAAGAGCTGGATCAAAACTCGTTTAAGGAACTGAAAATGCGTCATAAGCATGGTTTGCGGAAACTGAACCGCACGAGCAGCCACCGTCTGGCAATGCTCCGCAATATGTCGAATTCGCTGATCGAGCACGAAGTCATCAAGACGACGTTGCCGAAGGCCAAGGAACTGCGCAAGGTCGTCGAGCCCCTCATCACGCTGGGCAAGAAGCCGTCGCTCGCAAACCGTCGTCTGGCGTTCAACCGCCTGCGCGATCGTGATTCCGTCGCGAAGCTGTTCGACGTCCTCGGCCCGCGCTACGCGAACCGTCCGGGTGGCTATCTGAGCATCCTGAAGTTCGGTTTCCGCGTCGGCGACAACGCACCGATGGCGCTGATCCAGTTGATGGATCGCCCGGAAGTCGAAGAGACGGAAGAAGTGCAAGAAGCGGAATAAATTCCGATTCGAGTCGTTAGCAGAAAGGCCAAGCTCAGCTTGGCCTTTTTGTATTGGCCTGCGGCTTTTCAGCGCGCCTGCCTGTAAAGATGCGTGACGGCCGCCGATGCTACGATATGCAATTGGCCTCTCGCGCCTTCCGGAGTTTCCCGAGTGAACGTCCCCGTCGTTTTGATGCTCTCCACGCTGCCCGACGCCGCCGCAGCTGATGCGCTCGCGCAAGCGGCGCTCGAAGCGCGTCTTGCCGCGTGCGTGACGAACGTCGGCGCGGTGTCGTCGCGGTATCACTGGAACGGCGCGCTGGAGTCGTCGCAGGAAGTGCAGTTGCTGTTCAAGACGAGTGTTGCGCGTAGCGAGGAGTTGCAGCGCTTCGTCGAGACTCGGCATCCGTATGAAACGCCCGAGATCCTCGTCTGGCAGGTGGATGCCTCGCCGGGCTACGGTCAGTGGGTCAACGCAGAAACGCAGCGTCCTATTCATGTTTGAGTTTTCTCGTCTTCTCGCGCGTCGTTTCTTCGGCGTGTTTCTGTTCCTGGCGGCGTTTGCGCTGTTGTCGGGCGCCGCGCGCGCAGCCGACGATTTCCTCGATCCCGACGTCGCGTTCAAATTCAGCGCATCTGAAAATCCCGGCGAAGTGGTTGTGCGCTACAAGATCGCGGACGGCTACTACATGTACCGCGAGCGCTTTGCGTTTGCCGTGAAGAGTGGCGATGCCACCATCGGCGCTGCGCAACTGCCGGCGGGCAAAGTGCACTTCGACCAGACATTCAACAAGGATGTCGAGACCTACCGCGGTGTGTTGCTCATCCACATTCCCGTGACGCAGGCGAAAGGTCCATTCGAACTCGCGGTCACATCGCAAGGATGCGCGGATCAGGGCATCTGTTATCCGCCGATGGAGAAGACCTACCGCGTCAAAGGCGATGCTCTGCAACCGGCGGGCGCAGCGCCGTCTGTTTCTCCGAAAGAACCCGCCAATTCGTGGTTCGAGCGCGCGACGAGCGCGGATTACGCGCAATCGATGCTCGAAGGCGGCGGATTCTTCGCCGTCGTCGGACTGTATTTTCTCGCTGGCATGGTCCTGAGCCTGTTGCCGTGCTCGTATCCGATGATCCCGATCCTGTCCGCGATCATCGTCGGGGAAGGCGCGCGCGTGACGCGTTCGCGCGGATTCGCGTTGTCGGTCTCGTACGTGATCGGCATGGCGCTCGTTTATACCGTGCTCGGTATCGCCGCCGCGCTGATCGGACAAAGCCTCGGCGCGTGGCTTCAGAATCCGTGGGTGCTCGGCGCGTTCGGCGTGCTGCTTGCGGCATTTGCGGTTGCGCTGATTTCAGGCGTCGACATCGCATTGCCCGAGCGCTGGCAAAGCGGTGTGAACGAGGCGTCGCAGAAACGCAGCGGCGGCAAGTTTGCGGCGGTTGCCGCAATGGGCGCGCTCTCTGCACTTGTCGTCGGTGCGTGCATGACCGCGCCGCTGTTCGCGGTGCTCGCGTTCATCGCGCATACCGGGAATGCAGTGCTCGGTGGCGCGGCACTGTTCGCAATGGGCGTCGGGCTCGGCGTGCCGCTCCTGATCATCGGGTTGGGCGCGGGCTCGATCCTGCCTCGTGCAGGCGCGTGGATGGACGGCGTCAAAGTGTTCTTCGGCGTCGTGCTGCTCGCAGCCGCGCTGTGGATCGTGTGGCCGGTTATAGGCGGCGTCGCGCAGATGTTGTTAGCGGCGCTGTGGCTGCTGATCGCGGCGGCATCGCTTGGATTGTTCTCGTCAGGCGCGGCGCAACCGATCGGCATCTGGACGCGACTCGGACGCGGGCTCGGCGCGGCGTTCGCGATCTGGGCAGCGACGTTGCTCGTCGGATTGGCCGCGGGTTCGACGGATCCGCTGCGTCCGCTCGCCTTGCTCGCATCCCGAGGCGAATCGTCCGCTTCGGCGAGTCCGCAAGCATCGGCACCGACGTTCGCGCCCGTGCGTTCATCGGCGGAACTGGATTCGGCTGTGAAGGCCGCCGCGCGTCCCGCGATGCTCGACTTCTACGCCGACTGGTGCGTCTCCTGCAAGGAAATGGAGAAGCTGACGTTCTCCGACGCCCGCGTGCAGGCGCGTCTCGCGCAACTGAATCTTCTCCGCGCGGACGTGACCGCCAACAATGCCGACGATCAGGCGCTTCTCAAGCGCTTCAAACTGTTCGGTCCGCCGGGCATCATCTTCTTCGATGCAGCGGGCAATGAAGTTGCACGCGTCGTCGGTTATGAATCGGCGGACAGGTTCCTGAAGAGCCTCGACAAGGTCGGACCTTCGAACGGATGAGAAAAAGGGCGATGCATCAAGCATCGCCCTTTTCGTGTCGCGAGCCAGAAACCTTACTTCGACGCCCGCAGAATCCGCGCGGCATCCAGCGCGAAGTACGTCAGCACGCCGTCCGCGCCCGCGCGCTTGAACGCGAGCAACGCTTCCATCATCACCTTGTCGTGATCGATCCAGCCGTTCTGCGCGGCGGCCTTGATCATCGCGTACTCGCCGCTCACCTGATACGCGTAAGTCGGGAAGCGGAATTCGTCCTTCACGCGGCGCACGATGTCGAGATACGGCATGCCTGGCTTGACCATCACCATGTCGGCGCCTTCCTCGATGTCCATGCGTACTTCGCGCATGGCTTCGTCGGAATTGGCCGGGTCCATCTGATACGTCATCTTGTTGCTCTTGCCGAGATTCGCAGCCGAACCGACTGCGTCGCGGAACGGACCGTAGAACGCCGACGCGTATTTCGCCGCGTACGCCATGATGCGCGTGTGGATGTGGCTTTCGCTTTCGAGCATCTCGCGAATCGCGCCGATGCGGCCGTCCATCATGTCCGATGGCGCGACGATATCCACGCCCGCCTCAGCCTGCGTGCGCGCCTGTTCGACGAGAATCTCGCTCGTTTCGTCGTTCTTCACGTAACCTTCTTCGTCGAGCACGCCGTCCTGGCCGTGGCTCGTGTACGGATCGAGCGCGACATCCGTTAGCACACCGAGCATCGGGAAGTTCTTTTTCAGCTCGCGCACGGCGCGCGGGATCAGGCCTTCGGGATTGGTTGCCTCGCGGCCATCGGGCGTCTTGAGCGCCGGTTCGATCGCCGGAAACAGCGACAGCACCGGCACGCCCAGTTCCACGCATTGCTCGGCGACCTTCATCAGCAGATCGACGGACGTGCGCTCGACACCGGGCATCGACGGCACGGCCTGGCGCACGTTCGCGCCTTCGACGATGAAAACCGGGTAAATGAGGTCGTTCGTGGTGAGGATGTTTTCGCGCATGAGACGGCGCGAGAAGTCATCGCGGCGCATGCGGCGCGGCCGATGGTGAGGGTAGAAGCTCATGTCTTGACTCGAATTGGAGTGGTCTTCCGGAGGACGTCGAAAACGGCTTCCAAAGCGCGTAAATCCTTGCCGAACAAGCACTTGGCCGCGTCTGAAACCGTTTTGAGACAATGGTATATCATACCGATCGAGCGAGGCGCTTGCCGCCGGACTCCCCGCTTCTCCTCCCTGAGCGGGTGCCTGTCGATATTCGATTAGGCTGTTAACCCGCCGTCATGCGGCGGGTTTTTTTATGGCTGCGTGTGTTGCGCGCGGGCTCACTCTTTCGCGTCTTCCGCCGCGTTCTCGCCCGCTTCTTCAGGTATCAGCCAGCTTTCGATTAATTCATGCGCTTCATCGAGACCCGTGCGCTTGAGGGCGGAGAAAAGCTGCGCGGTGAGTTCGCCGCGATAGCCCGCTTCCTTGTATTCCGCGAAGGATTTTTTCGTCGCGCGCAGGGCGTTGGTCATCTCCTGTCGCGTCAATTTGTCGCATTTGGTGAGCAGCGCGTGGATCGGCTTTCCGGTGGGCGCAAACCAGTCGATCATAATGCGATCGAGTTCGGTGAGCGGGCGGCGCGAATCCATCATCAGGATCATGCCGCACAGCTGCGCGCGACTCTGCAGATAGGTGGAAAGCAGCCGCTGCCAATGCTCTTTCGCGGCGCCGGGCACTTCGGCGTAGCCATAGCCGGGGAGATCGACGAGATAGGCGACAGGCGCCGCTTCAGGCCCTACCGAGAAGTAGTTGATGTGCTGCGTGCGGCCCGGCGTCTTGCTGGCGAACGCGAGCCGCTTCTGGTTGCACAGGATGTTGATCGCGGTCGATTTGCCCGCGTTCGAACGTCCCGCGAACGCGATTTCGGGCTGCGGCGTGGGCGGCAGATCGCGCAGGTGATTGACGGTCGTGAAGAAGCGGGATTGGTGAAGCAGAAATGACATTGGCGGGCCCAATCGAAAGAGCTGCGAAAACTTCAAGCCTTGAGAACCCGGCAAATACTGGGCATGCCCCGACTGGCGTCTTTGCGTGTAGCGGGTTATTGTACAATACGACGGATTTTTAAAGATCAGCACGGGCACGCAAGACCCAGGCCGCAGGCGGCACCCACAGAGGAGCGAGACAGCTTTTGGGGCACTTTTTGAGCCTCTTCGTCCAGCGCGTTCGGGTATCTTGCGGCGATGATCGGTCGCCGTCGTTTTTTGCAGAACCTCACATTCTCACAAGACGAAAAACAGGGTACGCGAATGAACCGACTGTACAGGTCTCTGGTGGTGATTCGGGCAGCGGCGGCTTTCGGTGCAGGATTGAGTGGACTAGCGGTATCGATGTCAGTGAACGCGGCGGAGCCCGCGCAACCGGCGAAGCCGGATGTGGCGAGAGGGCAGGCCATCGCGACCCAGGTGTGCGCGGCATGTCACGCGGCGGACGGCAACAGCGCCGGCGCGGCGTTTCCGAGGATCGCGGGCCAGCACGCCGAATACATCGTCAAGCAGTTGAAAGATTACAAGACGCAGCCGGGTGCCAAGGCGCCGTTGCGCAACAATCCGATCATGGCGGGCATCGCGGGCGCGCTGTCGGATCAGGACATGTTGAACGTCGCGGCGTACTTCGCGTCGCAGAAGGCCAAGCCCAACTATGCGCGCGACAAGAATGACGTCGCGCTGGGCCAGAAGATCTACCGCGGCGGCATCGCGGACAAGGGCGTGCCGGCGTGCGCCGCGTGCCACGGTGCGACAGGCATGGGCATTCCGGTGCAGTATCCGCGGCTCTCGTGGCAATGGGGCGATTACACGGTGGCGCAGTTGAACGCCTTCGCATCGGGGCAACGCAACAACAGTGAGCCGATGCACCAGATTTCCTCGCGCCTGAATGAAGCGGAGATGAAGGCGGTTGCGGACTACATCGCCGGTTTGCATTAAACGCGCAGCAGTGAGCGTCCAGCGCTTCCCGGCGATGCAAGCGGGAAACGCCCATACTACGAAGCCGGTCCCGGGAAGATCCGAGAAGACCGGCGCGAAAACAAGAAAAGGGTGGGACGTCGGTCGATGAGACCGCCAGCGTCTCCACCCTTTTTTGCTGTCCAGTCGGAGTTTGAATGAGCGTCACCACATCGGGTCTGCAGTCGAAGTCGGGCCGCCGCGCCCTCAGGCATTTTGTCGAACTCGTCAGTTCGATGCGCTTTGCCATCGCGTTGCTGGTCATTCTGGCGATCGCGAGCATCATCGGCACGGTGCTCACGCAGGACGATCCGTACCCCAACTACGTCAATCAGTTCGGCCCGTTCTGGGCGGATATCTTCCGAGGCCTGAGCATCTACACCGTGTACAGCGCATGGTGGTTCATGCTGATCCTCATCTTTCTCGTGATCTCGGTGTCGTTGTGCGTGATCCGCAACAGCCCGAAGATGGTCGCGGACATCAAGAGCTGGAAAGATCGCGTGCATGAAGGCGGCCTGCGCGCGTTCCATCACAAGGGCGAATTCGCGGTGTCGACGAACCGCGCGCAGACCGCGGCGACGCTCGAGCGCCTTGCCACAAAAATGGGCTACCGCTTCAAGACGCGCGAGACCGACAACGGCGCGACGCTCATCACCGCCAAGCGCGGCGCGATGACCAAGATCGGCTACATCTCGGCGCACGTCGCGATCGTCGTGATCTGTCTCGGCGGGCTGCTGGACAGCAATCTGCCCATCAAACTGCAGATGTGGATGTTCAACAAGACGCCGATCAGCAGCAACGCCGTCATCAACGACATTCCGCCCGAGCATCGCCTTTCGACCTCGAACCCGACGTTTCGCGGCTACGCGTGGGTGCCCGAGGGCCAGTATGTCGGCACGGCGATTCTGAACCAGCAGGACGGATCGATCATCCAGGATCTGCCGTTTTCCATCGAGCTGAACAAGTTCATCGTCGATTACTACTCGACCGGCATGCCGAAGCTCTTCGCGAGCGACATCGTCGTGATCGATCACAAAACGGGCAAGCGCATTCCGGCGCGCGTCGAAGTCAACAAGCCGTTCACCTACGACGGCATCTCGATCTATCAGTCGAGCTTTCAGGACGGCGGCTCGAGGCTCGAAATGACGGCCTGGCCGATGACCGGCGGCAGCGCGAAGGCCGCGCCGTTCAGCGGGACGATCGGCGGCACGGCGCCCATCGGCACGCAGTTCACGGGCGCGCAGGGCGAGACGGTCGAATTCACGGATTTCCGCGCGATCAACGTTGAGAACATGACGGACGGCAGCGGCGCGCCCGACGCGCGCGGCGTCGGCAAGAAGGAAACGCTGCGCGATGCCTTCGACGAGCGCCTCGGCTCCGGCGCGAAAACCTCGAAGCCGACGGATCTGCGCAATATCGGTCCGTCGGTGCAGTACAAGGTGCGCGGCACGGACGGCCAGGCGCGCGAGTACAGCAATTACATGCTGCCGATCGATGTCAGCGGCCAGCGCATGTTCCTCGCGGGCATGCGCGTGAGCCCGAACGATCCGTTCCGCTATCTGCGCATTCCCGCCGACGAAAATGGCGCCGTGAAGCAGTGGATGAACCTGCGCGCGGCGCTCGCCACGCCCGCGACGCGCACCGAAGCCGCGCATCGCTTCGCGTTGCGTTCGGTTCCGCAGGAAAACGGCGAATTGCAGAAGCATCTGGAAGAGAGCGCGATTCGCGTGCTGAATCTGTTTGCCGGCGCCGACGAAACGGGCAAGGCGACGACCAATCCGCAGATGATTGGCGGTTTCCAGAGCATCGCGACGTTCATCGACCGCTCAGTGCCGAAGGGCGAGCAGGAAAAGGCCGCCGGCCTGCTGATGCGTATGCTCGAAGGCGCGATGTGGGACGTATGGCAGATTTCCCGAGAGCAAAACGGCCTTCCGAGCGCTAAAGTGGATGAGAAGAGCTCCGCGTTCGTGCAGTCGTCCATCAACGCGCTGTCCGACAGTTTCCTGTACGGCGCGCCGGTCTTCCTGCAACTGGACAACTTCAAGCAGGTGCAAGCTTCGGTATTCCAGTTGACGCGCGCGCCAGGTAAAAATCTGGTGTATCTTGGCAGCCTTCTGCTGGTGGTCGGCATTTTCTCGATGTTCTACGTGCGCGAACGCCGGCTCTGGTTCTGGCTCAAGGATACGGGGCAAGGCGGCGCGAGCGTGCTGATGGCGATGTCCACGGCGCGCCGGACGTTCGATTTCGAGAAGGAGTTCGTCCGCACACGCGCGCAGATCGCGGCGGCGCTCGGCGCGAAGCCAATCGATCCGGCCGATCCGTCCCCCGCACCCGGCGCGGCCCAGCACTCGCAATCCGAGACATCGAGCTCGGAAGTTTCAACACGGTAAGATCATGGACCTCACACAGACTTCCTCTCACGCCTCCGCCAAGACGGAACGTCCGGCATCGGGCCTTCCCGACGTCGCCGTGTTCGACGATCGTCCGTTCCTGCGCAGGCTCAGCGTCATCGACTGGCTGTTCGCGCTCGCGATGGTCGCCGGCGCGGGTTTCGCGCTCAACCGCTATCACGCGTACATGGACGTGTACGACACTGCCGTGCTGATCGGCGCGGTGCCCACGTTCGTCGTGCTCGGCTGGCGCTGGAAACCGGTGCGTCTGCTGATCGCGATGATCGCCGTGCTGGCGCTGTTTTCGATTCAGCTCTACCAGCACGATCTCGCGCGCGCCGAGACCAATTTCTTCCTCAAATACTTCCTGTCGAGCCAGTCCGCGATCCTCTGGATGAGCGCGCTCTTCATCCTCGCGACGCTCTTCTACTGGATCGGCCTCGTGACGCGTTCGCAGACCGGCGGCGCGATCGGCTCGCGCATGACGTGGGTCGCGGTGCTGATGGGCTTCACCGGCCTGATGGTGCGCTGGTACGAGTCGTACATGATCGGCGCGGACGTCGGCCATATTCCGATCTCGAATCTGTATGAAGTGTTCGTGCTGTTCTGTCTGATCACGGCGCTGTTCTACCTCTACTACGAACAGCACTACGCCACGCGGCAGATGGGCGCGTTCGTGCTGCTCGTGATCAGCGCGGCGGTCGGCTTCCTGATGTGGTACTCGATCGCCCGCGACGCGCAGCAGATCCAGCCGCTCGTGCCCGCGCTGCAAAGCTGGTGGATGAAGATCCACGTTCCGGCGAACTTCATCGGCTACGGCAGCTTCGCGCTCTCGGCGATGGTTTCCGTCGCGTATCTCGCCAAACAGCGCGGCTTCATGGCGGACCGCCTGCCCTCGCTCGAAGTCCTCGACGACGTGATGTACAAGTCGATCGCGGTCGGCTTCGCGTTCTTCACCATCGCGACGATTCTCGGCGCGCTGTGGGCCGCGGAAGCGTGGGGCGGCTACTGGAGCTGGGATCCGAAGGAGACGTGGGCGCTGATCGTCTGGCTGAACTATGCGGCGTGGCTGCATATGCGCCTGATGAAGGGCCTGCGCGGCGCGGCGGCGGCGTGGTGGGCGCTGACGGGCCTGATCGTGACGACCTTCGCATTTCTCGGCGTCAACATGTTCCTGTCGGGTTTGCATAGCTACGGCAAGCTCTGATCGGCTGCATCGGATCAGAAAAAACCGCCATGCGTCACGCTGGCGGTTTTTTTTCGTCTGGCGGTGGAATACTGTCATCCAGACTGCTGTTTTCCCCGTATGAGCATTGAGCGGCGACGTGTCCTGCGTCGCAATGGAAGGAACGAAAATGTGGATCAAAAGAGATCGTCGTCTTTACGGCGATGACATCGCGGGTCATGAAATCACGCCGCGCGAGGTGTTCGAGAACCGTCGGCGCGCGCTGCGATCGATCGGCGCATTTGCCGCGACGGGCCTGGCCGGCGTGACCGGCAACGCCTTCGCGACGCTGACTTCGCCCGATGCCAAAGGCCAGAAGCTCGCGGCGAAAACGAATCCGAAGTTCGTCGCGCTCGACAAGGCGACGCCGTTCAAGGACATCACCTCCTACAACAACTTCTACGAGTTCGGCACCGACAAGGGCGATCCCGTCGAACACGCTGGCACATTGCGTGCGCGGCCGTGGAAGGTGTCGGTGGAAGGCGCGATCAAGAATCCGAAGGTCTACGACATCGACGACATCCTGAAGCTCGCGCCGCTCGAAGAGCGCGTCTACCGGCTGCGCTGCGTCGAAGGCTGGTCGATGGTGATTCCGTGGATCGGCGTGTCGCTGTCCGAACTCATCAAGCGCGCGGAGCCGACCAGCAGCGCGAAGTACGTGCAGTTCATCACCCTCGCCGATCCCTCGCAGATGCCCGGCCTCTCGACGCCGATCCTCGAATGGCCCTATTCGGAAGGCCTGCGCATGGACGAGGCGATGAACCCGCTCACGCTTCTCACCGTCGGTCTGTACGGCGAAGTGCTGCCGAACCAGAACGGCGCGCCGGTGCGCGTCGTCGTGCCGTGGAAGTACGGCTTCAAGAGTGCGAAATCACTTGTGAAGATCCGCTTTGTCGAAAAACAGCCGCCGACGAGCTGGAATCTGTACGCGCCAAACGAATACGGCTTCTATTCGAACGTGAACCCGGGCGTCGATCATCCGCGCTGGAGTCAGGCGACGGAGCGGCGCATCGGCGAGGACGGATTCTTTACGCCGAAGCGCAAGACGCTCATGTTCAACGGCTATGGCGATCAGGTCGCGTCGCTGTATCAGGGCATGGATCTCAAAAAGAACTTCTGAGCGATGCCGACTGCTTCCGAACTCAAGCGGTCCGCCGCGACGGCGCGGACACCGAGCCGCGTGGCGCCCGTCAAGGTGGCCGTGTTCATCGCGATGCTGTATCCGCTTGCGCGTCTGGTCGTGCTCGGAGTGACGAACGGCCTTGGCGCCAATCCGATCGAATTCATCACGCGCTCGACCGGTCTCTGGACGCTGGTGTATCTGTGCATCACGCTCGCGATTACGCCGGTGCGCCGCATGACCGGCGTCGCGGCGCTCGCGCGCTTTCGCCGGATGACAGGCTTGTACGCGTTCTTCTTCGCCGTGTTGCACTTCACGACGTACATCTGGTTCGATAAATGGTTCGATGTCGCCGAGATGGTGAAGGACATCGGCAAGCGGCCGTTCATCACGGTCGGTTTTGCGGCGTTCGTGCTGCTGATTCCGCTCGCGGTCACGTCGCCGAAAGCGATGGTAAGGAAGCTCGGCCGCCGCTGGCAGACCTTGCATCGCGTGATCTATCTGATCGCCGCGCTCGCGATCCTGCATTTCTGGTGGATGAAGGCGGGCAAGCACGATTTCGAACTGCCGAAGATCTACGGCTCGATCGTGATCGTGCTGCTCGGCTGGCGTGTGATCGCGTGGCTTCGCACGCGCGTGACACGGCGGCGCGCATAAAAAAAGCGATGCCTCGGCATCGCTTTTTCGTTGAAGCGTGTGAGCTTCAGTCCGGCAGAATCGATTCCCCGGCGAACAACTGCTTCACTTCCTCGCGCTCGCGCACGAGACGCGCGCGTTCGCCATCGACCATGATTTCGGCGGCGCGCGGACGCGTGTTGTAGTTCGAGCTCATCACGAAACCATATGCGCCCGCGGAACAGATCGCGAGCAGGTCGCCCGGTTCGATGGCCAGTTCGCGATCGCGTCCGAGCCAGTCGCCGCTTTCACACACCGGGCCCACGACGTCGTACTTGTGCGCCTGTGCGTCGCGCTTCACGACCGGCACGATGCGATGAAACGCCTCGTACATCGCGGGACGCGCGAGATCGTTCATCGCGGCATCGACGATGGCGAAGTTCTTTTCCTCGCCCGGCTTCAGAAACTCGACGCGCGTGAGCAGCACGCCAGCGTTGCCGACGAGCGAACGTCCCGGCTCGAAATACACTTCGCGCTCGCCGTGGCCGCGCTTCTCGATGTGATCGAGCACCGTCTTCACGAACTCGCCGATATCAGGCGGCGTTTCGTCGTCATAGGTGATGCCGAGACCACCGCCCACATCCACGTGACGAATGCTCATGCCGTCCGCTTCGATCTGCTCGACGAGTTCGAGCAGCTTGTCGACGGCATCGAGATACGGGCTGACTTCCGTGATCTGCGAGCCGATATGGCAATCGATGCCGATGACATCGAGATTCGGCATCGCCTGCGCTTGCGCGTAGGTCGCGCGCGCGTCGTTGAACGCGACACCGAACTTGTTCGACTTGAGGCCGGTGGAAATGTACGGATGCGTTTTCGCATCGACATCCGGATTCACGCGCAGCGAAACCGGCGCCTTCTTGCCGAGCGACTTCGCCACTTCGTTCAACGCGTGCAGCTCGGGAATCGATTCGACGTTGAAGCACTTCACGCCCGCTTCGAGCGCCTCGCGCATCTCCGCCGCCGATTTTCCGACGCCCGAAAAAACCGTGTTCTCCGCCTTGCCGCCCGCCGCGAGCACGCGCGCAAGCTCGCCCGACGACACGATGTCGAAGCCCGCGCCCATGCGCGCGAACACGTTGAGCACCGCGAGATTGCTGTTCGCCTTCACTGCGACGTGCACGGTCGCGCGGCGGCCCGCGCAGGCATCGGCGTAGGCGTGATAGGCGCGCGTCAACGCATCGCGCGAATAGACATAGAGGGGCGTGCCGAACTGCTCCGCGAGCGACGCGGCTGAGACGCCTTCGGCGTGCAACACGCCGTCGACGTAATGAAATGCGGAATCACTCATGCGTGTAATCGGAAATGCGCCACGAAGGCGAAGGCTCGAAGATCAGTAAGCGGACGACGCGGCTTTCGGCGCCGATGCCGCGTTGGGAGCGGACTTCAGGTCTGTCTCGGGCGAAAGCGACAGCGGCTGGCCCGAGGTGTCCGGAACGCTGCCCTGAGTCACGTTCGAAGGCGGCGTATTCTGGAGATCGTTGGGACGTTGCGGAAGCGGGGGCGCCTTCGGAAGATAAAGCGGACCACGTTGCCCACAACCACCGAGCGAGAGTGTTGCCGCGGCGCTGATGCTCAAAGCCGCTACAATCGCGCTCATCCTGAAAACGACTCGCATGACCGTCCCTATACGTTTAATCGATGGAGTTTAGCATGACAGACCAGGAATACCTGACGCTGGCGGAGGCCGCGCTGACCGCCATCGAGCGCTCGGTGGACCAAGCCGAGGCCGATATCGAATTCGAGCGAAGCGGCAATGTCCTCACGCTGGAATTCGAGAATCGCACTAAAGTGATCGTGAATCTGCAGCCGCCGAAGCATGAGATCTGGCTCGCGGCGAAGGCAGGCGGTTTTCACTACAAATACGTCGACGGCGCCTGGCGCGACACGCGCGACAGCAGCGAATTCTTCGCGACGTTGAGCAAGTATTCGAGCGAACAGGCGGGCGAGCCGATCCGCTTCAAGGCGTAAAAAAAGCGAGCGGATCGTTCGACCCGCTCGCTTCGTACCTTGCAAGGGCGCGCTTACTGGCCCTTGAACAGATTCATGATGTCCTGCTTTTCCTGCTCGCCGACTTCTGGCGTGGGCGCGGTCACGCCCGATACTCCGTCCTGCGGCGGCGCCTGACTCACGCCGATCGTCGCGACGAAGCCGTGGCCCGGCGTCATGTCGTCGTAGTACAGCTCGCTGCCGAGCGGGGTGATATCCGGCGGCATCATCGGCTTGTACTCGGGCACGCCCTTGAGCGCGCGGCCCATGTAGTCCATCCACACGGGCAGCGCGAGGCCGCCGCCGGTTTCCTTGTCGCCGAGGCTGCGCGGATTGTCATAGCCGATCCACGCGATCGCCACGAGCGTGCGCTGATAGCCGGCGAACCACGCGTCGCGCGAATCGTTCGTCGTGCCCGTCTTGCCGGCGAGGTCGCCGCGCTTCAACTGATTCGTCTTCGAACCCGTGCCGTGCTGCGCGACGCTCTGCAACAGGCTGTTCATCACGAACGCGTTGCGCGGCGTGATCGCGAGCGGCGCGCTCTGTTGCGCGACGAGCGGTTGCGGATGCGACACGACGCGGCCGTACGGATCGGTGATATCGGCGATCAGATACGGATTCACGCGATAACCGCCGTTCGCGAACACCGCGTAGCCCGCCGCCATTTGCAGCGGCGTGACGAGACCCGCGCCGAGCGCCATCGGCAGATAGGCGGGATGACGGTCCGCATCGAAACCGAAGCGCGTGATGTACTGCTGCGCGTACTTCGTGCCGATATGACTCAGGATGCGGATCGACACCATGTTCTTCGAGCGCTGCAACGCCGAGCGCATGGTCATCGGGCCATCGAAGCCGCCGCCGTAGTTCTTCGGCTCCCACGCTTGCCCGCCTGTTTCGGCGGCGCTGAAGAACAGCGGGCCGTCGTTGATGATCGTCGCGGGCGACAGGCCCTTCTCCAGCGATGCCGAGTAGATGAACGGCTTGAAGCTCGATCCCGGCTGCCGCCACGCCTGCGTCACGTGGTTGAACTTGTTCTTGTTGAAGTCGAAGCCGCCGACGAGCGCGCGGATCGCGCCGTCCTGGGGCACCATCGACACCAGCGCGCCTTCGACTTGCGGCAGCTGCGTGATGACCCAGTCGCCGTCGTCGCTCTTCATGAGACGCACGATCGCGCCCGGACGAATGCGCGCGTTCGGCTGCGCGCGCGAACTCAGCGCGAACTGCACGAAGCGCAGATCGTTGCCGGTGATGGTCGCCGTGTTGCCGTCGATGAAGCTCGCCTTCACTTCCTTCGGATTCGCCGACGTCACCACGGCCGCGACGATCTCGCCGTTGTCGGGATGCTCGGCGAGCGCGTCGTCGATGGCCTGCTCGCGGTCATCCGCATTCGACGGCAGATCGATATAGCCTTCCGGCCCGCGATACCCGTGCCGATGCTCGTAGTCCATCAGACCCTTGCGCACCGCGCGATACGCGGCGTCCTGGTCGGCGGAGTCGATCGTCGTCACGACATTGAGGCCGCGCGTGTACGCTTCCTCGCGATACTGCGCGTACATCATCTGACGCACCATTTCCGCGACGTACTCGGCGTGCACGCTGAACTCGCGGCCCTGGCCCTTCACGACGAGCGCCTGCTTCACCGCCTGCTCATACTGATCCTGCGTGATGAAATTCAGCTCGCGCATGCGCTGCAGGATGTACTCCTGCCGCACCTTCGCGCGCTTCGGATTCACGACCGGGTTATACGCGGATGGTGCCTTCGGCAAACCCGCGAGCATCGCCGCCTCGGCGAGCGAGATGTCCTTCAGATCCTTGCCGAAGTACACGCGCGCCGCGCTCGCGAATCCATACGCGCGCTGCCCGAGATAGATCTGATTCATATACACCTCGAGAATCTGATCCTTCGTCAACGCGCGCTCGATCTTGTACGCGAGCAACATCTCGTAGATCTTGCGCGTGTAGGTCTTCTCGCTCGAGAGGAAGAAGTTGCGCGCCACCTGCATCGTGATCGTGCTCGCGCCTTGCGACGCGTGACCGTTGGTCAGCGCGACCGAGCCCGCACGCAGGATGCCGGTCAGATCGACGCCGCCGTGATCGTAAAAGCGCGCGTCTTCGATCGCGAGCACGGCTTTCTTTAGATGATCCGGCACGTCCTGAATCCGCACGACGCTGCGGCGTTCCTCGCCGAATTCACCGATGAGCAAGTGATCCGCCGTATAGATGCGCAGCGGCACCTTCGGCTTGTAGTCGGTGAGCGCTTCGAGCGAAGGCAGGTTCGGCATCGCGACGACGAGCGCGTAGCCGAGCACGAGACCCGCACAAACCACGAGCGCAAATACGCTGACGAAAAATCCAAGCAGAAGCCGCGACCACCAGGGACGCTTGGCTTTCTTTTGCCCCTCGGGCGGCGTGGAAGGCGGGTTGTTCGGGGAAGAGGATTGCATTAGCACCACCAAAAACAGACACGCGATTATAGCTGCCGAGGGTTTAGGACTTTTCTGAAGCCTTTCGGCGCGCGCCGGTCACGTGCGCTTGCCGCTGTCTTCAAGATACGCGCGATCGTGCCGGGAATCATCTTTCTATCGCGAGCGTTGGCCATTCGGCCGAGTGTTCGCCGCCGATGCCGCTCGCGACAATTCTTCCACGTCAGGCGCCCGAATGGTTCGGTGCGCGGGTGAATGGAAGGAGTGGCTCATGAGTAAGGAAAACGCGCTGCGCGGCACGATGCTGACGGTCACGCGCCGCTATGCCGCAGGCATCGACGTGGGCGAGGACGCGGTGCGGCTCGCGATCGTCAGCAGACGATTGCGGGCGAACGCAGCAGTGTGTGTCGAACATCTGGAGGCGGTGGCGCTGCCGTCGGGGGCGGTCATCGCCGGCGATTTCGTCGATCGTGCGGCCATCGTCGCGGCTTTGCGCGAGGCGTTCGGCCGCTTGCCGGAAAGCGGCGCGTGGCGGGCGCTGCGCTGCGCGATGGGCTTGCCCGCTGCGGCGACGCTCACGACCCAGATTCCGCTCGCGCGGCTGATGGAAGACCATGAGCAGCTCACGGCCTCCATCGGTGGCGATCCGCGCGGCATGCTCGAACCGGCGGTGCTCGCCCAAGCCGAACGCGCGACCGGCATCGAACGCGGCGCGCTGGCGGTGGACTGGTCCGTGCAGGCGCGCGAGGACGGCGAGGCGCAGGTCGCGATCGCGGCGACGGCGCGGCGTCACGTCGAAGCGCGCGTCGAAACGGCGGCGGAAGCGGGCATCGCGCTATCGGCCATCGACGGAGAACCGGCTGCCGCGTTGCGCGCGATGCGGCATGCCGGCTCGGTCGAGCTGGACGCCGATGCGCGCTATCTCGTTTGCTGGCTGGAGAGTACGGGCCTGCACGGCTGGCTGGTCGGTGCGCGGGGCGTCGAAAACGAGATCCGTTATCCCGCGCCGGAGCATCGGAGTATCGCCGACGCGCTGCATGATCTTGCGGACGAGGCGGCGCCGCTCGATTGCATTTACGTGGGCGGCCAGATCGAGCTGATGGCGCACGCGTGTCTGCCGCTTCCGATGCTGGGCAAGAGCTTTGGCTGCCCAGCTCTGCCGTTCGAGGCCGCGCCTTACTGCAATGGGGCATCCGGGATTCTCGCTGCGAACAAACATTCGCCGCGATTCGCGACCGCGTTCGGGCTTGCGTTGCGCGAGGTGATGCAATGAACGCCGTCATGCTCGATGGATTCAATCTGCTTCCGTATCGCGCGCGCAAGCGCCGTGAGTTGCGGCGTCAGCGGCTCGCGTTGATCGGCGCGATCAGTCTGGCAGGGTGTGCCGCCGTCGGCGCCGTGGCCGGCTGGGACGCGTTCGAGCGCCTCCGCCTGGACGAGCGGCGCATGGCGCTGGAGACGTCGCTGCGCGCATCGGGCGCGCATGTCGACGAACACGCCCGGCTCATTCGCGCCGAAGCGGAGAGGCGGCGCGCGCGTGACGCCGCGCAGCCACTGGCTTTGCCGCGCGAGCGCTTTCTCGCGCTGCTCGAAGCGCTCGCGGACACGCCGCCGCAACGAGGCATCGCGCTCCAGCGCGTGTCGCAGCGCACGAACGAGGTCGAGCTTGCCGCGCTCGCGCCGGATTCGCAGGCGGCCGCGCAATGGCTCAAGCGGCTGGAGGGGCTGCGCGGCGTGCAATCGGTCGAAGTGATCGAGATGAAGCGGCGCGCGGATACTGCGACGCCGGGCAAGCGCGTTGCACCTGCAATCGTCGGCGAACGGTCCGCGCATTTCGAGTTCGTCGCGCTCGTGCGCTACGCGCCGGATCATGCGCGCGACGAAGCCGCATCGCGTCAGATGCGTCCCATCTTGACGGCCACCCGTCCTTCAGCGCAGGGGAAACGCCCATGAGCACGATTCCGATGAACCTGCCTGCCAAACGGCATTCGCGCGGCATGCCGTCCGTCTTGCAGCCGCTCGATGAATGGTCGTGGCCTCGAACCGCGTGTGTCGGCCTCATTCTGGGCATGCTTGTATTCATCACGGGCCTGCGGGCCTGGCAAATGTCGGACGCGAGCCAGCTCGATGCAAGCCGCGCGGCATGGGCGGCTGCGCAAGCGAAGGCACGGGACGCGGAGCGCATCGCGGCGGAATTGCCCGATCTTCGCGCGCGAGCGGCGTCGGGCCGGATGGAGCCGGCAGTCTGGAGCGCCTCCGACGCGTTGCGCGCCGTCGCGGATGTGGCGGCGCAGAACGGGCTGCGCGTCGCGGGCATCGAGCCCGTCGCGCTCAGGAGCGGCGATCCGAAAGCACGCGAACCGATTCCGGAGCGCGCGCTGAAGCTGCGTGCGGACGGCACGTTCGCAGAGATGCGACGCTTTCTGGAAGCGCTCGCCGGACTGCCGCGGCTCGTCGTCCCCGAAAACGTTCAGATCAGGCGACAGACGGGCGAGCTTGCCATCGAAGCGACGCTGCGCATCTTCGAAACGCTGCCGGCGGTGTCGCACGCCGCCGCGCCACGTGCGGACGCGTTCATCGTCGATCCGTTCGGCGGTGCGGACGCCGCCGCGCAGGGTGGCGACATGCTACTGGTCGGAACCTTCGTCGGTCGCCATCGCGCGATGGCGCTGCTGCAAAGTGGCCACGACGTCGATGGCTTCGCGCCGGGACAGAAAATCGGCGACGAATGGCTCGGGCGCGTCCTCCCTCGCGCTGTCGAACTCGCTCGCAACGACGGCATGTCGCGCAAGCTGACGCTCGCGGAGGATCGCAAGTGAAACGCATCGCGCAGCTTTTACGCGGATTCGCTGGTGCGGGCGCGGCGGCGCTGATATTCGCGCACGCGGCGCTCGCCGCCGAGAGCGCGGACACGATCATCGCGCCGCTGCCTCCGCTGCCGGCATCGTTCGATATTCAGCCGACGGAACAGCTCGCCATCGACGCCGCGCCTCCTTCGCCCGCTCCACTCGTGGACGCCAAGCCCGCAGTCGAATCAGCCGAGGCACTGGAAGGACCACCGGTGCCGTTGCCTGCACTCGAACGGCTGAGCGGCGCGTCGCGCGGCAACGACGACGGCAAACCGATCACCCTCGATCTAAAAAACGCCGACCTGAGCGCCGCACTTCATGCGTTCGCGCGCTTCACGGGCCTGAATATCGTCGCGAGCGAGAAGGTGCGCGGGCAGGTGACGATGAATCTCGTCGCCGTGCCGTGGCGGCGCGCGTTCGACACGCTGCTCGAAGTCCACGGCCTCGCGATGGAACAGCACGGCACCGTGATCTGGGTCGCGCCGCTCGCCGAGCTCGCCGCGCGCGAGAAGCTGCGTTTCGAGGCACATGCGCGCACCGCCGATCTCGAACCGCTCGCGAGCCGTACGTTCGTGCTGCGCTATTCGCGCGCGGACGAACTCCGCAAGATGCTGACCGGCGCGGGCGGTCAGCGGGTGCTGTCGAAACGCGGCTCCGCCATCGCCGACGCGCGCACCAATCTGCTTTTCGTCACCGACCTCGACGCACGCGTCCAGCAGATGGCGGAGCTGATCGCACTGATCGACAAACCGACGCCGCAGGTGATGATCGAGGCGAAGATCGTCGAGGGCGAGGCGGGGTTGTCCCGCAATCTGGGCGTCAAACTGAGCGTCGCGCCGCAGAACGATCCGTCAACCGGGTTCGCGGGCGGCAAAGAGGGTGTGGTATACGATCTGTCGGCAGGGCCGATCAACGGCTTCGACGCGGCGACCGCCGGACTCACGCTCTTCGTCGCCCAGGCGACACGCCTGCTCAATCTCGAACTGAGCGCGCTGGAGGCGGAAGGGCGTGGGCAGATCGTGTCGCGTCCGCGTGTCGTGACGGCGGACCGGGTGAAATCCATCGTCGAGCAGGGCATGGAAGTGCCATATCAGGCGAAAGTCGGCAATGGCATGTCGGGCGTGCAGTTTCGGCGTGCAACGCTCAAACTGGAGGTCGAGCCGCAGATTACGCCGCATGGCCATGTCATTCTCGATCTCGACATCACGAAGGACAGCCTGGGCGAGCAGACGGCGAACGGTCCGGCCATCCACACGAAGCACGTCCAGACGCGCGTGGAAGTGGAGAACGGCGGGACCGTGGCGATCGGCGGCATCTATTCCGATGACGAGCGCGACGATGTCACCGGCGTGCCGGGATTGTCGAAACTGCCGCTGATCGGCTGGCTGTTTCGCCATGAGGCGCGGCGACGCGCAAAAAGCGAACTGGTCATATTGATCACGCCGCATGTGATCGCGAGCAGCGGCTGAGCTGCGCCAGGAGGACGGCGCGACTCGACAAAGCGGGCGGTTTGCCCTTAAGCTGCCGCACGAACAAATTGCATCGAACTGGAAGGAAACCGAGTTGCAGGAAGGGCACGCGAACGCGAACATCTTTTTCGTCGGACTCATGGGGGCGGGTAAAACCACCGTGGGCCGTGCGGTTGCGCGCCGTCTGCAGCGCTCGTTCATCGATTCGGATCTGGAGATCGAGGCGCGCACGGGCGCCCGCATCCCCGTGATCTGGGAGCTCGAAGGCGAGGAGGGTTTCCGTCAGCGCGAGGCGAACATCATCGACGAGCTGTCGCAGCGCAGCGGCATCGTGCTCGCGACGGGCGGCGGCGCGGTGCTGCGGACCGATAATCGCGAACATCTGAAGAATCGCGGCATCGTCATCTATCTGCGCGCCAATCCGCACGATCTCTGGCAGCGCACGCGGCGCGACAAGAATCGTCCGCTGCTGCAGACCGAAGATCCGCGCGGCAAGCTCGAAGCACTCTTTCAGACGCGCGATCCGCTGTATCACGAATGCGCGCATTTCGTCGTCGAAACGGGGCGGCCGACCGTGAACGCGCTCGTCAATATGGTCCTGATGCAACTGGAGGTCGCCGGCGTCGTCAAGTCGGCTGAGTCATAATGTCCGCCATGATTACCGTCAACGTCGAACTGGGCGAGCGCGCCTACCCCATTCATATCGGTGCGGGCCTGATCGGCCGCACTGAGCTTTTTGCGCCGCATATCAAGGGCGCGTCGGTGGCGATCGTCACCAATTCCACCATCGATCCGCTCTACGGCGACCGGTTGCGCGCCGCGCTCGAACCGCTCGGCAAGAAAGTGACGACGGTCGTCCTGCCGGACGGCGAGGCGCACAAGAACTGGGAAACGCTCAACCGGATTTTCGATGCGCTGCTCACCGAACGAGCCGACCGCAAGACCACGTTGATCGCGCTGGGCGGCGGCGTCGTCGGCGACATGACCGGCTTCGCGGCCGCGTGCTACATGCGCGGCGTGCCGTTCATCCAGGTTCCGACCACGCTGCTCTCGCAAGTGGATTCCTCGGTCGGCGGCAAGACGGGCATCAATCATCCGCTCGGCAAGAACATGATCGGCGCGTTCTATCAGCCGCAGGCGGTGATCGCGGATATCGGCGCGCTGCACACGCTGCCGGAGCGCGAGCTGGCGGCGGGCATCGCGGAAGTCATCAAGACGGCCGCGATCGCGGACGCGACGTTCTTCGACTGGATCGAAACCAATATCGACGCGCTGAATCGCCGTGACGACGAGGCGCTCGCGCATGCCGTGAAGCGTTCGTGCGAGATCAAGGCAGCGGTCGTCGCGTCTGACGAGCGCGAAGGCGGACAGCGCGCGATTCTCAATTTCGGCCACACCTTCGGCCATGCGATCGAAGCCGGGCTCGGCTACGGCGAATGGCTGCACGGCGAAGCGGTCGGCTGCGGCATGGTGATGGCGGCGGATCTCTCCGTGCGTCTCGGCAAGCTGGACGAAGCCGCGCGCCAGCGTCTCGTGCGCCTGATCGAGGCGGCGAAGCTGCCGGTCACGGCGCCAAAGCTCGGCGACGACCGTTACGTCGATCTGATGAAGGTCGACAAGAAGGCCGAAGCCGGCGCGATCAAATTCATTCTGCTGACCCGCTTCGGCGCGACCGAGATCGCGAGCGCGCCCGATCAGGCCGTGCGCGCGACGCTCGCAGCCAGCGTCTGATCCGCGCGAGCGGCGGCTAGAACCACGAATGCGGAGCAGCCGGTGAGCGAAAAAGAAAGTCAATTTCCACTGGGCACGCCGTCATCGCTCGTGCTCGAAGCGCATCTCGCGCCGTACGCGGCGCACTCGTCGCGATCGCGCGGCCGGCGTTTCGCCGAGCCGCCGCCCGCCGCGCGTACCGAGTTTCAGCGCGACCGCGACCGCATCGTGCATTCGACCGCGTTTCGCCGGCTCGAATACAAGACGCAGGTCTTCGTCAATCACGAAGGCGACCTGTTCCGCACGCGTCTCACGCATAGCCTCGAAGTCGCGCAGATCGCGCGTTCGGTCGCGCGCAATCTGCGGCTGAACGAAGATCTCGTCGAAGCCATCTCGCTCGCGCACGATCTCGGCCATACGCCGTTCGGCCACGCCGGGCAGGACGCGCTGCACGATTGCATGCGCGATCACGGTGGCTTCGAGCACAATCTGCAAAGCCTCGCGGTGGTCGATCAGCTCGAAGAGCACTACGGCGCGTTCGACGGCCTGAACCTGTGCTTCGAAACGCGCGAAGGCATTCTCAAGCATTGCTCGCGCGAGAACGCGCGCAAGCTCGGCGATCTCGGCGAGCGCTTTCTCACGGGCAAGCAGCCTTCGCTCGAAGCGCAGATCGCCAATGTCGCCGATGAAATCGCGTACAACAATCACGACGTCGACGATGGCCTGCGCTCCGGTCTCATCACGCTCGAACAGCTTGCCGAAGTGAGCCTCTGGCACACGCATTTCGACGCGGCGCGCGCCGATTATCCGAACATCGAGGGGCGCAGGCTGATTCACGAAACGATCCGGCGCATCATCAATACGCTGATCGTCGATTTGATCGAGGCGACGGGCCGCAACCTCGAGCGCGTCGCGCCGCAATCGCTCGATGACGTGCGCAATGCCCCGACGCTCGTCGCGCACAGCGACGAAGTCGCCGCGCAGGCGGCGCAACTCAAGCGCTTCCTGTTCAAGAACCTGTACCGGCACTATCGCGTGATGCGCATGGCCAACAAGGCGAAGCGCGTGGTGACGGGCCTCTTCGAAGCGTTCA
Organism: Caballeronia sp. NK8; assembly: GCF_018408855.1. Taxonomy (GTDB): domain Bacteria; phylum Pseudomonadota; class Gammaproteobacteria; order Burkholderiales; family Burkholderiaceae; genus Caballeronia. The sequence continues at coordinate 2,666,842 of NZ_AP024322.1, read as the reverse complement.
CCGACGATCCGCGCCTGCTGCCGCCTGCCTATCAGGCGCGCGGACCCGTGGCGGAGGAATCCGCTAACGACGCGCCTTCGGCGAGCCACGACAGTTCGCAGGCGCGGCTCATCGCGCATTACATCGCCGGGATGACGGATCGTTACGCATTGAAGGAGTATCAACGCCTGTTTGTCATCGACAACAACTAATATCGCGCATTTTCGAAGCGCGAATTCGCAAAAAGGAGACTCATCGATGAGCTGCAAGCCCTTGTTCCGCACGATCTCGGCCGCGGCCGTTCTGGCGTTCGGCGCCAGCACCGCGGCGCAGGCCGCGACGGAAATCCAGTTCTGGCATGCGATGGAAGCCGCGCTCGGCGAGCGCGTGAGCGACATCGCCAACGATTTCAACAAGTCGCAGAGCGATTACAAGATCGTCCCGGTGTTCAAGGGCACCTATGACCAGACCCTCGCGGCCGGTATCGCGGCGTATCGCAGCGGCAACGCGCCCGCGATCCTGCAAGTCTACGAAGTCGGCACCGCGACGATGATGCAGGCGAAGAAGGCCGTCATTCCCGTCTCCGACGTGTTCAAACAGGCGGGCGTGCCGCTCGATGAAAAGGCCTTCGTGCCGACGATTTCCGGCTACTACAGCGACGCGAAAACCGGCCATCTGATCTCGATGCCGTTCAACAGCTCGACGCCGGTGCTCTACTACAACAAGGACGCGTTCAAGAAAGCGGGCCTCGATCCGAACCAGCCGCCGAAAACCTGGGCCGATGTCGAAGCCGACGCGAAGAAGCTGAAGGCCGCCGGTTACTCGTGCGGCTATTCGTCGGGCTGGCAGAGCTGGATTCAGCTCGAAAACTACAGCGCGTGGCACGCCGCGCCGTTCGCATCGAAGAACAATGGCTTCGACGGTCTCGACGCCAAGCTCGAATTCAACAAGCCGCTGCAGGTCGCGCATATCCAGTTCCTGCAGAAGATGGCGAAGGACGGCACGTTCACCTACGTGGGCCGCAAGGACGAGCCGGTGTCGAAGTTCTATAGCGGCGATTGCGGGATCATCACGAACTCGTCGGGCTCGCGCGCGACCATCGCCAAATACGCGAAGTTCGATTACGGCGTCGGCATGATGCCGTATGACGCCAGCGTGAAGGGCGCGCCGCAGAACGCGATCATCGGCGGCGCGAGTCTGTGGGTGTTGTCGGGCAAGGATCCGGCCGTCTACAAGGGCGTCGCGAAGTTCCTCGCGTACCTGTCGACGCCGGAAGTCGCGGCGAAGTGGCATCAGGACACGGGCTATCTGCCGGTCACGCAGGCAGCGTATGAGCTCACGCAGAAGCAGGGCTTCTACGAGAAGAATCCCGGCGCGGACATCGCCATCAAACAGATGCTGAACAAGCCGCCGCTGCCATACACGAAGGGTCTGCGTCTGGGCAACATGCCGCAGATCCGCACCATCGTCGATGAAGAGCTGGAGCAGGTCTGGGCCGACAAGAAGACGCCGCAACAGGCGCTCGACGCATCGGTGCAACGCGGCGACGAACTGCTGCGCCGCTTCGAGAAGACCGGCAACTAAGCTCATACAGCCGGCGCCCGCGCTACGCGGGCGCCTAGTTCAGGACACCAGCGAATGGAAAAACGGTCTCGTTTCGATACGAGCGTGTTGCCGTATCTGCTCGTCGCGCCTCAGCTCGCGATCACCGCGCTGTTCTTTCTCTGGCCTGCGGGCGAAGCGCTCTGGCAAGCCACGCAAAGTCAGGACGCGTTCGGCACGTCGAGCGAGTTCGTGGGGCTGGCGAACTTCAAGCAACTGTTTGCGGACCCGCTCTATCTCTCGTCGTTCAACACGACGATGATTTTCTGCGCGCTCGTCACCGTGTCGGGACTCGCGATCTCGCTGCTGCTCGCCGCATGCGCCGATCGCGTGACGCGCGGTGCGAAGGCGTATCAGACGCTGCTGATCTGGCCGTACGCGGTCGCGCCCGCGATCGCCGCCGTGCTGTGGTCGTTTCTGTTCAACCCGAGCATCGGGCTCGTGACGTATGCGCTCGCGAAGCAGGGCATCGTCTGGAATCATGCGCTCAATGGCACGCAGGCGATGTTCCTCGTCGTGCTGGCATCGGTGTGGAAGCAGGTCAGCTACAACTTCCTGTTCTTCTATGCGGGCCTGCAGGCGATTCCGCAATCGCTGATCGAAGCCGCCGCCATCGACGGCGCCGGGCCCGTGCGACGCTTCTTCGGCATCGCGCTGCCGCTGCTGTCGCCAACCAGCTTCTTTCTGCTCGTCGTGAATCTCGTCTACGCGTTCTTCGATACCTTCCCCGTGATCGATGCCGCCACCGGCGGCGGCCCCGCGCAGTCGACCAAGACGCTCATCTACAAGATCTTTGCGGAAGGCTTTCAGGGACTCGATATCGGCAGTTCCGGCGCGCAGTCGGTGGTGCTGATGGTGATCGTCGTCGCGCTGACGATCGTGCAATTCCGCTTCGTCGAACGCAGGGTGCAATACTCATGATCGAGAACCGTCGCGGTTTCGATATCTTCTGTCACGCGGTGCTGATACTCGGCGTCGCGCTGGTCGTGTTCCCGGTGTATGTCGCGTTCTGCGCGGCCACGATGAATTCGAAGGAAGTGTTCAGCGTGCCGATCTCGCTTGTGCCGAGTTCGCATCTCTTCGAAAACATCGCGCATATCTGGACGCACGGCAGCGGCAACGCGGCCGCGCCGTTCGGCCTGATGCTCATCAACAGCCTCGTGATGGCGCTCGTCATTTCGATCGGCAAGATCGCGGTGTCGATCGTCTCCGCGTACGCGATCGTGTTCTTCCGCTTTCCGATGAAGAACCTCGCGTTCTGGCTGATCTTCGTCACGCTGATGCTGCCCGTCGAAGTGCGTATTTTTCCCACGGTGCAAGTCGTCTCGTCGATGCATCTGTCGAACACGTATGCGGGCTTGACGCTGCCGCTGATCGCGTCCGCCACGGCCACGTTTCTGTTCCGGCAATTCTTCATGACGCTGCCCGACGAATTGATGGAAGCGGCGCGCATCGACGGCGCGGGACCGCTGCGTTTCTTCTGGGACGTCGTGCTGCCGCTCTCGAAGACGAACATCGCGGCGCTCTTCGTCATCACATTCATCTACGGCTGGAATCAGTATCTCTGGCCGATTCTCATCACCAACGAGGTGTCGCTGCAGACGGCGGTGGTCGGCATCAAGAGCATGATCGCGTCCGGCGATACCGCGACCGAATGGCACTACGTGATGACAGCGACGCTGCTCGCGATGCTGCCGCCGCTCGCCGTCGTGCTGACGATGCAGCGCTGGTTCGTGCGCGGACTCGTCGACGCCGAAAAATAAGGAGACCCTGGATAGATGGCTGCGCTGAATCTCAAAGGCGTCAAGAAAACCTACGACGGCTCGAACTACGTGCTGCACGGTATCGATGTCGCGATCGAAGACGGCGAGTTCGTCGTGATGGTCGGCCCGTCGGGCTGCGGAAAGTCGACGCTGCTGCGCATGGTGGCGGGACTCGAAAGCGTGTCCGAAGGCGCGATCGAAATCGGCGGCAAGGTCGTGAACAAGCTGGAGCCGAAGGATCGCGATATCGCGATGGTATTTCAGAACTACGCACTTTATCCGCACATGAGCGTCGCGCAGAATATGGCGTATGCGCTGAAGATCGGCGGCGCGGATCGCGCGACCATCGAGTCGCGGGTGGCGAACGCAGCGCGCATTCTCGAACTCGAGCATTTGCTCGCGCGCAAGCCGCGCGAGTTGTCCGGCGGCCAGCGGCAGCGCGTCGCAATGGGCCGCGCGATCGTGCGCGAACCGGCGGTGTTCCTGTTCGACGAACCGCTTTCGAATCTTGACGCCAAGCTGCGCGTGCAGATGCGCCTCGAAATTCAACGCCTGCATGCCCGTCTGGCTACGACGAGCCTGTATGTCACGCACGATCAGATCGAAGCCATGACACTGGCACAGCGCGTCATCGTGATGAACAAGGGGCATGCCGAGCAGATCGGCGCGCCGACCGAAGTGTACGAACGTCCGGCGACAGTATTCGTCGCGAGCTTCATCGGCTCGCCAGCGATGAATTTGCTCGAAGGGCGTTTGTCCGCAGACGGATCGCTGTTCGAGGTCGCGGGCGATGGACCGAAGCTGCCGGTCGCGGGCGCAACGGGTGTATCGAGCGCGATGCACGGGCGCGAATGGATCGTCGGCATTCGTCCGGAGCACATGACGCCCGGCAACGGCAGCGCGCCCAGCGCGACGCTCGATGTCGATTCGGCAGAACTCCTCGGCGCGGACAATCTCGCGCACGGCAAGTGGGGCAAGCACGATGTGGCGGCGCGTTTGCCGCACGAACATCGACCGCAGCGCGGCGAGCGGCTCGCCGTGTCGTTGCCCGCGAAGCATCTGCATTTCTTCGATCCGGCAACGGGGCGGCGCGCCAATTGAATGGAGCAGAAGCGATGAGAACCTGGCCTTATCCCGCGATCGTCGCGCATCGCGGCGGCGGCAAGCTCGCACCGGAGAACACGCTCGAAGCGATCGACGTCGGCGCGCGCTTCGGCCACACGATGATCGAGTTCGACGCGAAACTCTCCGCCGACGATGTCGTTTTCCTGCTGCATGACGACGCGGTGGACCGCACGTCGAACGGTCATGGCGCGGCGAAAGCGCTGACCTACGCGCAGTTGAGCGCGCTCGATGCGGGCTCCTGGTTCGGCGCGGAATTCGCGAACGCGCGCATGCCGACGCTCGCGCAAGTTCATGAACGATGCACGAAGCATGGACTCGCGGCGAACATCGAAATAAAGCCGAGCCAGGGGCGCGATGTGGAAACGGGCGTGCTCGTCGCGCGCGAGGCGGCGCGCCTGTGGGCGGATGCCGAAATCGCACCGCTGTTGTCATCGTTTTCGTATGCGGCACTGGAGGCGGCGCGCGATGTCGTGCCGAATCTCCCGCGCGGCATGCTGTACGAGCGCGTACCGGAGAACTGGCGCGCGCAGACCGCGGCGCTATCGTGCGTGTCCTTGCACGCGAGCCATCGCGCGCTCGATGAGGCACTCGTCGCGCAGATCAGGGATGCGGGCCTGCGCATCCTTGCCTATACCGTGAACGACCCGGCGCGCGCGCGGTTGCTTGCGCAATGGGGCGTCGATGCGATCTGCACGGATCGCATCGACATCATCGGCGCTGATTTTCTGGAGGCGTCGAGGAATTGAATCGCTAGCGCACGCGGGCAAGCAGCACGCCCGCGACGAGCGCCAGCCCGCCAACCAGCACGATAGTCTGCCAAGGCTTTTCGTGGATGTAGGCGTCCGCGTCTTCGAACACGGCGCCTGCGCGCTCGCGCAATGCGGCGTGCGTGTCATTCAACCGTGCGCGCGCGCTATCGAGACGCTCGCCGATCTGCGCGCGTAGTGCTGCTGCATCGGCTGACGTGCCTTCCGCCAATGTGCTTTCGAGTTCGCTGAGCAGCGTGCGGAGTTCGGCGCCGATATCCTCGGCTGCTTCACGTCCATGGCGCGCCATGCGGCGTGCGCGGCGGCCCGTCGTGGTCCATGAGTCTCCGATGGCGTCTCGCGTATTAGGCAGTGCGTTCATAGATCGCTCCGTCGATGGATGAGTCGTGGATGGCCCGCCCGAAGCGGGGAAACTCATCATGCAGCAAATTCGATGCCGCCGCTTCGACTTTGCGCAATGCTTCGGTAAGCGCGACCGTGACCGCATTTCCCGCGCGTCGGCGCGTAAGAACTGCAAGTCGTTCTTTCTTTCAGAGGTCACATTTACAAGCTCATGCAAAGAGAAACGCCGGCATGAGTGAATCATGCCGGCGTTTTGTTTCTTTTCGCAGAGACGCTTTATATCGTCATTACCTGCTCATGAGCAGTATTGCTTTAGAAGCGGTAGCCTACTCGCAAATACGTAACGATCGGGTTGAGCGTGATTTTTGCCTGCGACTGAACATTCAGCGTGCCGACAGGCGTTTGTGCCTGCGTGTTCAACTTCGCAGTGGCCTTCAACGGAATGAAGGACACGGAGAAGCCGGCGAACCAGTGTTCTGTGAAATTGTAAGTCGCGCCGACATTAAACACGGGCGCCCACGAACTATCCGTGTCGACCGTGGTCGGACCATGCAGGACCGAGCCTTCGAATTGCTGGTTCGTGATCTGGGCGTCGGTAAACCAGGTCCGCGTCACGCCGATGCCAACGAACGGACGGAACTTCGCCGTAGGAGCATTGAAGAAGTATTTGAACAGCAGCGTCGGGCTCCACTGCTTGGCGCTGCCGAGCTTGCCGTACTGCGAGAAGGTGCCTGTGCCTTCGAGATCGAACGTGGGCGGTATGCCCATTTCGAGTTCGGCTGCGATGTGGTCGGTAGCGAAGTAACCCAATGTGAAGCCGGCTGTGTCAGCGCTCCCAATGCCGGCGCCGGTGCCGGGAACATCGATATTGACCGGAGATCCGCCTACACTTGTTTCTTTGAGCGGACCGCTGCTGTCTTGCGGGGCAAAGTGAAACCAGCCTGCCGTTGCATAGAAGGACCCAGCAGATTGCGCATGTGCCGCGGTGGACACACACGCTAATGCCGCGATCCCCGTGATGACTTGTTTTATTTTCAATTTGTGCTCCTCCAGAAAAGCACGCTCATTATGAACATAAGATTTCACATTAACCATAGCGGCGCCGTAGAGCATTTTCCCTAGGGCAAAGAGCGGCTTTGGGGCTTCGTTGCACGGCACTTGCATGTGTTTGTCCACGCTGCCACAACGGCTCTGAGAGGCCCCCGATTGGGGTAACACAAACGCGACCAACGGAATATCCAGAATGGCACGGCTTGCACGACTCTACGTTCCCGAACAGCCGCAGCATGTCATCCTGCGTGGTCTCGACCAGCAACCCGCATTCGTCGACGACCAGGACTACGAGCTTTTCATCGACTGCTTGAGGACTGCTTCACGTGATCATCACCTCTCAATTCACGCCTACGCGCTCATGCCGCAGGCGGTGCATCTGCTTGTCACGCCGCGCGACGAGGCCAGCTTGCCCAAGGCGATGCAGGCCGTCGGGCGTCGTTACGTAGCGCACTTCAATCGCCGTTACATGCGGCGCGGCACACTGTGGGAAGGCCGCTACCGCGCCACGGTGATCGAGGGCGAGCGTTACTTTTTGCTCGCCACGCGCGTCGTCGAGACAGCGCCGGTGCGCGCGCAACTCGTCGCGACGGCGCAGGATTACAAGTGGTCCAGCTTCCGTCATCACATCGGGCTCACGCTCGATGGCCTCATCACGGACCATCCGCTGTTCTGGTCGCTCGGCAACACGCCGTTCGAGCGCCAGCACGCCTACAAGGAGTTGTGCGAGCAACCGCTCGACGAGCGGGAGGCCAACCGTCTCCTGCAAGCGACACTCAAAGGCTGGGTGCTGGGCAGCGAGGCCTACCGCGAATGGGCATCGCATGCAGCCAACCGTCGGGTGTCGCCTTTGCCGCGTGGACGGCCTCGCAAGATTCGCGAAACCCCACAGCCCCAATAACGGCCTCTGACGGCAAACCTGAAGCACAAAATGAAACGGCGTCTCGAATTTTCGGGGTTCGCCGTTTCTTTTTTATGATTATTAATGCGGCCCTAATATATTGGGGCGTGCTTGCACCATATCGATAATTGGTGCCATATCATCAAGTTTTATTTGCCATCCTTTTGATTCGTCGCGTATATTTCGATTTCCGGCAATTGCCGCGGTGCAGCGTGCCGCGCACGACCGTGCTTCGTGACACTTCAAGTTGAAAAAAAACCGTCGCAAGCGAAAAGAAAATGGTTCAACGGCCGAGTCGAATCGGCCCCTCACAGTAGAGACGGTGTCCCCATGAACGATCATCAGCAACCGGCAGCCGGTTCGCTTCCCGCCGCGCAGGGCATGTACGACCCTGCGAACGAACACGACGCCTGCGGCGTCGGCTTCGTCGCCCATATCAAAGGGAAAAAGAGCCACGAGATCATTCAGCAGGGTCTCAAGATTCTCGAGAATCTCGATCACCGCGGCGCGGTCGGCGCCGATCCGCTGATGGGCGACGGCGCCGGCATCCTGATTCAGGTGCCGGACGGCTTCTATCGCGAGGAAATGGCCAAGCAGGGCGTGACGTTGCCGCCGGCTGGCGAATACGGCGTCGGCATGATCTTCCTGCCGAAGGAGCATGCGTCGCGTCTTGCGTGCGAACAGGAGCTCGAGCGCACGGTGAAGGCCGAAGGTCAGGTCGTGCTCGGCTGGCGCGACGTTCCCGTCGACGGCAACATGCCCATCTCGCCGACCGTGAAGGCGAGCGAGCCGCTGATCCGCATGATTTTCATCGGCCGCGGCAAGGACATCGTCGTGACGGACGCGCTGGAGCGCAAGCTGTACATCATCCGCAAGACGGCGAGCCATCGCATCCAGGCGCTCAAGCTGAAGCACGGCAAGGAATACTTCGTGCCGTCGATGTCGTCGCGCACGGTCGTCTACAAGGGTCTGCTGCTGGCGGGTCAGGTCGGCGTGTATTACCGCGACCTGCAGGACGAGCGCGTCGTCTCGGCGCTCGCGCTCGTGCACCAGCGCTTCTCGACCAACACGTTCCCGGCGTGGGAGCTTGCGCACCCGTACCGCATGATCGCGCACAACGGTGAAATCAACACCGTGAAGGGCAACGTCAACTGGCTGAACGCGCGCACGGGTGCAATCGCGTCCTACGTGCTCGGCGACGATCTGCCGAAGCTCTGGCCGCTGATCTATCCGGGCCAGTCGGATACGGCATCGTTCGACAACTGTCTCGAACTGCTCGTGATGGCCGGCTACCCGCTCGTCCACGCGATGATGATGATGATCCCCGAAGCGTGGGAACAGCACACGCTGATGGACGACAACCGCCGCGCGTTCTACGAATACCACGCCGCGATGATGGAGCCGTGGGACGGCCCCGCCGCGATCGCGTTCACGGACGGCCGCCAGATCGGCGCGACGCTCGACCGCAACGGTCTGCGTCCGGCGCGCTATCTCGTCACCGACGACGATCTCGTGATCCTCGCGTCGGAATCCGGCGTGCTGCCGATTCCGGAGTCGAAGATCGTCAAGAAGTGGCGTCTGCAGCCGGGCAAGATGTTCCTGATCGACATGGAGCAGGGCCGCATCATCGAGGACAAGGAACTGAAGGACAACCTGTCCAACGCGAAACCGTACAAGAGCTGGATCGACGCCGTGCGCATCAAGCTCGACGAGATCGAGCCGAAGGCGGAAGACGTCGAGACGCAACGCCGCGAAGCCGCCGCGCTGCTGGACCGCCAGCAGGCATTCGGCTATACGCAGGAAGACCTCAAGTTCCTGATGGCGCCGATGGCGCAAGCGGGCGAGGAAGCCGTCGGCTCGATGGGCAACGATTCGCCGCTGGCAGTCATGTCCAACAAGAACAAGACGCTGTACAACTACTTCAAGCAGTTGTTCGCCCAGGTGACGAACCCGCCGATCGATCCGATCCGCGAAAACCTGGTGATGTCGCTCAACTCGTTCATCGGTCCGAAGCCGAACCTGCTCGACACGACCAACATCAACCCGACGATGCGTCTCGAAGTGTCGCAGCCCGTGCTCGACTTCAAGGACATCGCCAAGATCCGCGCGATCGATAAATACACCGGCGGCAAGTTCAGCTCGTATGAACTGAACATCTGCTATCCGGCGGCGTGGGGCAAGGAAGGCGTCGAAGCGCGCATCGCGTCGCTGTGCGCGGAAGCGGTCGATGCCGTGAAATCCGGCTACAACATCCTGATCGTGTCCGATCGCAAGATGGACCGCGACAACGTCGCGATTCCGGCGCTGCTCGCCACGTCGGCGATTCACTCGCATCTCGTCGCGCATGGCCTGCGCACGAGCACGGGTCTCGTCGTGGAAACGGGTTCGGCGCGTGAGACGCATCACTTCGCGCTGCTCGCGGGCTACGGCGCGGAAGCCGTTCACCCGTATCTCGCGCTGGAAACGCTCGCCAACATGGCCGAAGGCCTGAAGGGCGATCTGTCGGCCGACAAGGTCATCTACAACTTCACGAAGGCAGTCGGCAAGGGTCTCCTGAAGGTCATGTCGAAGATGGGCATCTCGACGTACATGTCCTACACCGGCGCGCAGATCTTCGAAGGCGTCGGCCTGTCCTCCGAACTGGTCGAGAAGTATTTCAAGGGCACGGCGACGAAGGTCGGCGGCATCGGCATCTTCGAGGTGGCGGAAGAAGCGATTCGTCTGCACCGCGATGCGTTCGGCGACAACCCGGTCCTCGCGACCATGCTCGACGCGGGCGGCGAGTACGCGTACCGCGTGCGCGGCGAAGAGCACATGTGGACGCCAGATGCGATCGCCAAGCTGCAGCACTCGGCGCGCAGCAATTCGTATCAGACGTACAAGGAATACGCGCACATCATCAACGACCAGACGAAGCGTCACATGACGTTCCGCGGTCTGTTCGAGTTCAAGGTGGAGCCGACCAAGGCGATTCCGCTGGATGAAGTGGAATCGGCGAAGGACATCGTCAAGCGCTTCGCGACTGGCGCGATGTCGCTCGGCTCGATTTCGACCGAAGCGCACGCGACGCTGGCGGTGGCGATGAACCGCATCGGCGGCAAGTCGAACACGGGCGAAGGCGGCGAGGACGAAACGCGTTATCGCAACGAACTGCGCGGCATTCCGATCAAGAACGGCGACACGCTGCAATCGATCATCGGCAAGGAAGTCGTCACCGACATCCCGCTGAAGGACGGCGATTCGCTGCGCTCGAAGATCAAGCAGGTCGCGTCGGGCCGTTTCGGCGTGACGGCGGAGTATCTGTCGTCGGCGGATCAGATCCAGATCAAGATGGCGCAAGGCGCGAAGCCGGGTGAAGGCGGCCAGTTGCCGGGTCACAAGGTGTCCGAGTACATCGGCAAGCTGCGTTACTCGGTGCCGGGCGTCGGCCTGATTTCGCCGCCGCCGCACCACGACATCTATTCGATCGAAGACCTCGCGCAGCTCATTCACGATCTGAAGAACGTGAATTCGGCGTCGAGCATTTCGGTGAAGCTGGTGTCCGAAGTCGGTGTCGGCACGGTTGCCGCCGGTGTTGCGAAGGCGAAGGCCGATCACGTCGTGATCGCGGGACATGACGGCGGCACGGGCGCGTCGCCCTTGTCGTCGCTCAAGCACGCGGGCACGCCGTGGGAACTCGGCCTTGCTGAAACACAGCAGACGCTGGTGCTGAACCGCCTGCGCGGCCGCATCCGCGTGCAGGCCGACGGCCAGATGAAGACCGGCCGCGACGTCGTGATCGGCGCGCTGCTCGGCGCGGACGAGTTCGGCTTCGCGACGGCGCCGCTCGTCGTCGAAGGCTGCATCATGATGCGCAAGTGCCATCTGAACACGTGCCCGGTCGGCGTCGCGACGCAGGACCCGGTGCTGCGCGCGAAGTTCTCGGGCCAGCCGGAACACGTCGTCAACTTCTTCTTCTTCGTCGCGGAAGAAGTGCGCGAGATCATGGCGCAGTTCGGCATCCGCAAGTTCGATGACCTCATCGGCCGCGTCGATCTGCTCGACATGAAGAAGGGCATTGAACACTGGAAGGCGAAGGGTCTCGACTTCTCGCGCATCTTCTATCAGGTGCCGGTGGGCGAGGAAGTCGCACGCAAGCACGTGGACGTCCAGGATCACGGCCTCGACAAGGCGCTCGATCACGTGCTGATCGAGAAGTCGAAGGCGGCGATCGAGAAGGGCGAGCATGTGTCGTTCATCCAGCCGGTGCGCAACGTGAACCGCACGGTCGGCGCGATGCTGTCCGGCCTGATCGCGAAGAAGCACGGTCACGACGGCCTGCCCGACGACTCGATCCACATCCAGCTGAAGGGCACGGCGGGCCAGAGCTTCGGCGCGTTCCTCGCGAAGGGCGTGACGCTCGACCTCGTCGGCGACGGCAACGACTATGTCGGCAAGGGCATGTCGGGCGGACGCATCATCATTCGCCCTACCAACGACTTCCGCGGCAAGTCCGAAGAAAACATCATCTGCGGCAACACTGTGATGTACGGCGCGATCGAAGGCGAATCGTATTTCCGCGGCGTCGCGGGCGAGCGCTTCTGCGTGCGCAATTCGGGCGCGACGGCAGTCGTCGAAGGCACGGGCGATCACGGTTGCGAATACATGACGGGCGGCACGGTGGTGGTGCTCGGCGAGACGGGCCGCAACTTCGCGGCGGGCATGTCGGGCGGCATCGCGTTCGTGTACGACCCGGACGGCGCGTTCGCCGGCAAGTGCAACAAGTCGATGGTCGCGCTCGATCCGGTGCTTCAACAGGCCGAACAGGAACGCACGGTGGATCGCGTGCTGTGGCACGCGGGCAAGACCGACGAAGCGCTGCTCAAGGGTCTGGTCGAGCGTCACTTCCAGTTCACCGGTTCGCCGCGCGCGAAGTCGCTGCTCGAGAACTGGGACTCGGCTCGCCGTCAGTTCGTCAAGGTGTTCCCGACCGAGTACAAGCGCGCACTCACGGAGATGGGCGCGAAGAAGTCGAAGGACGCCATCGCGGCTTGAGGCCGAGTCACAACATTTAGAAAGGCTCTCCGGTGCGTGTGCATCGGAGAGTGCGATCCTCACCAAATACAGAGAAAGAAATGGGCAAGGCAACCGGTTTTCTCGAGTTCGAGCGCCGCCACGAGGCGTACGAAGCACCGCTGACCCGCGTCAAGCACTACAAGGAATTTGTCGCCGCGCTGACGGATGAAGACGCCAAGGTTCAGGGCGCGCGCTGCATGGACTGCGGCATTCCGTTCTGCAACAACGGCTGCCCGGTCAACAACGTCATTCCGGACTTCAACGATCTCGTGTTCCAGCAAGACTGGAAGAGCGCGATCAACGTGCTGCACTCGACTAACAACTTCCCGGAGTTCACGGGCCGCATCTGTCCGGCGCCGTGCGAAGCGGCGTGCACGCTCGGCATCAACGACGATCCGGTCGGCATCAAGTCGATCGAGCACGCGATCATCGACAAAGCCTTCGCCGAAGGCTGGGTCGTGCCGCAGCCGCCGAAGCACAAGACCGGCAAGAAGGTCGCGGTCGTCGGTTCGGGCCCTGCGGGTCTCGCGGCCGCGCAACAGCTCGGGCGCGCGGGGCATGAAGTCGTCGTGTTCGAGAAGAACGATCGCATCGGCGGTCTGCTGCGTTACGGCATTCCCGACTTCAAGCTGGAAAAGTGGCTGATCGATCGCCGCATGCGCCAGATGGAAGCGGAAGGCGTGTCGTTCCGCACGAACGTGTTCGTCGGTAAGGACGCATTGCCGGAATACATCGCGAATACGGCGAAGGAAACCATCACGCCGGATGAACTGAAGGAACAGTTCGACGCGGTCGTGATCGCGGGCGGTTCGGAAATGCCGCGCGATCTGCCGGTGCCTGGGCGCGAGCTCGAAGGCATCTACTACGCGATGGAATTCCTGCCGCAGCAGAACAAGGTCAACGCCGGCGACAAGCTGACGGATCAGCTGCTCGCGAAGGGCAAGCATGTCGTCGTGATCGGCGGCGGCGATACGGGTTCGGATTGTGTCGGCACGTCGAATCGTCATGGCGCGAAGGACGTCACGCAGTTCGAACTGCTCGCGCAACCGCCCGAAGAGGAAAACAAGCCGCTCGTGTGGCCGTACTGGCCGATCAAGCTGCGCACGTCGTCGTCGCATGAAGAAGGTTGCGAGCGCGACTGGTCGGTGGCGACGAAGCGTTTTGAAGGCAAGAACGGCAAGGTCGAGAAGCTGATCGCGGTGCGCGTCGAGTGGAAGGGCGGCAAGATGCAGGAAGTGCCGAACAGCGAGTTCGAAATGAAGGCCGATCTCGTGCTGCTCGCGATGGGCTTCACGCAACCGGTTTCGCCGGTGCTGGATGCGTTCGGCGTCGAGAAGGATGCGCGCGGCAACGTGCGCGCGGCGACCGAGGGCGACAAGGCGTATTACACGTCGGTGGACAAGGTTTTCACGGCGGGCGATATGCGGCGCGGGCAGTCGCTCGTGGTCTGGGCGATTCGTGAAGGCCGCCAGTGTGCGCGCTCGGTGGATGCGTATCTGATGGGTTCGAGCGAGTTGCCGCGGTAAGTCGTTGAAGATTGATCGATTGATGAAAAAGGCCATGCAGTGCGTGGCCTTTTTTCTTTGGCTGCGTGCGCCTCAAGCCTCCACCAACATCCTCTCGATCTCGATCTTGTAATCATGGAACATCGCCACTGACTCGCGATGCGCCACACTCAATATCGCCGCCTTCGGCAACCGCTCGACGAGCGTGTTGTAGATATGCAGTTCGTTCTCGGCATCGAGCGCGCTGGTGGCTTCGTCGAGGAACACGAAGTCCGGCTTGTGCAGCAACACGCGCGCCGCGGCCAGCCGCTGCTGCTCACCCGGCGAGAGACTCCGCGCCCAGTGCGCGCTTTCTTCCAGCCGGTCCGCATAAGACTCGAGATTGCACAGACGCAGGATTTCGCGCGATTCTTCGTCGCTGAACGTGCCGCCGGGCGACGGATACGAAAGCGCCGCGCGTAACGTGCCGATCGGCAGATAGCTCATCTGCGGGATGAACATCATCTTCGCGTCGACGGGCGCATCGATGGTGCCGTCACCGAACGGCCACAAGCCCGCGAGCGCGCGCATCAACGTGCTCTTGCCCGATCCGGACGGCCCCACGACGAGCCAGCGCGAACCCGGCTCGATCGACACATTCGCCACGCGCGAGAGCGGCGTGCCGTTGGGCAGCGCGAGCACGAGATTGTTCGTCGTGAGCGAAGGCGTGCTCGTGTAGTGCAGGTTGATGCCGCCGTGCTCCGTCGCCGGCGACGTTTCCTCGCGGATATGCGTCGAGCGCATCACGCGCTTGAATTCGCGCAGACGATTGACGGTGGCGCGCCATTCGACCAACGTCGAATAACTGTTGATGAACCACGAAAACGAATCGCTGACCGTGCCGAACGCCGATGAAATCTGCATCAGCACGCCGAACGAGAACGCGCCCGCGAAGTAGCGCGGCGCGGCGACCATGATCGGAAAGATGATCGCGATCTGCCCATAGAAGCTCAGCACGAAGGTCATGCGCTTCGTGTACTTCATGATCATCCACCAGTTGTCCTTGATGCGGTGGAAGATGGTTTTAGCGTTCGCGGTTTCGGTCGCGATGCCGTCGTAAAACGCGATCTGCTCGGCGTTCTCGCGCACGCGGATCAGGCCGAAGCGGAAATCCGCCTCCACCTTCTGCTGCTGATAATTGATCGACACGAGCGGATGCCCGACCTTCTGGATGATGAGCGAGCCCGCGATCGCATACAGCGAGGCGGCCCACACCATGTAGCCCGGAATGTTGATCGGCGTGCCGCCGAGCGTGATCGTCAGTGCGCCCGCGAGCGTCCACAGAATCGTGATGAAAGTGACGAGCGTGACGAGCGTCGAAAGCAGATCGAGCGACAGCGAGAGCGTCGTGGTCGCGAACGATTGCAGGTCGTCGGAAATACGCTGATCGGGGTTGTCGGCGAGACGGTCGCGTTCGATGCGGTAGAACGCCTTGTCGCCGAGCCACTGTTCGAGGAACTTGTTGGTAAGCCACTGACGCCAGCGGAAACCGAGCATCTGACGCAGATACCGCCCATACACCGCAAGCAGAATGTAGGCGAAAGCGAGCCCGGTGAAGATCAGCAGCAGATGCGGGAATTCAGTGACGTTCTTGTTCTGGAGCGCATTGTAGAACGACGCGCTCCAGCTGTTGAGCCGCACGTTGATATACACGACGGTCATGTTGATCGCGATGATCGCAACGAGCAGCCCCCACGCGAAGCCGCGCTCTTCTGACACCCAGTAGGGCTTGATGAGGCTCCATGCCGAGACTTCGTCGGCTTTTTGCTGCGTGCTTTCGGTACGAGTGTTGGTCATGAGCTTCCTGCTGGCGCACATCGAGGCGCCCGAATGTTATGTCCGCGGCCCGCAAATTGTTTCGGGGTTCTCTTAACGCTCACTTAATTTCGCGCGATCGTCCCGCGAACCATGTTCGCGGCATTGTGCCAGAGTGCTGCCGCGCACGATAAAAGCCGGGCAATCCCGGTTTGCAGCGGATTCGGCTTTCATGTTTTAATGATCCTCGACGAAACAGGGGTGCTTCGCGTGCATCGGTGGCCGGAACGGTCATCAGCGCGGCGAGGCTGAGAGAGACCCTTTGCACCCGATCCGGGTAATACCGGCGAGGGAAGTTTCCGGAGAACGCGCGAGCCTCGCGCCATTCCTCCAGTCTCTTCCAGTACCTTCTTTCCGCACGGCGCGTGGTTCCTGCGTCGAGCCGGTCTCTCTCAGCTGATTTCGTCCTCGTGATGTGGCGCCGCGCCAGCACGGTCGAGATCGCGTACTTCGTCTCCTCGTGCAGTGCAGCGCTACCGCTATGGAGACATCGAATTGAACAGGATCGAACAGGGCGACGCGCGCCGGCCGGACTTCGCGGTTATCGGCGGCGGGCTCGTCGGGCGACTCGTCGCCTGGCAACTCGCGGGCGCGGGGCATGACGTCGCGCTCTATGAACGCGGCGACGCGGCGGGCACGCAATCGGCGGCGTGGGTCGCTGCCGCGATGCTCGCGCCGCTCGCGGAAGCGGCGAGCGCGGAACCGCTAGTGGTCGGGCTCGGGGCGGCGTCGCTCGAACGCTGGCCGCGCCTGCTCGCGCAATTGCCGGAGCCGGTGTTCTTTCAGCGCAACGGCACGCTCGTCGTCTGGCACGGCGCCGACCGCGCCGAGGCGCCGCTCTTCGAGCGCCGCCTGCGCGCCAACTCGCCCGCCGATCTGCTTGCCGGCGGCTTCGTCAAGCTCGCGGGCGCGCAGCTAGCGCAGGCGGAGCCCGCGCTCGGCACGCGTTTCGCGCAGGGCTGGCTGCTGCCGAACGAGGGCCAGCTCGACAATCGCCAGGCACTCGCTGCGCTCGCTGCCGGACTGGCGGCGCGCGGCGTGTGCACGCACTGGAACACAGCGGTCGACGCTATGCCCGACGCGCGCTGGATCATCGATTGCCGTGGACTCGGCGGCAAGCCCGCGTGGCCGGCGCTGCGCGGCATCCGCGGGGAAGTCGCGCGCGTGCATGCGCCGGGTATCGGGCTGTCGCGGCCCGTGCGGATGCTGCATCCGCGCTATCCGCTCTATATCGCTCCGAAGGAAAACGATTTGTACGTGATCGGCGCGACCGAAGTGGAGGGCGAGGACATGTCGCCCGTGTCGGTGCGCTCGGCGCTGGAACTGCTGAGCGCCGCGTTCGCGGTGCATCCGGGCTTCGGCGAGGCGCGCATCCTCGAACTGAACGCGCATTGCAGGCCGACCTTGCCGGATCACCGTCCGGCGATCGCCTGGGACGGGGCGCGGACCTTGCGCGTGAACGGGCTGTATCGGCACGGCTTCATGATCGCTCCGGAAGTCGCCGACGCGGCTTGCGCGCTTGCCGGCGCGCTCATCGAGGGCGATGTCGCCGATGCCGACACCTTCGCCGATTTCCGCCGCGCCGCACGCTGGCCCGAGCTGTTACAGGGCGAATTCGCGCTGGCGCCGGCGCTGTCGCATTGAGAAAGAGAACAGAGCCATGAACATCCATATCAATCAGCGCGCATTCGATTTGCCCGATGCCGCCACCGTCACCGAAGCGCTCGCCGCGTTCGGCGCGAAGCCGCCGTTCGCGGTCGCGTTGAACGGCCAGTTCGTCGCGCGCGGCCAGCACGCCACGAAAACGCTCGCTGCCGGCGACAAGCTCGACATCGTGTCGCCCGTCGCGGGCGGCTGAATTCCGAACCGAAGGATCGAACCATGACCACACAGACCGCCGACGTCCTCATGCTCTACGGCGAGGCGTTTCCGAGCCGCGTGCTGCTCGGCACGTCGCGCTATCCGTCGCTGCAATCGCTTTCCGACTCCATCGACGCCGCGCGGCCGGGCATGGTCACGGTCGCGCTGCGCCGCCAGTCGGAGACGGGCGAAGCCGGCTTTTTCGATGTATTGAAGCGCCACGGCGTCGCGCTGCTGCCGAACACGGCGGGTTGCCAGAGTGTCGACGAAGTGCTGACGACCGCGCACATGGCGCGCGAGGTTTTCGAGACGCCGTGGATCAAGCTGGAGCTGATCGGCGACGACTACACGCTGCAGCCTGACCCGATCGGGCTCGTCGAAGCGGCGGCGAAGCTGATCCGCGATGGCTTCAAGGTGCTGCCGTACTGCACGGAGGATCTGGTGATCGGCCGGCGCCTGCTCGATGCCGGCTGCGAGGCGCTGATGCCATGGGGCGCGCCGATCGGCACCGGCAAGGGCGTGACCAATCCGTACGGACTGCGCACGCTGCGCGAGCGCTTGCCGGACGTGCCGCTCATCGTCGATGCGGGGCTCGGCGTGCCGTCGCACGCGTGCCAGGTGATGGAATGGGGCTTCGACGGCGTGCTGCTCAACACCGCCGTTTCGCAGGCGACGTTCCCGCCGCAGATGGCGCGGGCGTTCGCGCTCGGCGTCGAAGCCGGGCGCATGGCGTTCCTCGCCGGTCCGATGGCCGAGCGCGACAGCGCGCAGGCGAGCACGCCGGTCGTCGGCATGCCGTTCTGGCATCAGGACGGAGGCGCGGCATGAGCTTGCTGAATCGCGAAGTGTTCTGGCCGCCCGCGGACGAACTCGTCGAAGTCGCGGAGCGGATTCGCGCGCGTCTGGGCAACTGGCCCGTGGCCGAGACGCGCTGGCGTATTTGCCTGACCGCGCCGGAATCGCCGAAAGCGGACGATCTGATCGTCTTCACCGAACCGCACGACGCGGACACCGGGCGGCTCGCGACCAGCGGCGCGGCGCTGCTCGAAGCGCACGGCGGGCGCGTTACGCTGCGGCGCGTCGACGAGCGTTTTGCGCTGGAAGGCGAATGGTCGGATGATTGGCTGGCCGCGCTCGCCGCGTTCCTCGACTGCAATTTCGAACCGCACGACGCGCTTACGCTCGCACTCGCCTGGCGCGCCGGCGACGAGAACAAGGACGACGCGTGGCCCGTCGACTTCGCGACTTTCCCGCGCGTGGCCGATTTGCCGCCCGCGCCCGAAGGCGGATTTCCGGCGTGCCCGGATCGCCTCGGCCTTTATCCGGTGCTGCCGAGCGCCGAATGGGTCGAGCGCGTGCTCGAACTCGGCGTGCGCACCACGCAACTGCGCCGCAAGACGACCGACGCCGCGGATCTCCAGCGAGAAATCGCACGTTCGGTCGAAGCGGGACGCCGACACGACGCGCAGCTTTTCATCAACGATCACTGGCGCGAAGCGATCGACGCAGGCGCGTACGGCGTCCATCTGGGTCAGGAAGACGTCGAGACCGCCGATCTCGCTGCGATCGCGAAGGCCGGCCTGTGTCTCGGGCTTTCGACGCACGGCTATTACGAGATGTTGCGCGCGCTGCATTTCAAACCGAGCTATCTGGCGCTCGGCGCGGTTTTCCCGACCACGACGAAGGTCATGCCGACGAAACCGCAAGGTCTCGCACGACTCGCACGCTACGTGCGGCTGCTGGCGGGCCGCGTGCCGCTCGTCGCGATCGGCGGAATCGACGCCAGGGTGATGCCGGATGTGCTCGCGACGGGCGTCGCCAGCGCGGCAGTGGTGCGCGCGGTGACCGAGGCGCCCGACACGGCGTCGGCGGTTTCGGCTCTGCAACAGATGTTTGCAGGTCAACGGTGAAAATTCCCAAAAACAGGAGGGCACCGACCTAGGCAAAGCACCGATTGCGCGCAGGCCCTATAATTCGGCGTTTTGCGTCTACGGAATCTCCTATCCAGTGCCTGCCTCTTCCGAGACTCTGTTAGAGCTACGCGACGTCGATTTTGGCTACGGCGACCGGCTCATTCTGTCGGACCTGAACATGCGTTTCACGCGTGGGCAGGTGGTCGCGGTCATGGGCGGCTCCGGCTGCGGCAAGACCACGACCTTGCGTCTGATCGGCGGCCTCGTGAAGGCGAGCCGCGGTCAGGTGATGTTCGGCGGACAGGACGTCGGCGCGCAAACGCGCGAGGGTCTGTACGCGCTGCGTCGCAAGATGGGCATGCTGTTCCAGTTCGGCGCGCTTTTCACCGACCAGACCGTGTTCGAGAACGTGGCCTTCCCGCTGCGCGAGCACACCGATCTTCCCGAAGCGCTGATCCGCGATCTCGTGCTGATGAAGCTCAACGCCGTCGGCCTGCGCGGCGCGCGCGATCTCGCGCCGTCGGAGATTTCCGGCGGCATGGCGCGCCGCGTGGCGCTCGCCCGCGCAATCGCGCTGGATCCCCAACTGATGATGTACGACGAGCCCTTCGCCGGCCTCGATCCCATTTCGCTCGGCATCACCGCGAAGCTCATCCGCACGATCAACGACGCGCTCGGCGCGACCTCCATTCTCGTGACGCACGACGTGCCCGAATCGTTCGCGATCGCGGACTACGTGTATTTCATCGCCAACGGCGGCATCCACGCCGAAGGCACGCCGGCGGAACTGCGCGCATCGCAGGACCCGACCGTGCGCCAGTTCATCGACGGCACGCCGGACGGCCCGTTCAAGTTCCACTACGCGAGCACGCCGCTCGGCGCGGATTTCGGCATCGGAGGGCAGGCATGATCAGCGCGCTCGGACGCTGGGTGCTCGACGGTTTCGGCACCGCGGGCTACGCGACGCGCATGTTCGTGCGCCTCGTGCTCGAATTCTTTTCGCTGTTGCGCCGGCCGCGCCTCGTCACGAAACAGATCCACTTCGTCGGCAATTATTCGCTCGTCATCATCGCGGTGTCGGGGCTGTTCGTCGGATTCGTGCTCGGCTTGCAGGGCTATTACACGCTGAGCCGCTACGGCTCGGAACAGGCGCTCGGCCTGCTCGTCGCGTTGTCGCTCACACGCGAACTGGGCCCGGTCGTGACGGCGCTGCTGTTCGCGGGGCGCGCGGGCACTTCGCTCACCGCCGAAATCGGGCTGATGAAGGCGGGCGAACAGCTCACCGCGATGGAAATGATGGCGGTCGATCCGCTGAAAGTGGTTGTCGCGCCGCGCATGTGGGCGGGCATCATCGCCATGCCGGTGCTGGCGGCCATTTTCAGCGCGGTCGGCATCGTCGGCGGCTATGTCGTCGGCGTGATACTGATCGGCGTCGATCCCGGCGCGTTCTGGTCGCAGATGCAAGGTGGCGTGGACGTGTGGCGCGATGTCGGCAACGGCGTCGTCAAGAGCATCGTGTTCGGCTTCGCGGTGACGTTCATCGCGTTGTTTCAGGGCTACGAGGCAAGACCAACGCCGGAAGGCGTGTCGCGCGCGACGACGAAAACCGTCGTGTACGCGTCGCTCGCCGTACTCGGGCTCGATTTCCTGCTGACCGCACTGATGTTCAGCTAATGGACCAAGCGCAGGCGCCGGGCAATGGCGCGGGCGTTGTGAAGGGCACAGACCATCACGCGCCATCTGCGAAAAGATTCTCTTTGGGAAGACGATGAAAAAGACTGCTCTCGACTTTTGGGTCGGCCTCTTCGTGGTGCTCGGCTTCGTGGCGCTGCTGTTTCTCGCGCTGAAGGCGGGCAACATGAGCTCACTGTCGTTTCAGCCAACTTACGCGGTGAAACTCAAGTTCGACAACATCGGCGGCCTCAAGGCGCGCGCGCCCGTCAAGAGCGCGGGCGTGACGGTCGGGCGTGTCGGCGGCATCGGCTTCGATGCGAACACGTACCAGGCCGTCGTGACGATCGATATCGACAAGCAGTATCAGTTTCCGATGGACTCGTCCGCGAAGATCCTGACCTCGGGCCTGCTCGGCGAGCAGTACATCGGCCTCGAACCGGGCGGCGACGACCAGATGTTGAAGAACGGCGACACCATCACGATGACGCAATCGGCCGTGGTGCTCGAGAACCTGATCGGCCAGTTCCTCTACAACAAGGCGGCGGATTCCGGCGCCTCGAAATCATCGGCGGCGCCGGCAGCGCCCGCGCCCGCACCGGCTTTCCCCGGCGCGGCGAGCGCGATGGGCGCGTCGGGCGCGGCTCAATAAGGAGAAGAACATGCAGGCGATGGTGATGCGGCGCGCGATCATCGGGGCGAGCGCCATGGCGCTCGTCGGTTGCGCGACGGTGACGACGCCGACCAAGGGAGACCCGTTCGAGAGCTACAACCGGACGATGTTCACGATCAACGATACCGTCGATCAATACGCGTTCAAGCCGGTGGCGAAGGGTTATGTCTGGGCGGTGCCGGAGCCGGTGCGCAACAGCGTGACCAACTTCTTCTCGAATATCGGCGACGTGTATATCGCCGCGAACAACCTGCTGCAGTTGAAGATCGCGGACGGCGTGTCGGACATCATGCGTGTCGCGATCAATACGGTGTTCGGCGTCGGCGGTCTGTTCGACGTCGCGACCATCGCGAAGCTGCCGAAGCACGCCGGTGATTTCGGCCTGACGCTCGGCCACTATGGCATGCCGTCCGGCCCGTATGTCGTGCTGCCGCTGCTCGGGCCGAGCACCGTGCGGGATTCCGCTGGCCTTGTCGTCGACTATTTCGGCAATCCGCTCACCTATGTGAGCCCGGATTCGGTGAGCTGGGCGCTGTATGGCGTGAACCTCATCAATGTGCGCGCGAATCTGCTGGGCGCGACTGACGTGCTCGCCGACGCCGCGCTCGACAAATATTCGTTCGTACGCAACGCGTACCTGCAACGCCGTCAGTATCTGATCTCCGGCGGCGAGAATGATGCGCCGGATTACGGCGAAGCGCCGTTGCCGAACTATGGCGATACCGAAGGCGCGGCCCCTGCGGACGGGGCATCGGCCACAGCCGCCGCGCCGGCATCGGGCACGGCCGCTGCGCCTGCTCCCGCAAGTGGGCCCAGCAACACGGTGCCGGGCAATCAGTACGTTCCGCCGGCGGGTTTCCCTTCATTCCGCTTGCGTTGAGCGGGATTTCCCTAACGCGCGGTAACATATCTAACGTCATTTCTTACGATTTGAACGCTGTGCGGCCTGAACTCGGTTCAGGCCGCACGCTCAAACCGAAGCCATTTACTTTTGCAGGATCTGTGATGAAAAAACTTTTGCTTCTCCCCCTCTTCGCGATGTTCATGGCGGTCTGCGGCGCGGCGTCGGCGCAAAGCGTCGACTCGAGCGCGCCCGACGTGCTGATCAAGACGGTGACGCAGCAAGTCCTCGACGAAATCAAGTCGGACCCGAAGATTCAATCGGGCGATATCAACAAGATCACCGAACTCGTCAACCAGAAGATCCTGCCGTACACGGATTTCACGCGCACGACGCGCCTGGTGATGGGCCGCAACTGGAATTCGGCGACGCCGGAGCAGCAGAAGCAGATCGTCGAGCAGTTCAAGATGCTGCTGATCCGCACGTACTCGGGCGCGCTCGCGCAAGTGCGCAACCAGACGGTTCAGTACAAGCCGTTCCGCGCGAATCCGGACGACACCGACGTCGTGGTCCGCTCGGTCGTGATGAACAACGGCTCGCCGGTCGAACTCGACTATCGTCTGTACAAGACGGCGCAAGGCTGGCGCGTGTACGACATCAACGTGCTCGGCGCGTGGCTCATTCAGGCGTATCAACAGCAGTTCAACGAGCAGATCTCGCAGAACGGCGTGGGCGGTCTGCTGCAGTTCCTGACGCAACGTAACCAGCAACTCGCGGGCGGCAAGGCATCGTGAGCACGCCAGCCACGGGCGGCCGTTTCCAGACGGCCGCAACGCTGACCCACGAGAGCGCGAAGGCCGCGCTCGATTCGGGTCTGTCGCGCATCGCAGCTGGCGCGACCGAAGTCGATTGCGCACCGCTCACGCAGTTCGATTCCTCCGCGCTCGCCGTGCTGCTCGCATGGCAACGCGCAGCGTCCGCGCGCGGCGCCGCACTGGGCGTCGTCAACCTTCCTTCCGGGCTCGTGAGTCTTGCGCGCGCCTACGGCGTCGATACGCTCCTCTCGTTCCGACATTGATCCTGTTCTGACTCCGCGCAGAATCGCGGCAGCACGCTTCGCTGCCGCAATCAGGATCGCTCCGAAGTCGGCCCCAGCCGCTTTGCCCTATAATCAAACGTTTTTTTCGGGCCTGTACCCGGCCCTTTTTGTCTGAGTCCGGGTCCGTCAAGCGAATCCGCACAATCGAGGCGCGGCCGTGTCAGGCGCGCACTGTCCACATGTCAGCCATAGAAATCCGAAACGTCAGGAAGCGCTACAAGGATCTCCAGGCGCTCAAAGGCGTGAGCCTCACGGTGGAAGAGGGCGAGTTCTTCGGCTTGCTCGGTCCCAACGGCGCGGGCAAGACCACGTTGATCAGCATTCTGGCCGGTCTGGCCCGCGCCGATAGCGGCACCATCACCGTGCGCGGCCACGATGTCGTCAGCGACTTCCGGGCGGCGCGGCGGGCGCTCGGCGTCGTGCCGCAGGAACTGGTGTTCGATCCGTTCTTCACCGTGCGCGAGTCGCTCCGGATTCAATCCGGCTACTTCGGCTTGCGCAACAACGACGACTGGATCGATGAGGTCATGGCCAATCTCGATCTCACCGAGAAGGCCGACGTCAACACGCGCGCGCTGTCGGGCGGGATGAAGCGCCGCGTGCTCGTAGCTCAGGCGCTCGTGCATCGTCCGCCGGTGATCGTGCTCGACGAGCCCACGGCCGGCGTCGATGTCGAATTGCGCCAGACGCTGTGGAAGTTCATCTCGCGCCTGAATCGCGAAGGCCACACGATCGTGCTCACGACGCACTATCTCGAAGAAGCCGAATCGCTGTGCCACCGGCTGGCGATGCTTCGTCGCGGTGAAGTGGTTGCGCTGGAGCGCACCAGCACGCTGTTGCAGCGCTTTTCGGGCATGCAGTTGTATCTGCGTCTGTCGAACGGTGCGTTGCCTGCCGAGTTGCGCGCACTCGAAGTCGATCCGCACGCGGTGTCGGGCACGCAGCATCTGCTGCGTCTCGCGAGCTACGACGAAGTCGAGCCGATTCTCGCGAAATGCCGCACGGCGGGCTGCACGTTCGATGAAATCGAAGTGCGCAAGGCCGATCTGGAAGACGTGTTCGTGCAGGTGATGAACGAGCCGGAAGTGGTCGAGGGACTTTCATGAGCGGTTTCCAGACGTTGTTCTACAAGGAGCTGCTGCGCTTCTGGAAGGTTTCGTTTCAGACCGTGCTCGCGCCGGTCGTCACGGCGCTGCTGTATCTGACCATCTTCGGTCACGCGCTGTCGGGGCATGTGCAGGTGTATCCGGGCGTCGGCTACACGAGCTTTCTCGTGCCCGGCCTCGTGATGATGAGCGTGCTGCAGAACGCGTTCGCGAACAGTTCGTCGTCGCTGATCCAGTCGAAGATCACCGGCAACCTCGTGTTCGTGCTGCTGCCGCCGATCGCGCATTGGGAAATGTTCTTTGCGTATGTGCTGGCGTCGGTCGTGCGCGGGCTGTGCGTGGGCCTCGGCGTGTTCATCGTGACGATATGGTTCATCCCGATGTCTTTTTCGGCGCCGTTCTACATCATTGCGTTCGCGATCCTCGGTTCGGGCATTCTCGGCACGCTGGGTCTGATCGCGGGCATCTGGGCCGACAAGTTCGATCAACTCGCCGCGTTCCAGAACTTCCTGATCATGCCGCTCACGTTTCTTTCCGGCGTGTTCTACTCGACTCATACGCTGCCGCCGCTGTGGCGCGCGGTGTCGCATCTGAATCCGTTCTTCTACATGATCGACGGCTTCCGTTACGGCTTCTTCGGCCTGTCCGACGTCGATCCGCTGGTGAGCCTCGGCATCGTCGGCGGATTTCTCGCCGTGCTGGCGCTGATCGCCGTGCGATTGCTCGCGAGCGGCTACAAGCTGCGTCACTAATTCAAGGAGACTTCCATGTTGCCGACTCCGGAGCAGGTGAAGGACTACATCGCTGGCGGCTTGTCCTGCCAGCATCTCGAAGTGGAAGGCGACGGCCAGCACTTTTTCGCGACCATCGTGAGCGATGCGTTCGTCGGCAAGCGGCTGATCGCGCGTCATCAACTGGTTTATGCGGCGCTCGGCGAGCGCATGCGCGAGGAGATTCATGCGCTCAGCATGAAGACCCTCACCCCCGACGAGTGGAAAACGGCCTGAGTCCACCCGGCGAAGCCAATCAGGTCATACGACTCAACCCAAGCAATACCGGCATCACCGGCAGACAAAGGCAGTAAAGCGTGCGATTCATTCAAGACAACCGCGGCGCCGAGAACGGCTCCGCAGCAGGAAGCTCGGTCGAAGGACAAGCAATGGACAAACTGGTCATCACGGGGGGCGCGAAGCTCTCCGGCGAAATCACCGTATCGGGCGCGAAGAACGCGGCTCTGCCGATTCTGTGCTCGACCCTTCTCACCGCCGACGACATGCATCTGTCGAACGTGCCGAATCTGCAGGACGTTCGCACGATGTTGAAGCTGCTGCGCCAGATGGGCGTGCAGTCGGAAGTCGCGAGCGACGGTCGCGTGAGCCTCAATGCATCGAAAGTCGACCAGCTCATCGCGCCGTATGAAATGGTGAAGACGATGCGCGCGTCGATTCTCGTGCTCGGGCCGCTCGTGGCGCGATTCGGCGAGGCGAAGGTGTCGCTGCCCGGCGGCTGCGCGATCGGCGCGCGTCCGGTCGATCAGCACATCAAGGGCCTGCAGGCGATGGGCGCCGAGATCAACATCGAGCACGGTTTCATCGAAGCGCGCGCGAAGCGTCTGAAGGGCGCGCGCATCATCACCGACATGATCACCGTCACCGGCACCGAGAACCTGCTGATGGCGGCGGTGCTGGCCGAAGGCGAGACCGTGATCGAGAACGCCGCGCGCGAACCGGAAGTGAGCGATCTCGCGCACCTGCTCGTGAAGATGGGCGCGAAGATCGACGGCATCGGCACGGACCGGCTCGTGATTCAGGGCGTCGACAAGCTGCATGGCGCGAAGCACGACGTCGTGCCGGACCGCATCGAAGCGGGCACGTTCCTGTGCGCGGTCGCGGCCGCCGGCGGCGATGTCACGCTGCGGCGCGTGAGCTCGCATCTGCTCGACGCCGTCACGGCCAAACTGCGCGAAGCCGGCGTGTCCATCGAGGAAGGCGACGACTGGATGCGCGTGCGTATGGCGAAGCGCGCCAGCGCGGTGAGCATCCGCACGTCCGAATATCCGGCGTTCCCGACCGACATGCAGGCGCAATTCATGGCGCTCAATACGATCGCGAATGGCACGTCGCAGGTCGTCGAGACGATCTTCGAGAACCGCTTCATGCACGTGCAGGAGCTGAACCGTCTCGGCGCGAGCATCACCATCGACGGCAATACGGCGCTCGTGTCCGGCGTCGAGAAGCTGTCTGGCGCGAAGGTCATGGCGACCGATCTGCGCGCGTCGGCGAGCCTCGTGATCGCGGCGATGTGCGCGGACGGCGAGACGCTGATCGACCGCATCTATCATCTGGATCGCGGCTACGACCGCATGGAATCGAAGCTGACGGCCGTCGGCGCGAACGTGCGCCGCATCAAGGGCAGCGGGAGCGAGCAATGAGCTCGCTCCCGCAGACGTCGTCGTCGGTCGAGCCGAGCGCGCCCCTCACGCTCGCTCTGTCGAAAGGGCGTATCTTCGAGGAAACGCTGCCGCTGCTCGCCGCCGCCGGCGTGCAGGTGGCGGAAGACCCGGAAAGCTCGCGCAAGCTGATTCTGCCGACCACGAACCCGAACCTGCGCGTGATCATCGTGCGCGCGACCGATGTTCCGACCTACGTCGAATACGGCGCGGCGGATTTCGGCGTCGCGGGCAAGGACGTGCTGATCGAGCATGGCGGCGGCGGTCTGTATCAGCCGGTCGATCTGGACATCGCGCGTTGCCGCATGTCGGTGGCCGTGAAAGCCGGCTTCGATTACGCGAACGCGGTGCGCCAGGGCGCGCGTCTGCGCGTCGCGACAAAGTACACCGAGACCGCGCGTCAGCATTTCGCGTCGAAGGGCGTGCACGTCGATCTGATCAAGCTGTACGGTTCGATGGAGCTCGCGCCGCTCGTCGGGCTCGCGGATGCGATCGTCGATCTGGTCAGCTCGGGCGGCACGTTGCGGGCGAACAACCTCGTCGAGGTCGAAGAGATCATGCAGATTTCGTCGCGCCTCGTCGTGAATCAGGCGGCGCTCAAGTTGAAGCGCGCGGCGCTCAAGCCCTACCTCGATGCTTTCGAGCGCGCCACGGCGGCAACCGGAAATTAGGCGAGCCGCACGCTGCGGCGCGCCATCAGCAAAACGGAAAACCAGCATGTCTATCAAGATTCGCAAACTCGATTCCAGCGCCGATGGTTTTCAGAAGGCGCTGCGTGCGGTGCTCGCGTTCGAAGCGAGCGAGGACGAAGCGATCGAGCGCTCGGTCGCGCAGATTCTCGCGGATGTGAAGGCGCGCGGCGATCAGGCCGTGCTCGAGTACACCAACAAGTTCGATCGCCTGAAGGCGGAAAGCGTCGCGGCGCTCGAATTGCCGCTGTCCGAAATGGAAGCCGCGCTCGAAGGGCTCGAACCGAAGCGGCGCGCGGCGCTCGAAGCGGCGGCGGCGCGCGTGCGCGGCTATCACGAGAAGCAGCGCATCGAATGCGGCAGTCATAGCTGGCAATACACCGAAGCCGACGGCACCGTGCTCGGCCAGAGAGTCACCCCGCTCGAACGCGCGGGCATCTATGTACCGGGCGGCAAGGCGGCGTATCCGTCGTCGGTGCTGATGAACGCGATTCCGGCGCGCGTCGCGGGCGTGAAGGAAATCGTGATGGTCGTGCCGACGCCCGACGGCGTGAAAAATCCGCTCGTGCTCGCGGCGGCGCTGCTCGGCGGCGTGGACCGCGTGTTCACGATCGGCGGCGCGCAGGCGATCGGCGCGCTCGCGTACGGCACCCAAAGCGTGCCCGCGGTCGACAAGATCTGCGGTCCGGGCAATGCGTATGTCGCGTCGGCGAAGCGTCGCGTGTTCGGGACGGTGGGCATCGACATGATCGCGGGGCCGTCCGAAATTCTCGTCATTTGCGATGCGACCACCGATCCGCGCTGGGTCGCGATGGACCTTTTCTCGCAAGCCGAGCACGACGAGCTCGCGCAATCCATTCTGCTGTGCCCGGACGACAACTTCATCCAGCGCGTCGAGGATGCGATCGTCGAACTGCTTCCTTCGATGCCGCGCCGCGACGTCATCCAGCGTTCGCTCGAAGACCGCGGCGCGCTCATCAAGGTGAAGGACATGAGCGAAGCGTGCGCCATCGCGAACGACATCGCGCCGGAGCATCTGGAGATTTCCGCGCTCGATCCGCATCAGTGGGCCGCGCAAATCCACAACGCAGGCGCGATGTTCCTCGGCCGCTACACGAGCGAAAGCCTCGGCGACTACTGCGCCGGTCCGAATCACGTGCTGCCGACCTCGCGCACCGCGCGCTTTTCGTCGCCGCTCGGCGTGTACGATTTCATGAAGCGTTCGAGCGTGATCGAAGTGAGCGCGGACGGCGCGCAGACGCTCGGCGAAATCGCGGCGGAGCTGGCGTACGGCGAAGGCTTGCAGGCGCATGCGAAGAGCGCCGAATATCGAATGAAAAACATCGGCTGAATCAGGCCGACCCGAATGACCGAGGCGGCCTGAGAGCCGCCGCCTGACCGGCGAGAGAGACGCCGGGAAATCATGACGACAGCACAAGACATCATTCGTCCCGACATCCTCGCGATGACCAGCTATCCCGTGCCCGACGCCACGGGTCTGATCAAGCTCGACGCGATGGAAAATCCCTACACCTTGCCCGCCGATCTCGCCGAACGACTCGGCGCGCATCTCGCGGGCGTCGCGTTGAATCGCTATCCGGCGCCGCGTCCCGCGGATCTGCTCGCGAAGATCAAGCGCGCGATGAACGTTCCCGCCGCCTGCGACGTCCTGCTCGGCAACGGCTCGGACGAGCTGATCAGCATGATGTCGGTCGCGTGCTCGAAGCCAGGCGCGAAGGTCGTCGCTCCTGTGCCGGGTTTCGTGATGTACGAGATGTCGGCGAAATTCGCGCATCTCGAGTTCATCGGCGTGCCGCTGAAGCCGGACTTCACGCTCGACGCCGACGCGCTGATCGCCGCCATCGAGGAACACGCGCCCGCGCTCGTCTATCTCGCGTACCCGAACAATCCGACCGGCACGCTCTACGACGACGCGGATATGGAACGCGTGATCGCCGCGGCGGGCAAAAGCCTCGTCGTGATCGACGAGGCGTATCAGCCGTTCGCCGAAAAAAGCTGGATGCCGCGCGCGGCGGACTTCGACAACGTCGTCGTGATGCGCACGGTGTCGAAGCTGGGACTCGCGGGCATCCGCCTCGGCTACATGGCCGGGCGCCCCCAATGGATGATGCAGTTCGACAAGGTGCGCCCGCCGTACAACATCAACGTGCTGACGCAGGCCACCGTCGATTTCCTGCTCGATCACCTCGATGTGCTCGACGCCCAGGCCGCCGATCTGCGCGCGCAGCGCGCCGCGCTCGCGCAGGAAGTCGCCGCATTGCCCGGCATGACGGTTTATCCGAGCGCGGGAAATTTCCTGCTCGTGCGCGTGCCGGACGCCGCCGTCGCTTTCGAAACCCTTCTGACTTCGCGGGTTTTGATCAAAAACGTGGGTAAAATGCATCCGTTGCTGGCCAATTGCGTGCGTTTGACGGTCGGAACGGCCGCAGAAAACGCACACCTGGTCGAGGCGCTGAGAAAGCTCGCGCCAAACTAAACCTCACTCTTCGAAAGTCTCAAGGAATCACCATGCGCCTTGCGGAAGTCGTTCGCAACACCAGCGAAACGCAGATCCGTGTGAAGCTCGATCTGGACGGCACCGGCAAGCAGAAGCTCGCCACCGGCGTCCCGTTCCTCGATCACATGCTCGACCAGATCGCCCGTCACGGGCTGTTCGACCTGGAAATCGAAGCGCATGGCGACCTCCATATCGACGATCACCATACCGTCGAAGATACCGGCATCACGCTCGGGCAAGCTGTGGCGAAGGCGATCGGCGACCGCAAGGGCATTCGCCGCTACGGGCATTCATACGTGCCGCTCGACGAAGCGCTGTCGCGCGTCGTGATCGATTTTTCGGGCCGTCCGGGCCTCGAATTCCATGTGCCGTTCACGCGTGCGCGCATCGGCACGTTCGACGTCGATCTCACCATCGAGTTCTTCCGCGGCTTCGTGAATCACGCAGGCGTGACGCTGCACATCGACAACCTGCGCGGCATCAACGCGCACCATCAGGTCGAAACCGTGTTCAAGGCGTTCGGCCGCGCGCTGCGCATGGCCGTCGAAATGGACGAACGCGCGGCGGGGCAGATTCCGTCGACCAAGGGCAGCCTCTGATCGACTCACGCCGCTTCGGCGCGCGAGCGTCGAAAACACGATGGATCTGTTCAAGTCGTTCATATCGTTGCTCGCGCTGATCAATCCGATCGGCGCGATACCGTTTTTTTTGAGCCTGACCGCGCAGCAATCCGACATCGAAAGACGCAACACGATTCGCGTCGCGTCCATTTCGGTGTTCTGCGTGATCGCGGTGACGGCGCTGCTCGGGCAGCAGATCATCGCGTTCTTCGGTATTTCGGTCGGTTCGTTCGAAGTGGGCGGCGGCATCATCATGCTGCTCATGGCGATCAGCATGTTGAACGCGCAAGTCGGCAACGCGCGCTCGACGCCGGAAGAACGCATGGAAGCCGAGGAGCGCAACAGCATCGCGGTCGTGCCGCTCGCGATTCCGCTGCTCACCGGCCCCGGCTCGATCAGCACGGTGATCGTCTATGCTGCCAATGCGCAGCACTGGTACGACCGCTTCGGCCTCGTCTTGCTGGGCGCGATCATCGCGGGGCTGTGTTTCGGCGCGCTGAATCTCGCCGAGCCGATCGCGCGCGTGGTCGGGCGCACCGGAATCAATATCGGCACGCGTCTCATGGGTTTGATGTTGTCCGCGTTGGCGGTGGAGTTCATCGTCAACGGCTTGAAGGCCTTGATGCCATCTTTGAAATGACTACTTCGATTGCGATTGTTGATTACGGAATGGGCAACCTGCGCTCGGTGTATCAGGCGCTGAAGAAGGCCGCGCCCGAGGCGAACGTGGCGATCGTCGACCAGCCGCAAGGCATCCATGCGGCGGATCGCGTCGTGCTGCCGGGCCAGGGCGCGATGCGCGACTGCATGGCGCATCTGGCCGAATCCGGGCTGCAGGAAGCGGTGATGCAGGCGGCGCGCGAGAAGCCGATGCTCGGCGTGTGCGTCGGCGAGCAGATGTTGTTCGACTGGAGCGAGGAAGGCGATACGAAGGGCCTGGGGCTGTTGCCGGGCAAGGTCGTGCGCTTCCAGCTCGACGGCCTCCTGCAGGACGACGGCTCGCGCTTCAAGGTGCCGCAAATGGGCTGGAACCGCGTCCGTCAGACGCAGGCGCATCCGCTCTGGGACGGCGTCGCGGACGGCGCGTTCTTCTACTTCGTCCACAGCTATTACGTCGTGCCGGACAATCCGGCGCATACATCCGGCGAAACGATGTACGGCAGCGCATTTACGTCGGCGGTCGCGCGCGACAATATCTTCGCGACCCAGTTTCACCCGGAAAAGAGCGCGGACGCCGGTTTGCGCCTGTACCGGAATTTCGTGCACTGGAACCCGTGAAATGGCGCGCACGCTAGCGTTTTCGCCTATTACTACGGGCGCATGACCGTTGCAAGACTTGTACTACACTAGCGAGACGGCTCGCGAAAGGCATGAAAACCGCACGCGGGCCGTTTTGATCAACTTCACCCAGAAAATACGCGATACCTATGCTGCTCATTCCGGCCATCGATCTTAAGGACGGTCAGTGCGTGCGCCTCAAGCAAGGCGATATGGACCAGGCGACCATTTTTTCAGAAGATCCGGCGGCAATGGCCCGACATTGGGTCGATCGCGGCGCGCGACGGCTGCATCTCGTCGATCTGAACGGCGCGTTCGCCGGCAAACCGAGGAACGGCGACGCGATCCGCGCGATCATCGACGAAGTCGGCACGGAGATTCCCGTGCAACTCGGCGGCGGCATCCGCGATCTGGAAACCATCGAACGCTATCTGGACGATGGCCTCGCCTACGTGATCATCGGCACCGCGGCGGTGAAGAACCCCGGTTTCCTGCGCGATGCGTGCAGCGCGTTTGGGGGGCACATCATCGTCGGGCTGGATGCGAAAGACGGCAAGGTGGCCACCGACGGCTGGAGCAAGCTGACCGGTCACGAAGTCGTCGATCTCGCCCGCAAGTTCGAGGACTACGGCTGCGAATCGATCATCTACACGGACATCGGCCGCGACGGGATGCTTCAGGGCATCAACATCGACGCGACCGTGCGTCTCGCCCAGGCGGTGAAGATTCCGGTGATCGCGAGCGGCGGGCTGTCGAGCATCGCGGACATCGAGTCGCTCTGCGAGGTCGAGGATGACGGCGTCGAAGGCGTCATCTGCGGCCGCGCGATCTACTCCGGAGATCTCGATTTCAAGGCTGCCCAGACCCGCGCCGACGCGCTGCGCGAACCCGACGGCGCGTAGTTCAGCGCGGCGCGAGCGCCCCTGAGAAGCACGCGGGCGGCTTCGGCCGCCCTCATTTCGTACCGAATCAGTAGTGGCAAGGACATGGCTCTCGCAAAACGCATCATTCCCTGTCTCGACGTGACCGCTGGCCGCGTCGTGAAAGGCGTCAACTTCGTCGAACTGCGCGACGCGGGCGATCCCGTCGAAATCGCGCGGCGCTACGACGATCAGGGCGCCGACGAACTCACGTTTCTCGACATCACCGCGACCTCCGATCAACGCGATCTGATTCTGCCGATCATCGAGTCGGTGGCCTCGCAGGTGTTCATTCCGCTGACCGTCGGCGGCGGCGTGCGCGCGGTCGAGGACGTTCGCCGTCTGCTCAATGCTGGCGCCGACAAGATCAGCATGAACTCGTCGGCGGTCGCGAATCCGCAACTCGTGCGCGACGCATCCGACAAGCACGGATCGCAATGCATCGTCGTCGCGATCGACGCGAAGCGCGTGTCCGCCGAGGGCGAGACGCCGCGCTGGGAAGTGTTCACGCACGGCGGCCGCAAGGCGACCGGCATCGACGCGATCGAATGGGCGCGCAAGATGGCCGAGTACGGCGCGGGCGAAATCCTGCTCACCAGCATGGATCGCGACGGCACGAAAGCCGGTTTCGACCTCGCGCTGACGCGCGCCGTGTCGGACGCGGTGCCGGTGCCGGTGATCGCGTCGGGCGGCGTCGGCTCGCTGCAGCATCTCGCGGACGGTATCGTCGAAGGTCACGCGGACGCGGTGCTGGCCGCGAGCATCTTCCATTACGGCGAGCACACCGTCGGCGAGGCGAAGCGCTTCATGGCGGAGCAAGGCATTTCGGTGAGGACGTAAGCCGTGAGCGATCATATGACCTGGCTGGACAAGGTGAAGTGGGACGCGCACGGTCTCGTGCCGGTGATCGCGCAGGAAGCGTCGACCAACGACGTGCTCATGTTCGCGTGGATGAATCGCGAGGCGCTCGCGAAAACCATCGAACTGAAGCGCGCGGTGTACTTCTCGCGCTCACGCCAGCGCCTGTGGTTCAAGGGCGAGGAATCGGGCCACGTGCAGCACGTGCACGACGTGCGTCTCGATTGCGACGAAGACGTCGTGCTGCTGAAGGTCGAGCAGGTATCGGGCATCGCGTGTCATACCGGCCGCCATTCCTGTTTTTTCCAGAAATTCGAGGGCACGGCGGAAAACGGCGAGTGGGTCGCCGTCGAGCCGGTCCTGAAAGACCCAGAAAGCATCTACAAATGACGCAAGCCAACACGCTCGACACGCTGCAGCGCCTCGCCTCCGTCATCGACAGCCGCAAGGGCGGCGATCCGGAACAATCCTACGTTTCCCGACTCTTTCACAAAGGTGACGACGCGGTCCTGAAGAAGATCGGCGAGGAAGCGACGGAAGTCGTGCTCGCTGCGAAAGACGCGCGTCATGGCGGCGCCCCGAAGGCGATCGTCAGTGAAGTCGCCGACTTGTGGTTTCATTGTCTCGTGATGCTGTCGCATTTCGACTTGAATCCCGCCGACGTGATCGCGGAACTGGAACGTCGCGAAGGTTTGTCGGGCATCGAGGAGAAGGCGCTGCGCAAGTCGCGCGAGCGCGAACAAAACGGCGGCTGACGAGCATCTCGCTTCGCGCGAAGGAGAGCAAGCATGAACCGGCCGTACGAACCGTATCCGCCTGTCGTTCAACATTCGACTGATCCCGAGCGTCTGCGCAACATGCGTACGTTCACGCATATCCTTTACGCGCTCTATGCGCTGTATTGGCTCTCCGGCGGTTTGACGGGGCTCGTCGCGATCATCCTCAACTACGTCAAACGCAGCGATGCTGCCGGAACGCCGTACGAAGATCACTTCACCTGGCAGATTCGCACGTTCTGGTGGTCGCTGTTGGGGCATGTCGTCGGCTTCGCGCTGATATGGGTGCTGGGGCTGGGCTTTCTTATCATCGGCGCGGCCTGGATCTGGACGCTTTATCGCATCATCAAGGGCTGGCTCTTCCTCTACGAGAACAAGACGCTCGAACCGCGCGCGTGGTTCTGATCACAACCGATAACAAAATCCGGCAACTCCATGAGTCAAGACAACTGCATTTTTTGCAAGATCGCCTCGGGGCAGCTTCCGAGCACGAAGGTCTACGAGGACGATGAATTCGTCGCCTTCAACGACATCAACCCCGCAGCGCCGGTGCATGTGCTGGTCATCCCGCGCAAGCATATTGAAACACTTTCGCATTGCACAGAAAGTGACAGTCCGCTGCTTGGTAGAATGGTGAGTCTCGTCGGACGTTTGGCGAAAGATCTGGGTGTCTCCTACACGGGAGGGAACACCGGTTTTCGCACGGTAATAAATACCGGGCCGGGCGGCGGGCAGGAGGTTTATCACATCCACGCGCATTTGTTAGCCGGCGAGCGCCCGTGGCGCCGAATGGGGTAAGTCGCGATCCTTGTTTGCGGCTTTTTCCTTTCCAATGAAATATTGGGCGAGCAAAATCGATAGTTGACGCTGAGGCGGTCTGCCTCGGCTGCGGTCGAAAGGCCGATCTTCCGTTCCCGGCACCCAAATCGGGGCGGAATCACGGAGAGTTTTCATTCATGGGTTCGTTAAGCATTTGGCATTGGTTGATCGTTCTGTTGATCGTGGCGCTCGTTTTCGGCACGAAGAAGTTGCGCAACATCGGCGGCGATCTGGGCGGCGCGGTCAAGGGTTTCAAGGAAGGCATGCGCGAGGGCGAAACGCCGGCCAATTCCGCCGATCAGCGCGAACTGCCGCGTAACGGCGCGGTGGACGTCGAGGCGAAGGACAAGTCCCGCTCGGGCGACTACCGTTAATCAGGCCGCCGACCGCAACCATTCACTTCTCGTTCAATGCTCGATCTCGGTCTGACCAAAATGGCGGTCATCGGCGTCGTGGCGCTGGTGGTCCTCGGACCGGAGCGCCTGCCC
Organism: Caballeronia sp. NK8; assembly: GCF_018408855.1. GTDB lineage: Bacteria > Pseudomonadota > Gammaproteobacteria > Burkholderiales > Burkholderiaceae > Caballeronia. Next base: position 2,630,321 of record NZ_AP024322.1, on the reverse strand, counting down.
GGCGTCGCCCGCACCGCGGGCGCGCTGTTCGGGCGCGCGCAGCGCTACATCAACGACGTCAAGTCGGAAGTCACTCGTGAAATGGAACTCGATGAGCTGAAGAAAATGCGCACCGAGTTCGAAACCGCGGCGTCGAACGTGGAGTCGTCGATTCACGACACACTGCGTCGCCACGAATCCGAATTGAACGATGCATGGAAGGAGGGTACGTCGGTCGCGCCGAGCATCGCGGGCGGCGCGGCGGAATCGGCGGACAGCGCCGCGTCGGACAAGCCTTGGGCCAGCACGTCGTCATCGACGTCGGTCAAGCGCAAGAACTGGCGCGTCAAGCAAGCCGCGATTCCCAACTGGTACAAGCGCACGACCTCGCGTCGTACGCGGGTTCAGTCGGGCGCGGCGCGCGTTGCGCGTCACACGCCCGCCACCCTGCGCCGGCAGACGAAGTTCTTCTGAGCGAGCCGCGTTTCCTTCCATCGATGATTTTTACCGAGGGCCGGCGTGAGCGACCCGCAACACACTAAAGAAGAGCCCGTCGAAGAGACGTTCATTTCGCATCTGGTCGAATTGCGCGACCGCATCATCCGCGCAGGGGCTTCGGTCATCGTGGTGTTCGTCTCGCTGGTGTACTGGGCGCCGGACATCTTCAAGCTGCTGGCGCGTCCGCTGATGCAGAACCTGCCGGCCGACGGCAAGATGATCGTCACCGACGTCACCGGCTCGTTCTTCGTCCCGATGAAGGTGACGATGCTCGTCGCCTTCGTGATCGCGCTGCCGATCGTGCTGTATCAGGTCTGGGCGTTCGTCGCGCCCGGCTTGTATCAGCACGAGAAGAAGCTCGTCGCGCCGCTGGTGTTCAGCAGCTACACGCTTTTCCTGTGCGGCATGGCGTTCGCGTATTTCGTCGTCTTCCCGACGATCTTCCGCGTGATGGCGCACTACAACGCGCCGCTCGGCGCGGAAATGACGACGGATATCGACAATTACCTGAGCTTCGTGCTGACGATGTTCCTCGCGTTCGGCGTGACGTTCGAGGTGCCCATCGTCGTGGTGTTGCTCGCGCGCATGGGCGTCGTGTCAATTCAGAAGCTCAAGCAGATTCGACCTTACGTGATCGTTGGCGCGTTCGTCATTTCGGCGGTCGTCACGCCGCCGGACGTCTTCTCGCAGCTGATTCTCGCGATTCCGCTCGTCATCCTGTATGAGGCGGGGATCATCGCGGCGCGGCTGGTGGTCGGCAAGGAACGGGTTAAAAGCGAGGAAGCGGCCGCGGAGTAGGTGCGGCTTATTGTCGCGGCGCGGTGGTGCAAAAAAAGGCAGCTTCGATTTCTCGAAGCTGCCTTTTTGCTTTCAGCGCGACGAGGTTCTATTCGTCGCCCTGGTCACCCTGATCGCCTTCGTCGTCCGGCATCTGCGCTGCGCGTGGCGGCGCGGGACGCTTGCCGATCATCACGTTGACGTCCAGCTCCTTGTTCTTGCGCATCAGGTGAACCTTCACCGATGTGCCTGGCTTGATCTGCGCGACGACATTCAAGAGGCGCGTGGTGTCGGTGATGGCGTCTTCGTTGATGGACACGAGGATATCGCCCGGCTTGATGCCCGCCTTGTCCGCCGGGCCGCCCTGCAGCACGCCCGCCACGATCGCGCCCGACTTCTGGTCCAGCCCGAACGATTCGGCGATTTCCGGCGTCACGTCCTGCGGTTCCACGCCGATCCAGCCGCGCGTGACCGTGCCCGTCGTGATGATGCTCTCCAGCACGCTGCGCGCGGTCGACACGGGAATCGCGAAGCCGATGCCGAGTGAGCCGCCGCTGCGCGAGTAGATCGCGGTGTTGATGCCGAGCAGATTGCCGTTCACATCCACCAGTGCGCCGCCCGAGTTGCCGGGATTGATGGCCGCGTCGGTCTGGATGAAATTCTCGAACGTGTTGATGCCAAGGTGATTGCGCCCGAGCGCGCTGACGATGCCCATCGTGACCGTCTGGCCTACGCCGAACGGATTGCCGATCGCGAGCACGACATCGCCGACACGCGTCTGATCCATCCTGCCGAGCGTGATGGCCGGCAGGTTGGTCATGTTGATCTTCAGCACGGCGAGGTCGGTTTCGGGATCGACGCCGATCACTTTCGCGCTGGACGTGCGACCATCGGCGAGGGCGACTTCAATTTGATCCGCCCCGTCGACGACATGCTGGTTCGTTAGAATGTAACCTTCCGAGCTGACGATGACGCCGGAGCCCAGATTCGACGCAGGCGGCTCATCGCTCTTGCGCTTGTTCTTGTCACCGAAGAAGTAGCGGAACAGCGGGTCTTTCGCACGCGGGTCGGGCGGCAGGTTGCCGTCCTTGCTGGAGAAAACGTTCACGACGGCCGGCATCGCCTTTTGCGCGCCTTCCGAGAAGGACGACTGGAGCGGGCGAGAGCCGATGCTCGGCGCGACCTCCTGCAACGCGACGATCGGCTCGGCAAGCTGCTTGCCGAATTGACCTTGACGTTGAAGCCACTGCGGTTTCAAGGTCGCGATGATGAACATCAGGGCCAAAAGCACGGTGACCGCTTGGGCAAAAAATAGCCAGAAGCGTCTAAGCATTTGAAGGGATAGAGGAATTCATGGATCGGATCGAACTCGAATTGTATCTGAACAATCTGCTGGAAATCGGCCGCTTCAAGGACTATTGCCCTAATGGTCTGCAGGTCGAGGGCGCGCGCCGCGTGCACAAGATCGCGACCGGCGTGACCGCCTCGCAGGCATTTCTCGAAGCCGCGCTCGAGTGGGGCGCGGACACCGTGCTCGTGCATCACGGCTACTTCTGGCGCAACGAGGCGCCGCAGATCACGGGCCGCAAGCACCGGCGGCTGCGCACGCTCATCGCCAACGACATCAATCTCTTCGCCTACCATCTTCCGCTCGATTCGCATCCGGAATTCGGCAACAACGCGCAGATCGGCGCGCGGCTCGGTTTGATCGCGGACAGCCGTTTTGCCGATCAGGATCTCGGCTGGATCGCGACGCTCGCGATGCCGCTGTCGCTCGAACACTTCAGCGTGATGGTCGAGAACGCGCTCGGCAGAAAGCCGCTCGTGTTCGGCGATACCGACAAGGAACTGCGGCGCGTGGCGTGGTGCACGGGCGGCGCGCAAGGCTATTTCGAAGAAGCCATTGCGGCGGGCGCGGACGTCTATCTGAGCGGCGAAGTCTCGGAGCAGACCATGCATATCGCCGCGGAATCGGGGGTGGCGTACATCGGCGCGGGCCACCACGCGACGGAGCGCTACGGCGTGCAGGCCGTGGGCGCGCACCTGTCCGAGCAATTCGATATCGAACATGTTTTTATCGATATCGATAATCCTGTTTAATACGTCATTAAGCCGGCGCGCTCATTATTGGCGCTTGCAGCCGGCTTAAATGAATGCTTCACGAGATTGCGCGAGAAACGTGGGGAAAACCCTGAAGCATCAATCACTTCGAGTGATTTTTGCTAGTCAGCCCTTGTAAATGCTAACTCCATTCGCGCACACTAGCGGCGGAACGACTGATGTGACGGTATAAATCCAACTCAGAAGTGGGGCGTGTGATGCGAGACAAGGAAGAAAAACGCGTCGACGGCGGCCGCCGTACCTGGCTGATTGCGACGACCGCAGTGGGTGGTTTCGGCGCGGTGGCAACCGTAGTTCCTTTCGTAGGTTCGTTTGCACCATCTGAAAAGGCCAAGGCGGCGGGCGCGCCCGTCGAGGTCGATATCAGCGGACTCAAGCCGGGCGAAATGATGACCGTCGCCTGGCGTGGCAAGCCGGTGTGGATCGTGAACCGCACCGACGAAATGCTGGCCGACGTCAAGAAGGCCGACAACGAAGTGGCGGACCCGAAGTCCAAAATGGAGTTCTCGATGCCGTTGCCGGAGTACTGCAACAACGAGTTCCGTTCGCGCGCCGATCACAAGAACATCTTCGTGGCCGTTGCCGTGTGCACGCATCTGGGCTGCACGCCGACTCCACGTTTCACCGAAGGTCCCCAACCCAATCTCCCCGATAACTGGCCGGGTGGTTTCCTGTGCCCGTGCCACGGCTCGACCTATGACATGGCCGGCCGCGTCTTCAAGAACAAGCCCGCGCCGCAGAACCTGGACATTCCGCCGTTCATGTTCACTTCCGCGACGCAACTCGTGATTGGCAAGGACGAAAAGGGAGAGGCGTAAATGGCGACCGCAGACAAGGAAGTGGAGACAACGGGCCTGACCGGTTGGATCGATCGCCGGTTTCCGATGACTTCGACCTGGAAGAAACACGTTTCCGAATACTACGCGCCGAAGAACTTCAACTTCTGGTACTTCTTCGGCTCGCTCGCGCTGCTGGTGCTGGTCAACCAGATCGTCACGGGCATCTTCCTGACGATGAACTACAAGCCCGATGCAACACTCGCGTTCGCATCGGTCGAGTACATCATGCGCGAAGTGCCGTGGGGCTGGCTGATCCGCTACATGCACTCGACGGGCGCGTCGATGTTCTTCGTCGTCGTGTATCTGCACATGTTCCGCGGGCTGATGTACGGGTCGTATCGCAAGCCGCGCGAGCTCGTGTGGATCTTCGGCTGCGCGATCTTCCTCTGCCTGATGGCCGAGGCGTTCTTCGGCTACCTGCTGCCGTGGGGGCAGATGTCGTTCTGGGGCGCGCAGGTGATCGTGAACCTCTTCTCGGCGATTCCGTTCATCGGCCCGGACCTGTCGTTGTGGATTCGCGGCGATTACGTCGTGTCGGACGTCACGCTCAATCGCTTTTTCGCGTTCCACGTCATCGCGATTCCGCTGGTGCTGATCGGACTCGTCGTCGCGCATCTGGTCGCGCTGCACGAGGTCGGCTCGAACAATCCGGACGGCGTCGAGATCAAGGCGAAGAAGGGCGCCGACGGCATCCCGCTCGACGGCATTCCGTTCCATCCGTATTACTCGGTTCACGACTTCATGGGCGTGAGCGTGTTTCTGCTGATCTTCGCGGCGATCATCTTCTTCGCGCCGGAGATGGGCGGCTACTTCCTCGAAGCGAACAACTTCGTGCCGGCCAACCCGTTGCAGACCCCGCCGGAAATCGCACCCGTGTGGTACTTCACCGCGTTCTACGCGATGCTTCGCGCCACCACCGATCCGTTCAAGATCGTGCTGATGATCGTGATCGCGGTGCTCGGTCTGCTGGCTTTGCTGAAGGCGCGCGGCAAGTGGCGGCTCGGCCTGCCGGTGCTCGCGGTGCTGGTGCTGATCTTCATGGCGCTGACGGAATCGAAGTTCTGGGGCGTGGTCGTGATGGGCGCCGCGGTGGTGTCGCTGTTCTTCCTGCCGTGGCTGGATCGCAGCCCGGTGAAGTCGATCCGTTACCGGCCGCTGTTCCACAAGGTCTTCTATGCGATCTTCGTGTTCGCGTTCCTGTTGCTAGGGTTCCTGGGCACGCGACCGCCATCGCCGGCCGCGACGCTGATTGCGCAGATCTGCGCGCTGATCTACTTTGCGTTCTTCCTCGGCATGCCTTTCTGGACGCCGCGCGGCAAGTTCAAGACGCCGCCTGAGCGAGTGCACTACAAACCTCACTGAGCGCACGTCCGGAGACAAATACGATGAAAAAATGGCTCTCTACAATATCGATGATCGCAGCGATGCTGTTCGCGTTCACCGCGGCGCCCGTGCATGCGGAGGAAGAGGCGGTGCTCGACCGGGCGCCCGATAGCTCGGACAACCTCGCGTCCCTTCAGCACGGCGCGCAAATCTTTGTAAACTATTGCCTGAATTGCCATAGCGCGAATTTGATGCGTTACAACCGGCTGACCGATCTCGGCATCAGTCAGCAGCAGATTCAGGAGAATCTGCTGTTCTCGACCGACAAGGTCGGCAATACGATGTCCATCGCGATGCGCCCGGAGGACGCGAAGGCGTGGTTCGGGGCATCGCCGCCGGATTTGTCGGTCGAGGCGCGGGCGCGTGGCAAGGACTGGCTCTATACGTACTTGCGCAGTTTCTACCGTGATCCGACGCGGCCCACGGGCTGGAACAACCGCGTGTACGAGAATGTCGGGATGCCGCACGTACTGTGGACGCTTCAGGGCATCCGGGATGCTAAATTCGAGACCGATACGGATGAAAAGACCGGCGAAAAGGTAAGAAGATTCGTGGGTTACACTCAGGTTACACCGGGTGCCATGTCGTCCGTGGATTATGATTCAAGTGTGGCGGATCTCGTTTCGTACATGTCGTGGATGGCGGAACCCGCGCAGCAGACGCGCAAGCGGCTCGGCGTCTGGGTTTTGCTGTTCCTGGCGCTCTTGAGTTTCCTCGCGTGGCGCCTGAACGCGGCATACTGGAAAGATATCAAATAGCGCGCCCTCGACGGCGTGGGTCGGCGCGACGGCGTTTTCCGGGAGGAAAGCGCCGCAGCCGGCCCTTCGAGTTTACTGAAGGAACTTTAAAAACATGATGGTTCTGTATTCCGGCACTACTTGCCCGTTCTCCCAGCGCTGCCGGCTGGTGTTGTTCGAAAAGGGCATGGATTTCGAGATTCGCGACGTCGATCTGTTCAACAAGCCGGAAGACATCGCGGTGATGAACCCGTACGGCCAGGTGCCGATTCTCGTCGAGCGCGACCTGATCCTGTACGAGTCGAATATCATCAACGAATACATCGACGAGCGGTTCCCGCATCCGCAACTCATGCCGGCAGATCCGGTGCAACGTGCCCGCGCGCGGCTGTTCCTGCTGAATTTCGAGAAAGAGTTGTTCGTTCACGTCGGCACGCTCGAGAATGAAAAGGGCAAGGCCGCCGAGAAGAACCACGAGAAGGCGCGCGGCGCGATCCGCGACCGCCTCACGCAGCTCGCCCCGATCTTCCTGAAGAACAAGTACATGCTGGGCGAAGAGTTTTCGATGCTCGACGTCGCGATCGCGCCGCTGCTGTGGCGTCTGGATCACTACGGCATCGAGCTGTCGAAGAACGCCGCACCGTTGATGAAGTACGCCGAGCGGATCTTCAGCCGTCCGGCTTATATTGAAGCGCTGACGCCTTCCGAAAAGGTGATGCGTCGATAGTTTGAGTGCGTTGGAACGCGGCGGCGCGGATTTCGCGCAGCCGTATTCCGACAGAGGAAAGTTGATGCAAGAGATTTCCACCAAGCCGTACTTGTTGCGCGCACTGTATGAGTGGTGCACGGACAACGGCTTCACGCCCCACATCGCCGTACGGGTCGATGCCGCCACGCGCGTGCCGCGGCAGTTTGTGCGCAACGACGAGATCGTGTTGAACATCAGTTTCGAGGCGACGAGCCAGCTGCAGATGGGCAACGAGTGGATCGAGTTCAGCGCGCGCTTCTCCGGCAAGTCGCACAAGATCGAAGTGCAGGTTGCCAACGTGCTCGCTATTTATGCGCGAGAGAACGGTCAGGGGATGGCGTTTCCGGTTGAGCAATCGCATTCCGGCCCGGATCTCGCGGGCGCTCCTCTTGGGTCGCGATCGGTCGAGCGCGAGACTCGGCGTATCGAGGAACCAGCGAGCGAGCGAGCGGAGTCCGCGGCGGAATCGTCGAAAGATGACTCGCAGGCGGGCGTCGAGGACGATGCTTCGAAATCGCCTGTGCGGTCTCACCTCAAAGTCGTTAAATGAAGTAGAATCTCGCTCTTCGCCGGCTTAGCTCATCTGGTAGAGCAGTTGATTTGTAATCATCAGGTGGCGGGTTCGAGTCCTGCAGCCGGCACCAAGACTTATGTCGACGGGTCGTGCGATGTCCGCACGGCCCGTTTGCTTTAAGTCGGTTGGATAAGTAGGTTGAGTCGATAAGAAAAACTTTAAAACTTTGTTGACAGAAACCGAAACGTTGTTCATAATCTCGTTTCTCTGCTGCTGATGCAGCGACGCAAGACAGAAGTTGATGTGATTCTTGCGATGTGCTCTTTAAAAACTAACAGCCGATAAGTGTGGGCGCTTGATAGCGAGTGCGGTTTCAGTCTTTCGGGGCTGAGGCAATAGCAAAAGTATCAAGAGTCTCACACGAAGTATCAGAGGAAGGTTTTTCATCTTAGGATGATTAATCATCGTCAGTACGTTGAGTGAGCGACCGGTTCTTAACGGAACCGAAAAACAGTAACAGGTTTGAACTGAAGAGTTTGATCCTGGCTCAGATTGAACGCTGGCGGCATGCCTTACACATGCAAGTCGAACGGCAGCACGGGGGCAACCCTGGTGGCGAGTGGCGAACGGGTGAGTAATACATCGGAACGTGTCCTGTAGTGGGGGATAGCCCGGCGAAAGCCGGATTAATACCGCATACGATCTACGGAAGAAAGCGGGGGATCTTCGGACCTCGCGCTATAGGGGCGGCCGATGGCAGATTAGCTAGTTGGTGGGGTAAAGGCCTACCAAGGCGACGATCTGTAGCTGGTCTGAGAGGACGACCAGCCACACTGGGACTGAGACACGGCCCAGACTCCTACGGGAGGCAGCAGTGGGGAATTTTGGACAATGGGGGCAACCCTGATCCAGCAATGCCGCGTGTGTGAAGAAGGCCTTCGGGTTGTAAAGCACTTTTGTCCGGAAAGAAAACCATCGCCCTAATATGGTGGTGGGATGACGGTACCGGAAGAATAAGCACCGGCTAACTACGTGCCAGCAGCCGCGGTAATACGTAGGGTGCGAGCGTTAATCGGAATTACTGGGCGTAAAGCGTGCGCAGGCGGTCTGTTAAGACCGATGTGAAATCCCCGGGCTTAACCTGGGAACTGCATTGGTGACTGGCAGGCTTTGAGTGTGGCAGAGGGGGGTAGAATTCCACGTGTAGCAGTGAAATGCGTAGAGATGTGGAGGAATACCGATGGCGAAGGCAGCCCCCTGGGCCAACACTGACGCTCATGCACGAAAGCGTGGGGAGCAAACAGGATTAGATACCCTGGTAGTCCACGCCCTAAACGATGTCAACTAGTTGTTGGGGATTCATTTCCTTAGTAACGTAGCTAACGCGTGAAGTTGACCGCCTGGGGAGTACGGTCGCAAGATTAAAACTCAAAGGAATTGACGGGGACCCGCACAAGCGGTGGATGATGTGGATTAATTCGATGCAACGCGAAAAACCTTACCTACCCTTGACATGGTCGGAATCCCGCTGAGAGGTGGGAGTGCTCGAAAGAGAACCGGCGCACAGGTGCTGCATGGCTGTCGTCAGCTCGTGTCGTGAGATGTTGGGTTAAGTCCCGCAACGAGCGCAACCCTTGTCCTTAGTTGCTACGCAAGAGCACTCTAAGGAGACTGCCGGTGACAAACCGGAGGAAGGTGGGGATGACGTCAAGTCCTCATGGCCCTTATGGGTAGGGCTTCACACGTCATACAATGGTCGGAACAGAGGGTTGCCAAGCCGCGAGGTGGAGCCAATCCCAGAAAACCGATCGTAGTCCGGATCGCAGTCTGCAACTCGACTGCGTGAAGCTGGAATCGCTAGTAATCGCGGATCAGCATGCCGCGGTGAATACGTTCCCGGGTCTTGTACACACCGCCCGTCACACCATGGGAGTGGGTTTCACCAGAAGTAGGTAGCCTAACCGCAAGGAGGGCGCTTACCACGGTGGGATTCATGACTGGGGTGAAGTCGTAACAAGGTAGCCGTATCGGAAGGTGCGGCTGGATCACCTCCTTTCTCGAGCTTCGCACTTCAACATTAAGCGCTCACGCTTATCGGCTGTAAGAAAGACAGGCTAAGGGTCTGTAGCTCAGTCGGTTAGAGCACCGTCTTGATAAGGCGGGGGTCGTTGGTTCGAATCCAACCAGACCCACCACCCGAGAGAGGCGTGCTGATGAGAGGCAACTCGTAGTCAGGCCACGGAAGGGGGATTAGCTCAGCTGGGAGAGCACCTGCTTTGCAAGCAGGGGGTCGTCGGTTCGATCCCGTCATCCTCCACCAAGTCCTCAATGCTTAGGGTTCTGCTAAAACGGCAGCGAACCTTAAGCATTGGCGACTATAGCCAGTTGATGCTGTTGGGTAGTGAAGTGACCCGATCGGCTAAACGTTCTTTAACAATCTGGAAGAAGTAGTAAAGAGAATCGCGAAAGCACTTAGAGATGGGTGTGAGTAGAGATTTAAGGGTAGTGATTGTATCAAGTATGAAAAGGTGATCGAGAGATCGCTTTGGAATACGGCACAACGCGAATACTCAGCCTGTAACGGGACGTGACAAGCGCAAGCAGACACACTCGTTATAGGGTCAAGCGAACAAGTGCATGTGGTGGATGCCTTGGCGATCACAGGCGATGAAGGACGCGGTAGCCTGCGAAAAGCTACGGGGAGCTGGCAAACGAGCTTTGATCCGTAGATGTCCGAATGGGGAAACCCGGCCCGTATGGGTCATCCTAGACTGAATACATAGGTCTAGCGAAGCGAACGCGGTGAACTGAAACATCTAAGTAACCGCAGGAAAAGAAATCAACCGAGATTCCCAAAGTAGTGGCGAGCGAAATGGGATCAGCCTGTACTCTTTATTTGACTTATTAGCCGAACGCTCTGGAAAGTGCGGCCCTAGCAGGTGATAGCCCTGTAGGCGAAAATAGGTTGAAAGAACTAGGTGTACGACAAGTAGGGCGGGACACGTGAAATCCTGTCTGAAGATGGGGGGACCATCCTCCAAGGCTAAATACTCGTGATCGACCGATAGTGAACCAGTACCGTGAGGGAAAGGCGAAAAGAACCCCGGGAGGGGAGTGAAATAGATCCTGAAACCGCATGCATACAAACAGTCGGAGCCTGGAAACGGGTGACGGCGTACCTTTTGTATAATGGGTCAGCGACTTACGTTCAGTAGCGAGCTTAACTGATTAAGGCAGGCGTAGCGAAAGCGAGTCCGAATAGGGCGATCAGTTGCTGGGCGTAGACCCGAAACCAAGTGATCTATCCATGGCCAGGTTGAAGGTGCGGTAACACGTACTGGAGGACCGAACCCACTAACGTTGAAAAGTTAGGGGATGAGCTGTGGATAGGGGTGAAAGGCTAAACAAACTTGGAAATAGCTGGTTCTCTCCGAAAACTATTTAGGTAGTGCCTCGTGTATCACCTTCGGGGGTAGAGCACTGTCATGGTTGTGGGGTCCATTGCGGATTACTACGCCATAGCAAACTCCGAATACCGAAGAGTGCAATCACGGGAGACAGACATCGGGTGCTAACGTCCGGTGTCAAGAGGGAAACAACCCAGACCGCCAGCTAAGGTCCCAAAGATTGGCTAAGTGGGAAACGAAGTGGGAAGGCTAAAACAGTCAGGAGGTTGGCTTAGAAGCAGCCACCCTTTAAAGAAAGCGTAATAGCTCACTGATCGAGTCGTCCTGCGCGGAAGATGTAACGGGGCTCAAGCCAGTCACCGAAGCTGCGGATACACGTTGAAAGATACGTGTGTGGTAGGAGAGCGTTCCGTAAGCCTGCGAAGGTGTGTCGAAAGGCATGCTGGAGGTATCGGAAGTGCGAATGCTGACATGAGTAGCGATAAAGGGGGTGAAAAGCCCCCTCGCCGTAAGCCCAAGGTTTCCTACGCAACGTTCATCGGCGTAGGGTGAGTCGGCCCCTAAGGCGAGGCAGAAATGCGTAGCTGATGGGAAGCAGGTCAATATTCCTGCACCATTGTTAGATGCGATGGGGGGACGGATCGCGGAAGGTTGTCCGGGTGTTGGACGTCCCGGTCTCTGCATTGGAGAAGGCGCTTAGGCAAATCCGGGCGCGTAATTCAAGGGTGTGGCGCGAGCTTCTTCGGAAGCGAAGCAATTGGAAGTGGTTCCAAGAAAAGCCTCTAAGCTTCAGTCTAATAGTGACCGTACCGCAAACCGACACAGGTGGGCGAGATGAGTATTCTAAGGCGCTTGAGAGAACTCGGGAGAAGGAACTCGGCAAATTGGTACCGTAACTTCGGGATAAGGTACGCCCTTGTAGCTTGACTGGCCTGCGCCAGGAGGGTGAAAGGGTTGCAATAAACTGGTGGCTGCGACTGTTTAATAAAAACACAGCACTCTGCAAACACGAAAGTGGACGTATAGGGTGTGACGCCTGCCCGGTGCCGGAAGATTAAATGATGGGGTGCAAGCTCTTGATTGAAGTCCCGGTAAACGGCGGCCGTAACTATAACGGTCCTAAGGTAGCGAAATTCCTTGTCGGGTAAGTTCCGACCTGCACGAATGGCGTAACGATGGCCACACTGTCTCCTCCCGAGACTCAGCGAAGTTGAAGTGTTTGTGATGATGCAATCTCCCCGCGGCTAGACGGAAAGACCCCATGAACCTTTACTGTAGCTTTGCATTGGACTTTGAACCGATCTGTGTAGGATAGGTGGGAGGCTATGAAGCGTGAACGCTAGTTTGCGTGGAGCCGTCCTTGAAATACCACCCTGGTTTGTTTGAGGTTCTAACCTTGGTCCATGATCTGGATCGGGGACAGTGCATGGTAGGCAGTTTGACTGGGGCGGTCTCCTCCCAAAGTGTAACGGAGGAGTACGAAGGTACGCTAGGTACGGTCGGAAATCGTGCTGATAGTGCAATGGCATAAGCGTGCTTAACTGCGAGACCGACAAGTCGAGCAGGTGCGAAAGCAGGTCATAGTGATCCGGTGGTTCTGTATGGAAGGGCCATCGCTCAACGGATAAAAGGTACTCTGGGGATAACAGGCTGATACCGCCCAAGAGTTCATATCGACGGCGGTGTTTGGCACCTCGATGTCGGCTCATCTCATCCTGGGGCTGTAGCCGGTCCCAAGGGTATGGCTGTTCGCCATTTAAAGAGGTACGTGAGCTGGGTTTAAAACGTCGTGAGACAGTTTGGTCCCTATCTGCCGTGGGCGTTGGATATTTGAAGGGGGCTGCTCCTAGTACGAGAGGACCGGAGTGGACGAACCTCTGGTGTACCGGTTGTCACGCCAGTGGCATCGCCGGGTAGCTATGTTCGGAAGAGATAACCGCTGAAAGCATCTAAGCGGGAAACTCGCCTTAAGATGAGATATCCCCGGGGCTTCGAGCCCCTTGAAGGGTCGTTCCAGACCAGGACGTTGATAGGTCAGGTGTGTAAGTGCAGTAATGCATTGAGCTAACTGATACTAATTGCCCGTAAGGCTTGATCCTATAACCAGTGTGTTTGTGCCTCCTCAGGAGCCCGCACTGGCGAGTACAGCGTGTGCGACAATCGCCGCCCGAATTCTTTACCGCTTCTTCCCAGATTGGTTGTGCGCCCACAGGCGCTCAACAACAAGTCATGCCTGATGACCATAGCGAGTCGGTCCCACCCCTTCCCATCCCGAACAGGACCGTGAAACGACTCCACGCCGATGATAGTGCGGGTTCCCGTGTGAAAGTAGGTAATCGTCAGGCTCCTCATGCCGTAAAACAAAAACCCCACCCCGCAAAGGTGGGGTTTTTGCGTTTCTGCTGCGCGCGATAGCGAAGCAGGCAGCCGCACGCCGCGCAAGCGCTAAAATCCCATACGTATTCCCCAAGAGCGGCCAATGCCGTCGATCTCCCCATGCTACGTCTAAGCGAAATCAAGCTCTCGCTCGATCATCCCGAATCGGCTATCGAATCTGCTGTTCTCGCGCGTCTCGCGGAGATCGGGGTTGGCGCGAACGAACTCGTGAGCTTTCACGTATTTCGTCGTGCACACGATGCCCGCAAGCGCGCCGATATCAAACTCACCTACATCATCGATGTCGAGTTGCAAGACGAAGCGTCGGTGTTGAAGCGTCTCGAATCGCGTCCTCATCCGCATTGCAGCGCGACGCCGGACATGGCGTATCGCTTCGTGGCCAACGCGCCGGCGCATTCGACGCTGCTGCGTCCTGTCGTCATTGGCATGGGGCCGTGCGGGCTTTTCGCCGGCCTCATTCTCGCGCAGATGGGCTTCCGGCCGATCATCCTCGAGCGAGGCAAAGCCGTGCGTGAGCGCACCAAGGACACATGGGGTCTCTGGCGACGTAACGAGCTCAACCCGGAGTCGAACGTGCAGTTCGGCGAAGGCGGCGCCGGCACGTTTTCGGACGGCAAGCTGTACAGCCAGATCAAGGATCCGAAGCACTACGGACGCAAGGTGCTCGACGAATTCGTCAAGGCAGGCGCGCCCGAGGACATCCTGTACTTGAGCCGACCGCACATCGGCACGTTCCGGCTCGTGAGCATGGTCGAGAAGATGCGCGCGCAGATACATCAGCTCGGCGGCGAAGTGCGATTCCAGCAACGCGTCGAAGACATCGAAATCGATAACGGCAAGGTGCGCGGACTCACACTCTCGACCGGCGAATCGCTGCGCTGCGATCACGTCGTGCTGGCTGTTGGTCATAGCGCGCGCGACACCTTCCAGATGCTGCACGACCGCGGCGTGTACATGGAAGCCAAACCGTTCTCGCTAGGCTTTCGCATCGAGCATCCGCAAGGTTTGATCGATCGAAGCCGCTTCGGCAAATTCGCTGGTCACGAGAAGCTGGGCGCGGCCGACTACAAAGTAGTCCATCACTGCAGCAACGGCCGCGCGGTCTACAGCTTCTGCATGTGCCCGGGCGGCACGGTCGTCGCCGCGACTTCCGAGCCGGGCCGCGTCGTGACCAACGGCATGAGCCAATATTCGCGCGCCGAGCGCAATGCGAATGCGGGCATCGTCGTCGGCATCACGCCGGACGACTTTCCCGGCGGCCCGCTCGCGGGCATCGCGTTCCAGCGCAAGTGGGAAGAGCGCGCGTTCGAACTGGGCGGCGGCGACTACAGCGCACCGGGCCAACTCGTTGGCGACTTCATCGCGGGTCGGGCTTCGACGTCGCTTGGTTCGGTTGTTCCCTCGTACAAGCCGGGCGTCAAGCCGACCGACCTGAGCACAGCGCTTCCCGATTACGTGATCGAAGCGATCCGCGAAGCCTTGCCCGAACTCGACAAGAAGATCAATGGATTCGCGATGCACGATGCCGTGTTGACCGGCGTCGAGACGCGCACGTCGTCACCGATTCGCGTGCGTCGTAAGGACGATTATCAGAGCGTCAACGTTGACGGTTTGTATCCGGCAGGCGAGGGCGCGGGTTATGCCGGCGGGATCTATTCGGCAGCCATCGATGGCATCGAAGTCGCAGAGGCGGTGGCGCTGCAAATGATGGCGCAGCACGCGGCGACAGCCTGAAGAAGAAAAAAGGCGCATCCGCGAAAGCGATGCGCCTCTTGATCAGGTCACCACGCCGACCTGCCACGGCACGAATTCGCTCTGCCCGTACCCGTGAAGCTCGCTCTTCGACGCCACGCCTGACGCACAGTCCAGCATCATCTGGAAGATCTGCTCACCGAGCTGCTCGATGGTCGCGGAGCCGTCGATCACGCCGCCGCAGTTGATATCCATGTCTTCTTCCTGCCGCTCCCACAACGCGGTGTTCGTTGCGAGCTTGAGCGAAGGCGAGGGCGCGCATCCATAGGCCGAGCCGCGACCCGTCGTGAAGCAGATCAGATTTGCACCCGACGCAACCTGGCCCGTCGCCGACATCGGATCGTAGCCGGGCGAGTCCATGAACACGAAGCCTTTCGCATCGATGCGCTGAGCGTACTCGTACACTTCTACGAGATTCGTCGTTCCGCCCTTCGCGACCGCGCCGAGCGACTTTTCGAGGATCGTCGTGAGACCGCCGACCTTGTTGCCCGCCGACGGATTGTTGTCCATCGCCGCGCCGTTGCGTGCGCAATACGCTTCCCACCACGTGATACGCGCGAGCAGTTTTTCGCCGACCTCGCGGCTCACCGCGCGACGCGTCAGTAAATGCTCCGCGCCATACACTTCCGGCGTCTCCGACAAAATCGCCGTGCCGCCATTCGCGACGAGCTTGTCGACCGCCGCGCCGAGCGCGGGATTGGCCGAAATGCCCGAATAACCATCGGATCCGCCGCACTGCAATCCGACGATCAAATGTGAAGCCGGCACCGGCTCACGTTTGACGCGATTAGCATCGGCGAGCATTTCCTTCACGATCGCGATGCCGCGCTCGATCGTCTTCCGCGTGCCGCCGCTGTCCTGAATCGTGAAACTGCGCAGTTTTTCGCCGTCCTTCAGGCCGCTCGATTCGAGCACGCCCGAAATCTGGTTGGTCTCACATCCCAGCCCGACGAACAGCACCGCATGAAAATTCGGATGCACCGCGTAACCCGCGAGCGTGCGGCGCAAGATGCCGAGCCCTTCGCCCTGCATGTCGATGCCGCATCCGAGACCATGCGTCAGCGCGATCACGCCATCCACGTTCGGATAATCCGCGAGCGCTTCCGGATGCACATCGCGGCGAAAGTGATCCGCGATCGCGCGGGCCACCGTCGCCGAGCAGTTCACGCTCGTCAGCACGCCGACAAAATTGCGCGTCGCCACGCGGCCGTCGTCGCGGCGAATGCCCATGAACGTCGCGGGCGCATCGACGAACGGCGTCGGATGCAGATCGACGCCGAACTCGTGTTCGCGCGCGAAATCGGCCATAGACAGATTGTGCGTGTGCACGTGCTGTCCGCGCGAAATCGCATCGCGCGCCACGCCGATGATCTGGTTGTAGCGCTTCACGGGCGCGCCCGCGGCGATATCGCGCGTCGCGATCTTGTGCCCCGGCGGGATCAGCCCGGCGACGACGAGATCCTCCGACGCGATGCGCGCGCCGGAGAGCAACTGACGCGTCGCGATCACGACGTCGTCATTGGGATGCAGCCGGATGACCGCATGGTCGGTGGATGTGGTGGACATGGTTTTGTTCTCAGACCGTGGAAGGTGCGCGGTTGTCGCGCCGGGCTTGCTCTTCTTCGGCAAGATTGAGCGGTTCGATCTTGCCTACGATTACAAGATAGCTGAACGCGCCGAGGAAGCAGAAGCCGCCCGCGACACACAGCGGAATCACGAACGAGCCCTTGGTGATCGAGAGCATCACGCCGGTGAAGGTCGTGATGACGATGCCCGCCAGGTTCGACGCGAAGTTCTGAATGCCGCCGATCGACGCGACGTGATCCGGCGTCGGCGCGACGTCGCTCGGCAGCGACCAGATGCTGGCGGCCGCGAACGCAAGGCTGGCGTAAGCGATGCCGAAGAATGCGAGCATCAGATAGACGTTGGTCGCGAACGCCGAAAGCGTGATGACCGACGACAGCAGCATGCCGCCGACCATGCAGGTCTTGCGTGCGGCGGTCAGGCTCCAGCCGCGCCGGAACAGCGAGTCCGACACATAGCCGCCGAGCCAGCCACCCGGAATCGACATCAGCGCGGGAATCGTGCCGAGCGTGCCGAGCGACTTCAGCGAGAAGCCATGCGCCTGCACGAGATAGCTCGGGAACCAGGTGATGAAGAAGTAGATCACGAAGTTCAGGCAGAAAAAGCCGAGCATCATGCCCCACAGCGTGCGGTACTTGAAGAGAGACGCCCACGACACCTTGTTCTTCGGCGCGACCGGAACCGGCGCGACATCGGTTTCGCCGGTCAGATCGCCCTTCGACTTGTTACGGTAGATCAGGAACCAGCCGAGAATCCACACGAAGCCGATCACGCCGGTGATGACAAACGACGCTTCCCAGCCGAACGAACTGATGATGAGGGCGACCACGGGAATCGACAGCGCCGAGCCGACGCGCGAGCCGCTATCGAAGATGCTGGTTGCGAAGGCGCGTTGTTCCTTCTTGAACCATTGCGACACGAGCTTGGCGCACGACGGATACGCGCCCGCTTCGCCGATGCCCAGCATCAGACGGCAGCCGAACATGCCGAAGACGCTCGTCGCGACGGCGGTCAGCGCCGTGAACACCGACCACCAGCCCACCGCCAGCGGCAGCGCGATGCGCGCACCGACGCGGTCGACGAACCAGCCGAACGGCATCTGCATGAGCGCATAGCTCCAGAAGAAGCCGCTCAGGATGAAGCCCATTTCAGCCGGGCCGATGCCGAGCGCTTTCTCGATCTGCGGCGCGGCGACCGCAAGATTCGCGCGGTCGATGTAGTTAATTGCGATTGCCAGAAAAGCCAGAAATATCACTACCCAACGCATTTTGCGCATCGTTCGTCTCCTCAATGGGCGGCACTTCATGTATTCCGACTCGGATCCGCGATGCCGGCGCGGCGAGGCGTGATTCAGGGAAAACGTGTTCAGCGCGCGTTGAGCGCGTGGTGCAGACGCTTCTGCTCGATTTCGAGGTTCAATTCGCGCGCGAGATCGATGACCGGCTGAAAGCGGCGCAGCTTTTTCTCGTCGTGATTGCGCGCGATATCCGCGAGCCGATGCACGAGAAACGGGTTTTCGAAGCGGTCGCGCACGCTCGCGAGATAGTCGGCCGCGATGTCGTGCTTGCCGAGTGCCGCGAACACCGGCAGGACTTCGTCCCGCCAAGTCGCTTCGAGCGGCTCGCGATAGGCCGGATCGCGCATCGCATCGAGCACGGTCATGTCGGGTGAGCCGTCGCGAGTGCGCCAGATTTCCGCGAGCATCGTGTGGCCCAGATTGAGCATCAGCAGCTTGAGACGTTCGTAGTGCGCGAGATCGTCGGTGACGACGATGTCCTCGTGCTCGCACGGCAGCACCATGCCGGCCTGGCGCTCGATCGCCCACAGCGCGTACGGCTCCGCGATCGCGCCGACCGGCTGGATCGGCTCGGACACGATCCGGTCGACGAGCGAGTTGACCCACACACAGTCTTTCGTCAGATAGCCGATGAACGCCTCGTCGACATTCCAGCCGCGCGCCACGCCGATGACCAGATCGCGCAACGTATCGCCGTTGCGCGAAACCAGTTCGCAGGGCAGAAGCGTGATCGGCGCGGCGCCCGCCCGATATCGCGCATGGAGCAGGACCGCGAGTTTTGCCGTGAACCCGCGCGGAGTGTGCAGGCCGTCGAGCAGATCGGCGCGGTCTTCATCGAAGAGCGCGTAGCCCGCGTCCGCCGTGTTCGAGACGATCACTTTCACGTCGTGCTTCACGCGCTCGATCAGCAATGGCCAGTCATCGTTCGCGTGCAGCGCTTCGGTGATCGAATCGCATTCGACGGTCGTATCGACCGTTTCATCCCGGCGACGGCCGCGGATGCGTACCGGATAGCGGCCCGACGAGCGCAGCGCGTCGACGCGTGCGCGGCTGTCGGCGCTGGCGGTGGTCTGTACGACGGTAATCTTGCCCAGCGCTTTCGAGGGGTCGCGCCGCGCCGCTTCGGTGACGAAGAAATCGACATGCGCCTGCAGAAACCGGCTCGTGCCGAATTGAAGGATTGGATTGTTCATGTTTGCGCATGCCGCTCGTCGCGACGGCTCGGTGCTGATTCGAGTGGGAACGGTTCCAGATCGGCCAAAAAAAATCGGCCACCTGGCCTTACCGGATTGCATACTAGTGTCTTGAAATAGAATTGGTCAAGCCACTTGTAAGCGGTCTGAGAACGGCAAATGCCCGCCATGCGGTGCGTCGGCCCTTCCGCTGATTACAATCCACGTTTTCCCCGAGACAAAAAGCAGGAGCCAGCACGTGAGCGTGAAACCAGCCGAAACGCGCCGCCTCTATCTTCAGATCGCCGACAAGCTGCGCGGGCTGATCGAACAGCAGGATTTCGCGCCCAACGGCCGTTTGCCGTCAGAGCGCGAACTCGCGCTGACGCTCGGCGTGTCGCGGCCTTCGGTGCGCGAGGCGCTGGTCGCGCTCGAACTGGAAGGGCGCGTCGAGATTCGCATGGGCTCGGGCGTGTATATCGTCGCGACGCCGGCCGCCAAGCCGCCGACAACCGAAGCGGAACTGGGCGAAAGCCCGATCGAAATCATGAACGCGCGCAGCGTGATCGAGGGCGCGATCGCGGCGAGCGTCGCGCCGTTTGCGAAGCCGAAGGAGCTGAAGACGCTGCGCGCGGTGTACGAGACGATGGCGCGCGAAGTCGCGAACGGGCAGGTGCCGATGAGCGCCGACCGCGCGTTTCACATCGCGATCGCGCAGATGACCGGCAACGACGTGCTGGTACGCACGGTCGGCAGCCTGTACGACGAACGGCACAGCCCGTTGTCATCGACGCTGCGCGGACACTTCGAAGGGGAAGAAACGTGGGCGGCGGCGCTCGGCGAGCATCGGGAGATTCTGGAGGCGCTCGAGGCGCGCGACGCGATCCAGGCGCAGGCCGCGATGCAGCGGCACATGCGTCAGTCCGCGGCGCGCCTGATGACGAGACGCAAAAGCTGACGCCGGCGCGCATCCGGAATGCGCACCGGTTTCGGGAAGATGACCGCGTCAGCCCGGATAGGCCTCATCGACCTTCAGACCCGCCAGCTTGAAGATGACGCGCAGCGTTTGCGGCGCGATATCCCGGCGTGAGGCGAGCGTCGTCAGGACGAAGTCCATCACCTTGGCGTATTTCAGCATCGTCAGGCAGCTCTCGATGTCAGTGGAGCCGTCGCGCATCGACTCGGCGAGGCGCAACATTTCCACGGAGATCTCTCGAGCCATTTCCAGTTCGAGCTGCTGCTTTTCGCTCCACGCGGGCATCGCGGTCAGTGCCGCGAGCATCTCCTGAAACTGTTTTTCTGCTTTCTTGTCGGGGATCGCATCCATTGCCGTCCTCTCATGTTCATGGCGCCGGCGAGTCGCATTCGCCGCGCTGTGCGTTAGGTGTTACGTAACAAGGTTGGCGCGGGTGACGACGTTGGACGTGTCGAGGCGCGGCTTGTTACTGGCGTGTTGCTCCTGCTTGCTGATCGGTACGTGGCCCGAGCCACGCCGTGTCGTCTCTTCCAATGGCCTCATTGTCGGACGATGCACGAACCGTTCCATCCGTTCTGGCGTCACGCCTGAAGTGACGAGCCAGTGGCTGAAACAAGAGCGTCTTTGCGCTTTTGGGTAAACTTCCCCTTTTGAGACGGCAGAACCAGCGGTTAGCGCACATTCAGCGCGAACTGCTCCGCATTTTTTATTCACCACACCTTCACAATGACCAGGAAGTCTCCCGCGCCGGCTCCGGGTACGCCCGACCCCTCCACCAAGCACGATATCCGTCCAGGCCAGTCGATCGAACTGCTGAAGGAACTCCATATCCTCACGCGCGACGGCAAGATGAACCAGGACAGCCGTCGCAAGCTGAAACAGGTGTATCACCTCTATCAGTTCATCGAACCGCTTCTCGCCGACGTGCATGCACATCAAGGGGCCGTATCACTCGTCGACCACGGCGCAGGCAAGTCCTATCTTGGGTTCATTCTCTACGATCTCTTCTTCAAGACTCTGCGCGATCGGTCACACATCTTTGGAATCGAGACGCGCGAGGAACTGGTAAAAAAATCCGAAGAATTGGCGGAGCGCCTCGGGTTTACAGGGATGTCGTTCCTGAATCTGTCGGTGGCCGAATCAATCGATTCGGATCGTCTGCCCGCTTCGATCGATATCGTCACAGCGCTGCACGCCTGCAATACCGCCACCGACGACGCGATCCAGTTCGCTCTGCAGAAGAATGCGAAGTACATCGTCGTGGTGCCGTGCTGTCAGGCCGAAGTGGCCTCGGTGCTGCGCAAGAACAAGGGACACTCGCTCTCGAAGAACGTGCTGACGGAAATGTGGCGGCATCCGCTGCACACGCGGGAATTTGGGAGCCAGATCACGAACGTGCTGCGCTGCCTGCAGCTCGAATCGTATGGCTATCAGGTGAGCGTGACGGAACTCGTCGGCTGGGAGCACTCGATGAAGAACGAACTGATCATCGCGCAATTCAAGGATTTGCCGCGCGGCCGGCCCGCGCAACGGCTCTCGGACGTGCTCGAAACGCTCGGACTGGACGAACTGCGCGCGCGCTTCTTCGCGCCTGCGAACTGATCAGGTTTTGTCTTTCAACCACGCGTCGAAGCCGTCGTGCCCGAGACGGCGCAGGGTTTCGATATTGCGTTGGTAAATTTCGGAGGCCTCGGGAAACGCGTCGACGGCGCGATCGATGCTCGCTTCGCGCAACAGATGAAAGATCGGATAGGGCGCGCGATTCGTGTAGTTGTCGATATCGTCGGGCGCGGTGCCTTCGAACTGATAGTGCGGATGAAAGCTTGCGATCTGTAATTCGCCCGCAAGCCCGAGTTGGTCGAGCAGACGTTCGGCGAAGAAAAGGGCGTCGTTGTATTCGGCGAAATCCGCGAACGCGTGCGGCGTGATGAAAAGCGTGGTGTCGATGGCGTCGGGGTCCGTGTCGCGCAACAGACGCAGTTCGTCGGTCAGTTCGACGACGAGATCGTCCACGCCGCGCGCCTCGCTCACCACATAACGAATCTGGTTTTTGACATGCACGCTCTTCGCGAACGGGCACAGATTGAGGCCGATCACCGCGCGGGTGAGCCAGTGTCGAGTCGCCGCGATCACGTCGTCGCGGGTGCTGCTGTCAGTCATGAACCATCCTGTTTGCGATGCGCGGCGCACGCCGCGGCGATCAGCACGCGCGCGATGCGCGGCGCCGCGAGCAGCGGGCCCGAGCCGGGGCCGTATGTCTGGCTCGTTGCATAGATGCCGTCGACCAGCAACGCGAGCGATTCCGCCAGTTCCACCGGATTATCCGCTCCGGCGGCCGTCGACATCTCGACTAGGCGTGTCATCAGGTAACTTTTGTTGCGCTCGACCGATTGCCGCGCGGGATGCGCCGGATCGCCGAATTCGCACGCGATGTTCAGGAACGGGCAGCCGCGATAGTCCGGCGACGACGCCCGCTTCACCAGGTCCTCCAGCGCTTGAATCATCTGCCGCGCCGGTTCGCCCGGATGTTTCGCGACGCTCGCCTCGAAGCGCCGCCGAAAGCCTTCGTCCATGCGCTCCAGATAGGCGACGACCAGTTCGTCCTTCGACGCGAACTGCCGGTACAGGCTCATCTTGTTGACGCCCGCGCGCTCCACGACGGCATCGACGCCGATCGCGCGGATGCCGTCGCGATAGAACAATTCCTGCGCCGCATCGAGCAACTGCTCTTGCGCCGTCGCGCCGTCGGTGCGGACATTGCGCCGGGCATGGGTTTTCGGCTGATCGGCAGATGATCGTGTCAAAGTCGCTCCTCGAAAAATTCTGCTGCACGCTTGACATGTTACCGATCGGTAACTAAGCTCGCAACTCTGATGTGACAGAGCGGTAACGAATCATATCGCCACAGGCAGGAAATCAACGAAACGGAGCAGCGATGAACTGGGTAGCGAGACGGCTGAACGGCCGGATACATTATGGCTGGGTTGCGGTGGGCGTCGTGTTCTTCGTGCTGCTGGCGGCTGCGGGCACGCGCGCGACGCCGAGCGTCATGATGTTGCCGCTCGAAAAGCAGTTCGGCTGGTCGCGCGGCACGATTTCGCTCGCCATCTCGATCAACCTCGCGCTCTACGGTCTCGCCGGCCCGTTCGCGGCGGCGGCGATGCAGCGCTTCGGCGTGCGCCCGACCGTGCTCGCCGCGATCACGACGCTTGCAGCGGGCGTCGGCCTCTCGTCGATGATGACCGAGCCGTGGCAAATGGTGCTCGTCTGGGGCGTGATGGTCGGCAGCGCGACGGGCGTCGCCGCGCTGACCTTGTCGGCGACGATCGTGAACCGCTGGTTCACCACCCATCGCGGGCTCGCGATGGGCATTCTCACCGCCAGCTCCGCAACCGGCCAGCTCGTCTTCCTGCCGCTCCTCGCGTCGATTTCCGAGCGCTTCGGCTGGCGTCCGGTCGTGTTCGTGGTCGCGGCGGCGGTGGCGGTCGTGCTGCCGCTCGTCGCGTGGCTGCTGCCCGAGCGTCCCGTCGATCTTTCGCTGCGTCCCGTCGGCGAACACGCGGATCTGCCGCCCGCCGCGGTGTCGCCGCCGAAGAATCCGATCAAGGTCGCGTTCGCCACGCTTGCCTCGGCCAGCAAGACGCGCGATTTCTGGCTGCTGTTCTTCAGCTTTTTCGTCTGCGGCGCGAGCACCAACGGTTATGTCGGCACGCACCTGATCGCGATGTGTTCCGATTACGGTATGACGCAGGTGCAGGGCGCGACGCTACTTGCCGCCATGGGCATCTTCGATCTCTTCGGCACGACGCTTTCCGGCTGGCTTTCGGACCGCTTCAACGCGCGCGTGCTGCTGTTCTGGTACTACGGGCTGCGCGGATTGTCGCTGATTTATCTGCCATACGCGTTCGGCATCGATTTCTTCGGCCTGCCGCTTTTTGCCGTGTTCTACGGTCTCGACTGGATCGCCACCGTGCCGCCGACAGTGCGCCTCGCCACCGATGCCTATGGCAAGGAATCGGCGCCGATCGTGTTCGGCTGGATCGTCGCGGGCCATCAACTGGGCGCGGCATTCGCGGCGCTCGGCGGCGGCATGTTGCGCTCGAGTCTCGGCAGCTACACCGTCGCGACGATGATTTCGGGCGGCCTGTGCCTCGTGGCGGCGGTCACGGTGTTGCGCATCAATCGCGCGAACCGGTCGATAGGCGTCGCCGCGACCTGAGGCGCTTCACGCGCGCTTGTTATCCTTGTCGCCTTGAACGGCGCGCATCCCTGGCCGATGCGCGCCGTTTGCCTTTCATCACGCCAACGAGGATCAACATGACCACGAAGCCGGCTCCAACCGATGTCGACATCCACGAACTGATCGCCGGCCGCTGGAGCCCGCGCGCCTTCTCCAACGCGCCGATCGAGCGCGCGCAGTTGCATCGTCTGCTCGAAGCGGCGCGCTGGGCGCCGTCGTCGAACAATCTGCAGCCGTGGCGTTTCATCGCGTTCGACCGTCATCGCGACGAAGCCGCGTTCAAGCGCGCGTTCGACACGCTCGCGCCATCGAATCAGAAGTGGAATGTGAGCGTGCCGCTGCTCGTCTGCGTGACGGCGTCGACGCTCACGCCGAAGGGTGACGCGAACCGCACCGCGACTTACGACACCGGCGCGGCCGCGATGGCGCTCGTGCTTCAGGCGCACGCGCTGGGGCTGGCGACACATCAGATGGGCGGTTTCGATCGCGACGCGTTCCGTCAGGCGTTTTCGATTCCGTCGGAGGTGGAGATCATCGCGATGATCGCGATCGGCCATCACGGCGACGTCAATCAGCTCGACGAAGCCCTGCGCGAGCGCGAAGCGGCGCCGCGCGCGCGCAAGACGCTGAGCGAGACCGCCTTCGAAGGCGGCTGGGACAAGGCGTTCGAGTAAAGCGAAACGCTCAATGCTCGTCCGCGGCCGAGAGCGGGCGAGCGACATCTTCAAGCGACTTGCGCTCGGCCGCGACGCCCCAGATACCGGCGACGACCGCCGCCGCGATCATCAGCAGCGAGCCGATCAGATAGCCCACGAACACGGCGCCGCGCTGATGGGTGTCGATCAGTTGCCCGAACAGCGTCGGCCCGATGATGCCGCCGAGCGCCGTGCCGAATGCGTAGAACACCGCGATGGCGAGCGCGCGAATCTCCAGCGGAAAGGTTTCACTCACCGTCAGATAGGCGGAACTCGCCGCCGCCGACGCGAAAAAGAAAATCACCATCCACGCGATGGTCTGCGCGGTCACGGTGAGCATGCCCTCCATGAACATCCAGCCGCTCACGGTAAGCAGCACGCCGGAAATCGCATACGTGAACGCGATCATCCTGCGACGCCCTAGCACGTCGAAAAGCTTGCCGAGCAGCACCGGACCGAGGAAATTGCCCACCGCAAACGGCAGCACGTACCAGCCGATGTGATCGCCGGGCACGTGATAAAAGTCGGTCAGCACGAGGGCATACGTGAAAAAGATCGCGTTGTAGAAGAACGCCTGCGCCGTCATCAGCGTGAGTCCGACGAGCGAACGGCTGCGGTGCGCCTTGAAAAGCGTGTGTACGACTTCGCTCATCCGCGTGTGTTCGCGCGCGTGCAGGCGCAGCGGTTTGATGGGCGTGTCCGGAATCGCGACGCCGTGCTGCCGGAACTGCGCCTCGATATCCTCGACGATCTGCTTCGCTTCTTCCGCGCGATTGTGCGTGATGAGCCAGCGCGGGCTTTCCGGCACCCACATCCGCATGAGCAGAATCGCGAGTCCGAGCGCCGCGCCGATCAGAAAGCACGCGCGCCAGCCCCAGTCGGGCGGGAGCAGGCCGGGATCGAGCAGGACGATCGAGCCCGCCGCGCCGATGCCCGCGCCGATCCAGAAGGTGCCGTTGATCGCGAGATCGGTCCAGCCGCGCAGGCGGGCCGGAGTGAACTCCTGAATCGTCGAGTTGATCGCTGTGTATTCGCCGCCGATGCCCGCGCCCGTCAAAAAGCGAAACAGCACGAAGGTCGCGAGGTTCCACGAGAACGCGGTCGCGGCGGTGGCGGCCACGTAAAGAAACAGCGTGATGAAGAACAGCTTGCGGCGACCGAGCCGGTCCGTGAGCCAGCCGAAGCCGAGCGCACCGAGCACCGCGCCCGCGATATACGCGCTGCCCGCGATGCCGACATCCGCGTTGGAGAATTGCAGCGCCGGGCTCGTTTTGAGCGCGCTCGCGACGGCGCCGGCCAGCGTCACTTCGAGTCCGTCGAGCAACCACGTGATGCCGAGCGCGAGCACGATCAGCGTGTGAAAGCGGCCCCATGGGAGGCGGTCGAGGCGTCCGGGCAAATCCGTTTCGATGATGGCGGGGCGCTCGCCGGCGTTGTCGCTCAAACGATTCTCCTGTTGCACGGCGGGTTCCGTTACGCTCATGGGACTGAAGCGTGCTTCACTGAGATCAGGCACGCAAGAGAATGAACAAATTGCCGCCTGTCGAGCAAGTTGCATTCCGCTTTTGTTGAATAGCCTCAATGGTTTAAAAATGGCTTGAATGCGATTGATGCCCGTCCCGGAACGTGTTAAAAACGCCGTCCATGTTTGATTGCGGCGTCCCCTGAGCGACGCCGCCGATGCCCATGACTTATTGCGCGATTGACTTCGGCACGTCGAATTCCGCCGTCGCTCTTCCTGACGGCCTGTCGATCCGGCTTGCGCCCGTCGAAGGGGAGGCGACCACGCTGCCCACCGCCGTCTTCTTCAACACCGACGAGAACAGCCAGTCCTACGGCCGCGCGGCGCTCGAGGCATACATCGACGGCTTCGACGGCCGTCTGATGCGTTCGATGAAGAGCATCCTCGGCTCGCCGCTCGCGGACAACAGCACCGATCTCGGCGATGGCTCGGCGATCAAATACACCGACGTCATCACGCTCTTTCTGCAGCATCTGAAGCAAAAGGCGCAGGCGCTCGCCGCCGAACCGCTCACCCGCGCGGTGCTCGGCCGCCCGGTCTTTTTCGTCGACGACGATCCGCGCGCGGATCACCTCGCGCAAAAGCAGCTCGAAGCGTGCGCGCACGCGGTCGGCTTGCGCGAAATCCATTTCCAGTACGAACCGATCGCCGCGGCCTTCGATTACGAAGCGGGCCTGACAAAAGAAGGGCTCGTGCTGGTCGCGGATATCGGCGGCGGTACGTCGGACTTTTCACTCGTGCGCGTCGGCCCGGAGCGCGCGCATCGTCTGGAGCGCAAGGACGACGTGCTCGCGCATCATGGCGTGCATGTCGCGGGCACGGACTTCGACCGCCGCGTGGAACTCGTGACCGTGCTGCGCGAACTCGGCTACCAGGCGCTCGATCCCAAAGGACGCGAACTGCCGAGCCCCGTGTACTTCGATCTCGCGACCTGGCATCTGATCAACACGGTCTACACGCCGAAGCGCGTGAGCGAGCTGCAACTGATGCGCCATCTCTACACCGACACGCGCCATCACGATCGCCTGATGCGCGTCGTGGATCGCCGGCTCGGGCACGCGCTGACGGCGCACGCGGAGGAAGCGAAGATCGATGTGGCGGCGGGCGGCACGACCGAAATCGATATGGAAGAGGTGGAAGAAGCGCTGCGCGTCGCTTTCGACGAGGCGCAACTGATCGCGGCCGGGGCGGACGAGACGCGGCGAATCGTTGAGGCGGCGCAGGAAACGCTCAGACGGGCGGGCGTGGCGCCTGAAGACGTCGACGCAGTCTATTTCACGGGCGGGACGACGGGGCTGCGATTCCTGTCGGAGGCGCTGTCGGCGGCGTTTCCCGCTGCGCAGCCGGTGTTCGGCGATCGCCTCGCCAGCGTGGCGAAGGGACTCGGGATCTACGCCCAACGCGTTTTCGCGTGACGCCCGCGTACTCTGCGCGCGCCAGAAAAAAGAAAAACCCCGCCGAGGCGGGGTTTTTTGCATAAATCGTAGCGGGTCTTAGACCGGCTTGATGTTTGCTGCTTGCTTGCCCTTCGGGCCAGTCTTCACTTCGTAGGAAACCTTTTGGTTTTCCTGAAGCGTCTTGAAGCCTTCGATGCGGATTTCCGAGAAGTGCGCGAACAGATCTTCGCCGCCGCCATCCGGAGTGATGAAGCCAAAGCCCTTTGCGTCATTGAACCACTTGACGGTACCGGTTTCCATGTTACGTATTCCAAAAAATTGATGAATAAGGCCGAAGCCCAAGGGTGCGGAAAATCAAGGAAGGGGCAATGGGACCAACCGGAGTACCGTGATGGCGAACTCGAAAAGACCAATTCACTCGCCACTTGAAATCCTGCAAGAAGCTTTATACGGCGAAACGATTTCTGGGTCAATTAATATCCGACAACTCCGAAGGGATTTTTTCGAGATACGTAAGCAAAATTTACAAGACTTGCAATTTCGGTAGCGATCAGCCTACAAAAACCCCAAATTGGGGCGAACTTTTTCTCAGCATGCACTGCAAACGAAAGGTGCAACCGGTAAGCTACGCGCCGACTTAACAGTTGCACCGGCATCGTCGCGAGGTCGAAAAAATGACCGCGTTTCGTGGCGATGCGCGCGTGGCGCGAGACACTGGAGAGAGAGTTTGAAGAGTTCGATACAAAGAAATATCGGGCCGATGGCCCTGATGCTGACCGGCCTCGGATCCATCATCGGGTCGGGCTGGCTGTTTGGCGCGTGGAAGGCTGCCAAGATCGCCGGGCCGGCTGCGATCGTCGCATGGGTGATCGGCGCGGTCGTCATTCTGGCGATCGCACTGACCTATGCCGAACTCGGCGCGATGTTCCCCGAATCCGGCGGCATGGTGCGCTACGCGCGCTACTCGCACGGCGCGCTGGTCGGTTTCATCAGCGCGTGGGCCAACTGGATCGCGATCGTTTCGGTGATTCCCATCGAAGCTGAAGCGTCGATTCAATACATGAGCACCTGGCCGTATGACTGGGCGCACGCGCTGTTCGTCAACGAGTCGCTTACGCCGATGGGCATCGCGCTCTCGGCGCTGCTGGTGATCGTCTACTTCATGCTGAACTACTGGGGCGTGAAAGTGTTCGCGCGGGCCAATTCCGCGATCACGATCTTCAAGTTCCTGATTCCTGGCGCGACGATCGCCGGCCTCGTCTACACCGGCTTCCATGCGGAGAACTTCGGCACCACGTCCGATTTCGCGCCGTACGGCTGGCCGGCCGTGCTGACGGCGGTGGCGACGAGCGGCATCGTCTTCAGTTTCAACGGCTTCCAGAGCCCGATCAACCTCGCCGGCGAGGCGCGGAACCCGTCGCGCAGCGTGCCGTTCGCCGTGATCGGCTCGATCTTGCTTGCGCTCGTGATCTACGTGCTGCTGCAGGTCGCGTATATCGGCGCGGTGAATCCGGCGGACGTGATGAAGGGCTGGTCGCATTTCAACTTCGCGTCGCCGTTCGCGGAACTGGCGCTCGCGCTGAATCTGAACTGGCTCGCGATCCTGCTTTACGTCGATGCGTTCGTCAGCCCGAGCGGCACCGGCACGACCTACATGGCGACGACCACCCGCATGATCTACGCGATGCAGCGTAACAATACGATGCCGAAGATCTTCGGCGTCGTGCATCCGTTCTACGGCGTGCCGCGTCCGGCGATGTGGTTCAACCTGTGCGTCGCGTTCGTGTTCCTGTTTTTCTTCCGTGGCTGGAGTTCGCTCGCGGCGGTGATTTCGGTCGCCACGGTGATCTCGTATCTCACCGGTCCCGTCAGCCTGATGGCGCTGCGCCGCTCGGCCTCCGATCTCGATCGTCCGCTCAAGTTGCCGCTGATGTGCGTGATCGCGCCGTTCGCGTTCGTTTGCGCGTCGCTCGTGCTGTTCTGGGCGAAATGGCCGCTGACCGGCGAGATCATTCTGCTGATGGTCGTCGCGCTGCCGGTCTATTTCTACTTTCAAAGCAAGACGGGCTTTGCGGGCTGGGGCCGCGATCTCAAGGCGGCGTGGTGGCTCGTGACCTATCTGCCGTCGATGGCGGTGATGTCGCTGATCGGCAGCAAGGACTTTGGCGGTAGCGGATTGCTTCCGTACGGCTGGGACATGGCCGCGGTAGCCGTGCTGGCGCTGATTTTCTATTACTGGGGCGTGCACACGGGTTATCGCACGGCGTACCTCGACGAGCGCGAAAGCCGCGACGACATTCTTCACGACGTCGGCGCGTGAGTTGTTCCGCTTCACGACGAAGCCCGCCTGAGCGATCAGGCGGGCTTTTTATTTTCAGCGCGGCGTCGGCGTCAATCGTCCGCAAAAACGTAGTTCGTCATGGCGAGCGCGCGCTGGAACGTGCCGAGCGACTGAATGCCCAGCCGATAATCATCCGCCGCTGCGCCGAGCGCGCTGAAGACCGGCAGCAGATGCTCGTCGGTCGGATGCATCAGCGCGGCGTGCGGCGCGCGGGCGCGATAGCCGAGCAGGGCGTCGATGTCGCGTTCGGCCATGCGGTCCTCGAACCAGTCGGTGAATTCAGTCACGCGCGGATCGGCGTCTTCGGGCCGCGCGCTGAAATCGGCCATGCGCAGATTGTGCGTGATCTGCCCGGAACCAACGATCATCACGCCGTCATCGCGCAGATCGCGCAGCGCCCGGCCGATGCGGAAATGATGCGCGGCGTCGAGCCTCGGCTGGATCGATAGCTGGGCGACGGGCACATCGGCGTCGGGGAACATCAGCAGCAACGGCACCCACGCGCCGTGATCGAGGCCGTGATCGGTCGTCGCGGCGGGAATATCCTGTTTTCCGAGCAAGGCGGCGGCGCGCTTCGCCAGATCGGGTGCGCCGGGCGCCGGATAACGCAGTTCGTAGAGTGCGCGCGGAAACCCGTAGAAATCGTGGATCGTCTCAGGCCGCTCGGCGGTGCTCGCCACAGGTTGCGCCGTGCCCCAATGCGCGGACAACATCAGAATGGCGCGCGGACGCGGCAGCGTTTGTGCGAGCGAGGCGAATTCGGCGGACGGCATCGACGGGTCGATCGGCAATGTCGGTGCGCCGTGGGAAATGAAAACGGTGGGCAGTCGGCTCATGGCGGCAAGAATTCCTGTGGGATTCCCATGAATGTAGGGCCGCGATCCGGGTTGATAAACAGCGCAGGCGGCAACGAATTGTGTCGCCGTTGTTGTCAATCTCAAGGACGTCAGTCGGTTTCGCCGCGAAGTCCTTGCCAGGCGGACGCGACAGGCTGCGCAAGGCCAAACAGATCGATGACACGCGCGACCGTGTGATCGACCATGTCGTCGATGGTCGCAGGCTTCTGATAGAACGCGGGCAGCGGCGGGAAGATCACGCCGCCCATTTCGGTGACGGCCGTCATGTTGCGCAGATGCGCGAGATTGAGCGGCGTTTCGCGCACGAGCAGCACGAGGCGGCGGCGCTCCTTCAACACGACGTCGGCGGCGCGGGTGATGAGATTGTCGGAGAGACCGTGCGCGATGCTGGCCAGCGTGCGCATCGAGCAGGGCGCGACGACCATGCCGTCGGTCGCGAAGGAACCCGAGGCGATGCTCGCGCCGACGTCGCGCACGCTGTGGACGACATCGGCCAGCGCGTGGACGGTGGCTTTGTCGAGATCGAGCTCGTGCTGAATATTCAGCCAGCCGGCGCTGGAAACGAGCAGATGCGTCTCTACGCCGCCCAGCCGGCGGAGCGTCTCGAGCAGACGTACGCCGTAGATGGCGCCCGTTGCACCGGTTATCGCGACGATGAGCCGTCGCGTTGCGGCAGCGGGCGCGCTCACTTGCAAAGAACTCAGGCGGCGGCGAAAAGCTGTTGCAGTTCGCCCGACTGATACATCTCCATCATGATGTCCGAACCGCCGATGAACTCGCCGTTCACGTAAAGCTGCGGAATGGTCGGCCAGTTGGAGAATTGCTTGATGCCTTGGCGAACCTCATCGTCTTCGAGGACGTTCACGGTCTTGATCTGATCGACGCCGCATGCCTTGAGCACTTGAATGGCGCGGCCGGAGAAACCGCACATCGGGAATTGCGCGGTGCCCTTCATGAAGAGGACGACCGGGTTCTGATCGACGATCTGCTTGATGCGTTCTTGCGTGTCCATGGCGTTCCTGCGCTTGAAGTCGGTGGATTGATGGTTGAAATGATAGCGGATTTCGGTTTCGCGGGCTGATCGCGGCCCGGCGCTCAAGCCGTGAAAAGTCCGCCGGAGCAGCGTTCGATGCCCGCGAGATCGCGCATCGAGCGCACGTCGGTGAAGCCGCGCGCCTTGAGCAGCGCACGCACGTCATCGGCCTGATCGTAGCCGTGTTCGAGCCACAGCGCGCCGCGATTCGCCAGCAGAAACGGCGCGTTCCCGATGATCGTGCGGATCGCGGACAAGCCGTCGGCGTCGTCGGTGAGCGCGCCGCGCGGTTCGAAGCGCAAGTCGCCTTGTTCGAGATGCGGATCGTCGCTCGCGATATAAGGCGGATTGCTGACGATCGCTTCGAACAGCAACGATGGGTCGACGTTGCCCGTCCAGTCGCTTTGAACGAATGAGACCGGGCCGCCCGCGCGTGCCGCATCGAGCAGCGCGCGCGCATTGCCGCGTGCGACATCGAGCGCCGCGTTCGAGCGATCGACCGCCCACACGCGCGCATCGGGCCGCGCGTGAGCGAGCGAGATCGCGATTGCGCCCGTTCCCGTGCCGAGATCGAGCACGCGCGCGTTCGGCGTATCGGCGATGGCTTCGAGTGCGAGTTCCACGAGCAATTCGGTTTCCGGGCGCGGAATCAGCACGTCCGGTGTCACGTCGAATTCGAGGCCGAAGAATTCGCGCTTGCCGGTCAGTTGCGCGATGGGTTCGCCGTTCAGGCGACGCGCCGCGAGCGCTTCGAAACGCGCGATGGCATCGTGCTCGAGCGCTTCGCCATCGCGCGTGATGAGTTCCGTGCGCCGCCAGCCGAGCACATGCATCAGCAGGATGCGCGCTTCGAGTTGCGGCAGTCCGGCAGTGCGCAGCAAGTCGGCCGCGGTGCTCACTCGGTTTCACCGAGCGCGGCAAGCAGCTCGGCCTGATGCTCGGAAACCAGCGAGGCGATCATCTCGTCGAGATCGCCGTCCATGATGTATTCGAGCTTGTAGAGCGTCAGATTGATGCGGTGATCCGTCATGCGCCCTTGCGGGAAGTTGTACGTGCGGATGCGCTCCGAGCGGTCGCCCGAGCCGATCAGACTCTTGCGCGTCGCGGCTTCCTTAGCGTGCTGCTCGTGATACTGCTTGTCCTTGATGCGCGCGGCGAGCACTTTCAGCGCGCGATCCTTGTTCTTGTGCTGCGAGCGGTCGTCCTGACATTCGACGACGATGCCCGTCGGCAAGTGCGTCACGCGCACGGCGGAATCCGTCTTGTTGATGTGCTGGCCGCCCGCGCCCGACGCGCGAAACGTGTCGATGCGCAAATCCGCCGGATTGATCACGACTTCGCTGATTTCATCGGCTTCCGGCATCACCGCGACCGTACACGCCGACGTATGGATGCGTCCCTGCGTTTCGGTCGCCGGCACGCGTTGCACGCGATGCCCGCCCGATTCGAACTTGAGCCGCGAATACGCGCTTTGTCCCGCGATCCGCACGATCACTTCCTTGTAGCCGCCGAGATCAGACACGCTCTCGGACATCGTCTCGGCGGTCCAGCGGTTGCGTTCCGCGTAACGCAGATACATGCGCAGCAGATCGCCCGCGAACAGCGCGGATTCGTCGCCGCCGGTGCCCGCGCGGATTTCGATGAAGATGTTGCGGTCGTCGTTCGGATCTTTCGGCAAGAGCATCGTCTGCAAATCGCCTTCGATCTTCACCATGCGCTCGCGCGCCTCGCCGATCTCTTCTTCGGCGAAATCGCGCATCGACGGATCGGAGAGCAGTTCCTGCGCGGTGGCTTCGTCGGTCAGCGCCTGACGCCAGAGTGCGTATTGATCGACGATCGGGCTGATTTCCGCGTGCTCCCGCGTCAGTTTCCGATACTGGTCCATATCGGCTGTCACGTCTTCGCGGCTCAACAGTTCGTTGAGATCGACCTGCCGTTTTGCAAGCTGGTCGAGCTTGCTTTGCATGCTCGTTTTCATCGGGCGGAATCGGCGCGGTCAGCGCCAGGAAATACTGCGATCAGGGAGCCGCCACGCTAGCCGCGCGGGGCATTTGAGAATAGCAAAGAGAAGGCCGCTAACGTTCCGACGAATCGGACGACGAGCCGTGTCGATAGAAACCGCTCATCAGGTCGATGAGCTGGCTGCGCTCTTCGCGGCTCGCGCGGTTGAGCGCGTGTGTCGGGCCGTGAATCAGCTTGTTCGTGAGCGATTGCGACAGCGCTTCGAGCACGGCGGCCGGATCGTCGCCGCGCGCGAGCATCTTGCGCGCGCGCTCGACTTCGGCGCGGCGCAGCGTGTCCGCCTGCGTGTGCATGTGGCGGATGACGGGCACGATGCTGCGCGCATCGAGCCACTGCATGAAATTCGCGACGCGCGTCTCGATGATCGCTTCCGCCTGCGCGACCGCGGCCTGACGCGACGCGTTGCCTTCACGCACGATCGCGCCGAGATCGTCGACGGTGTACAGGAAGACATCGTGCAGATTGCCGGCTTCAGGCTCGATGTCGCGCGGCACGGCGAGATCGACCATGAAGATCGGGCGATGGCGGCGCGCGCGCACCGCACGTTCGACCGCGCCGAGACCGATGATCGGCAGCGTCGAGGCCGTGCACGACACGATGATGTCGAACTCGTGCATGCGCGCGGGCAGTTCGGAGAGCGGAATCGCGCGGCCGTTGAAGCGGCTCGCAAGCTTTTCGCCGCGCTCGGCCGTGCGGTTCGCGACGACCAGTTCGCGCGGATTCTGCGCAGCAAAGTGCGTCGCGCAGAGCTCGATCATTTCGCCCGCGCCGATGAACAGCACGCGCTGGCTCGAAATGTTCTCGAAGATGCGCTGCGCGAGACGCACGGCGGCGGCGGCCATCGACACCGACTGCGCGCCGATTTCGGTCGTCGTGCGTACTTCCTTCGCGACGGCGAAGGTGCGCTGGAACAACTGGTTCAGATACGTGCCGAGCGCGCCGGCTTCGGACGCCGTACGCACGGCATCCTTCATTTGTCCGACGATTTGCGTTTCGCCGAGCACCATCGAGTCCAGCCCCGAGGCGACGCGGAACGCGTGGCGCACGGCTTCCGACTGCGGCAACGCATAGACATGCGGCGCAAGATCGGGAACGGGGATGTTGTGGTACTTGGAGAGCCACTGAAGCGCGGCTTCGCGGGCGGCGGAGTTGTCCGTGGCGCAGTAGAGCTCGGTGCGGTTGCAGGTCGAAAGGATGGCCGCTTCAGGCGATGCCTTCGCGAGCGGGCCCAGCCAGACATCCTTCAGCGCGCCCAGCGCGGGTTTGAGCTGTTCGAGCGGAAACGCCACGCGTTCGCGCAGGGCGACAGGCGCAGTGTGGTGGTTGATTCCGATCGTGAGGAGCTGCATTGTTTTGGGCTGATGCTTTGGGCCTAAGCCGATGGCCTTTCAGATAGCCCAATATTATAGCCTTTTGCGTATTTCTTCATTTATAGGCGGCATTTGGGGCGCGAGCAGCTTTCCGAGCACGCCGAACGGGCGTCGAAGGCCCACCGCAACGGGCTCCACGGTCATTTGAAGTACTTCGCCAGCGCCGCTGCCCGACTCTCTACCTGAGGGAGTGGTATTTCGCCGCATTCGAATCCTTTCTTGCGATTCGCCTCCACCTCAGGCCGGTTGTACCACTCGGCGCGGAGGGCGGTGTCGTGATGCATGTGGAACAGCAGTGCATCCGTGCCCGAAAGCATATGCCATCGGACACCCAGGCGGGTAGCGCGCAGCAGCAGGTCATCGTCCTCGCCGCCCCAACCTTCGAAGACGGGATCGAACCCGCCGATGCGAATGAATTCCGAGCGAAGGAAGACGTTCAGCGCTCCGGAGGTGTTCGCATAGAGCAGGTTCATATCGGGTGGCAGATCGGCTTCGTCGCACGATGCAAAGGGCGCGAGTTCGTCATAATTGCCGGACTCGATAAACGAGCGGCGAAGTTCGCCCGCGGTATTCACCACCCGAATGAACGGGCACACCGCGTCGCTGTTATTCGTGTCCATCAATGAGTCGATCGCCGCTTTCATGTATCTCGGATTGGCGATCATGTCGATATCTTGAAAACAGATGACTCGGCTCGTGCACATGCGTGCGCCCAGATTGGCGAGGCGGGCGCGCGAAAACCGCCCCGTGTCATGCACGAAGACATGACGGATCTTCGGATCGGACAGTTGTTGCCAGGAGAAGGTCGGGCTCGCATCCGCCTCGATCAGCCAGACGGTGAAATCCGAATATGTCCGATCGAGATAGCGGAGCGTGCCGAGCAGGTTTTCGCGTCGCTCCTGACTCGCGCCACGATATGTGACAACGAATTCGACGCCTCGGAGTGAGATCTGACTGGTATCGCTCATGTATATCAAGCTGGGTGAAACAGTGCAAAAAGACACGCAGATGCCCGGAAACAAGCATCGTGTTATTCGGGCAGCGGACTTTGAGTCTAGCATCGAACGAAACGAATTAATCTCAGACAAAGCCGCGAGATAATCACGCGGTTTATCTCGAAAAAAAAGCCATGGCGTATGTCGCCGGGCCGATATTCTTGCCATCGACAACCCGTCCCCCTAAACTCAGCCGCTATCATTTGATGTCGACGGAGCGCTCGCGCTGATGGGCTGGATCGGACTGATTTTTCTCGGCGCGGTCATCGGCGCCGCAGGCTGGTGGCTGCATCCGTTGCGGCGTGCGGGACGCGTCGCGCGCGCGCCGGCGGGACGCATCTGGACGGCCATCGGCGCTGGCATACTGGCGACGGTCGTCGCGCGCATGCTCGGCAATATCGTCGATGTTTATCACGACGGCGATACGCTCGAATGGCTGGCGTGCGCGGTCTTCGCGCTCGTCGTCGTGACGACGACGGTCGGGCTGGCGGCGCGCCGCTGAACTCTTTTCCGACAGCGCGGTGGGTGATCCTCACCGCGAGTCTTGCTCTTCGCGCCCCACGCGGGCTTTCAAGCAGGTGACTTCATGAACGATCGCATTGCAGATTCCGCCATTCCAGAGCCCGCCATGTTCGCGCGGCGCATCGAGTCGTTGCGCGGCCAGATGGCGCTCGAAAAGCTCGCCGCCGTGCTCATTCCGTCCGCGGACCCGCATCTCTCCGAGTATCTGCCGGAACGCTGGCAAGGGCGTCAATGGCTTTCGGGCTTCACCGGTTCGGTGGGCACGCTCGTGGTGACGGCGGATTTCGCGGGCGTCTGGGTCGACAGCCGTTACTGGACGCAGGCCGAAGCGCAACTCGCGGGCACCGGCATCGTGCTCATGAAGATGATGGGTGGCCAGCAGACCGCGCCGCACATCGACTGGCTCGCGCAAAACGTGCCGTCGGGCACGACCGTCGCGGCCGACGGCGCGGTGCTCGGCGTCGCGGCGGCGCGTGCATTGTCCGATGCGCTCACGGCGCGCGGCATCGTGCTGCGCACGGATCTCGATTTGCTGGATTCGGTGTGGCCCGCGCGTCCCGGCTTGCCGGAGTCGCCCGTCTACGAACACGCCGCGCCGCATGCGAGCGTCGCGCGGGCGGACAAACTTGAGCAAGTGCGCGAGACGATGCGCGCGAAAGGCGCGCAGTGGCACTTCGTTTCCACGCTCGACGATCTCGCGTGGATCTTCAACCTGCGCGGCGGCGACGTGAGTTACAACCCGGTCTTCGTGGCGCACGCGCTCATCGGGCTCGATGACGCGACGATCTTCGTCGCCGACGGCAAGGTTCCGGCTGCGCTCGTCGAGTCGCTCGCGCGCGACAACGTGCGCGTCGCGCCATACGCCGCCGCGCCCGAGGCGCTCGCGTCATTGGCGGCGGGTTCGACGCTCCTGATCGATCCGCGCCGCATCACGCACGGCCTGCTGGAGAAAGTGCCCGCGGCGGTCACGATTGTCGAGGCGGTGAATCCGTCGACCTTTGCCAAGTCGCGCAAGACCGCCGCGGAAGCACAACATATCCGCGCCACTATGGAGCAGGACGGCGCCGCGCTCGCCGAATTCTTTGCGTGGTTCGAAGACGCGCTCGGCCGTGAGCGCATCACGGAACTGACCATCGACGAGAAACTGACCGCCGCGCGCGCACGCCGGCCGGGTTTCGTCACCTTGAGCTTCGGCACGATCGCGGGCTTCAACGCCAACGGCGCGATGCCGCATTACCGCGCGACCGAGGCGTCGCATGCAGTGATCGAAGGCAACGGCCTGCTGCTGATCGACTCAGGCGGACAGTATCTGAGCGGCACGACGGACATCACGCGGGTCGTTCCGATCGGCGAGATCAACGCCGAGCACAAGCGCGATTTCACCGTCGTGCTGAAGGGCACGATGGCGCTTTCGCGCGCGCGCTTCCCGCGCGGCATCCGCTCGCCGATGCTCGATTCGATCGCACGCGCGCCGATCTGGGAAGCGGGCGCGGACTACGGGCATGGCACGGGGCATGGCGTCGGCTACTTCCTGAACGTGCACGAAGGCCCGCAGGTGATCTCGCACTACGCGCCCGCCGAACCGTGGACGGCGATGGAAGAGGGCATGATCACATCCATCGAGCCGGGCATTTATCGGCCGGGCAAGTGGGGCATCCGCATCGAGAATCTCGTGATGAACCAGGCCGCGGAAAAGACCGAGTTCGGCGATTTCCTCGAATTCGAAACGCTGACGCTGTGCCCGATCGATACGCGCTGCATCGACTTGTCGCTGTTGCGCGACGACGAGCGCGCGTGGCTCAACGCCTATCACGAGACGGTGCGCTCGCGCGTGTCGCCGCATGTGTCGGGGAAGGCGCTGGCGTGGCTCGAAGAACGGACGAAGGCGATTTGACTCAACGGAGCGCGGCAAGATGACCATCAAGGCAGTCGTGTTCGATTTCGGCGGCGTGCTGATCGACTGGAATCGCGAGTATCTCTACAAACAACTGATTCCGGACGAGACCGAGCGACGCTGGTTTCTCGACAACGTCTGCAAGATGGAGTGGGTCGTGCAGCAGGACGGCGGGCAGACGATCGAGGAAGGCACCGCCGAACTGATCGCGCTCCATCCCGGTCACGAAGCGCTGATCCGCGCGTTCTATGCGCGCTGGCCGGAGATGGTGTCGGGCGTGCTGGAAGAGGGCGTCGCACTCGTCGAGCGGCTGGAGGCAGCGGGCGTGCCGCTCTTCGGCCTGACGAACTGGTCGGCGGAGACCTTTCCGTACGCGTGGGAGCGTTTTGACGTGCTGCGCAAGTTTCGGGAGGTCGTTGTCTCGGGGCGTGTCGGACTGGTGAAGCCCGATGCGCGGATTTTCGCTCTGATGCGCGCGGAAATCGAAAAGCAGTTGCCGGGCATTCAGCCGAACGAGCTCGTATTCATCGACGACAATCTGAAGAACGCGCAAGCTGCGTCCGCGCTCGGCTGGCACGGCGTTCACTACACCGGCGCCGCGGACACCGAAACGAAGCTGCGCGCGCTCGACCTGCCGTTCTGAACGCACGAAGGCAACGCGCTACTGCCCCAGCAGATTCTTCAGCGCGTTGCCGATTCCCCGCACCGTATCGCCCGCGCCTCGCGCGACGCCTTCAGCGCTCACGCCGAGCGCCTTCGCGAAGCCCGCCGCGAGTTTCTTCGACAGACTTTCGCTCAGCGAAAACTTCGGATCGCGCAGATCGCCTTCGAGCACGAAATCGAGCTTGATCTGCTGCTTGCGGTCCTTCAGCGCGGCGATCGCGGCCTTTGTCGGAATCGAGAGAAAGGTGTCGAGCGCATTGCCGGTATCGCTGATCTGAAGATGATTCAGCGTGAGCGTGCCGGGCGCGTGGATGCGGTAATCCTTCACCGTTGCGTCGATCGTCAGGTCGATGGTGCCGCCCGTCACCGCCGCCTTCGCGCCCGCTTTCTTGAGC
The DNA here is from genome assembly GCF_018408855.1 of Caballeronia sp. NK8. Taxonomy (GTDB): domain Bacteria; phylum Pseudomonadota; class Gammaproteobacteria; order Burkholderiales; family Burkholderiaceae; genus Caballeronia. The sequence goes on along the minus strand of NZ_AP024322.1, from coordinate 2,590,194 downwards.
AGATACGGATCGAGCGTCGCGACGTCGACGTTGTGCAGCGTCACGCGCGTCTGCGAATCCTTGTTCGCGATGATCATCCAGCCGCCCCACGTCACATTGCCGGTGTGCGACGGACCCTTGATCGAACCGGTCATCGAGAGGTCGGTGCGGTCGGTGAGAGCGGGCAGATGAATGTGATCGACGGTCGCGCGCGCATCGCCGATCAGCACGCGATACGGCGGCTCCTGCACGGAGCCGTCGAAGAACTCCATCGAACCGCGTTCGAACGACACGCGATCGATCAGCTTTTCTTCCTGCGCGTGCTCCTGGCGCGCCTTGCTGTCGGGCGTCGCGTCGGCTTCGCGCGCGGTTTCCTTGAGTCCGGGCAGGATGCGTACGCCGCCATCGGCGGAGCGCACGATCGACAGATAGTAGTTATCGACGCTCACGCTGCGCAGATGAATCGGTCGGGAGATGAGCGAGCGCATGTCGACGTCGAGCACGATGCGCTCGGCGCGCATGGCGTCGCTAGCGGGCCAGTCTTTCGGGCCGCGCAGACGCACGCGCGAGAGCGTCACGTGACCGAAGCCGACATCGATTTCTTCGACCGAACCGTTCGGGCCAAGCGTCTCGACGATGCGCTCTTTCATCTGATGCACGACAAACAGCCAGCCACCGACAGCCACGACGACGAGCGCCACGAAGATGCCGATTGCCCAAAGCGCCCCCCGCCTCGCGCTCGATCCCGCCATCTGCGTGTGTCTCCGGTGTCGGCCATTGAAAAGCGCCGCTCGAAAAAGAAAGTGGCGACTGCGTCCTACACAGTCGCCACTTTTATGCCTGAAGTCGGTGCGCGTGCCCGCATAGACGCGCGCTGTTTATCATCAGACGTTTTGCCGTGTTCAGCGCGTGATCGGCTTGTAGCGCAGGCGCTTCGGCTTCGCGGCTTCTTCGCCGAGACGCTTGCGCTTATCGGCCTCGTATTCCTGATAGTTGCCGTCGAAGAACTCGACGTGTGAATCGCCTTCGAACGCGAGGATATGCGTCGCGATGCGGTCCAGGAACCAGCGATCGTGCGAAATCACCATCACGGAGCCGGCGAATTCGAGCAGCGCGTCTTCGAGCGCGCGCAGCGTTTCGACGTCGAGATCGTTCGACGGTTCGTCGAGCAGCAGCATGTTGCCACCCGCGATGAGCGTCTTCGCCAGATGCAGACGCCCGCGCTCGCCGCCAGACAGATTGCCGACGAGTTTTTGCTGATCGCTGCCCTTGAAGTTGAAGCGGCCGATATACGCGCGCGACGGCGTTTCGTACTTGCCGACCGTGAGCACATCGGCGCCGCCGGAGATTTCCTCGAACACGGTCTTGTCGGCGGCGAGCGCGTCGCGGCTCTGATCGACATAGGCGAGCTTGACAGTCGGTCCCTTGACGATTTCGCCCGAATCCGGCTGTTCCTTGCCGGTCAGCATGCGGAAGAGTGTCGACTTGCCGGCGCCGTTCGGCCCTATGATGCCGACGATCGCGCCCGCCGGAATCTTCATGCTGAGATTGTCGATGAGCAGACGATCGCCATAGGCTTTGCTGACGTTCTTGAACTCGATGACCTCATTGCCCAGCCGATCGCCGACCGGAATGAAGATTTCCTGCGTTTCATTGCGCTTCTGATATTCCTGGCTGTTGAGCTCCTCGAAGCGCGCGATACGCGCCTTCGATTTAGCCTGACGGCCCTTCGGGTTCTGGCGCACCCATTCGAGTTCTTTCTTGATCGCTTTCTGGCGCGCGGATTCGCTCGATTCTTCCTGCTTCAGGCGGTCTTCCTTCTGGTCGAGCCAGCTCGAATAATTGCCCTTCCACGGAATGCCGTGGCCGCGGTCGAGTTCGAGAATCCATTCGGCGGCGTTATCGAGGAAGTAGCGATCGTGCGTCACGGCGACGACGGTGCCCGGATAGCGCGTCAGGAACTGTTCGAGCCATTCGACGGATTCGGCGTCGAGGTGGTTGGTCGGCTCGTCGAGCAGCAGCATGTCGGGCTTTTGCAGCAGCAGCTTGCACAGCGCGACGCGGCGTTTTTCGCCACCCGACAGATGTTCGATTTTCGCGTCCCACGCGGGCAGGCGCAGCGCGTCGGCGGCGACTTCGAGTTGCTGCTCGGGGCTGCCGCCATCGCTCGTGGAGAGGATGGCTTCGTACTTCGCCTGTTCGGCGGCGAGCTTGTCGAAGTCGGCGTCGGGTTCGGCGTAGGCGGCGTAGATTTCGTCGAGTTTCTTTTGCGCCTGGAAGACATCGCCGAGACCTTCCTCGACGGCCTCACGCACGGTCTGCTGCGGATCCAGTTGCGGCTCCTGCGGCAGATAACCGATGTTCAGGTTCGGCATCGGCGTGGCGTCGCCTTCGATGTCCTTGTCGACGCCGGCCATGATCCTGATGAGCGTCGACTTGCCGGAACCGTTCAGACCGAGCAGGCCGATCTTCGCGCCGGGGAAGAACGAGAGGGAGATGTCTTTCAGGATCTGACGCTTCGGCGGGACGATCTTGCCGACGCGGTTCATGGTGAAGACGTATTGGGCCATGTCGAGTGTTCTGTGATGGTGTGATGAAGGGTGCGAACGCCGTGCGTCCGATGATGTCGCACGCGCGATCGGGCGCGCGTTCCCGGGGCCGCGTCAGGCGGCGCGGGCGGGGTTATGTCGCATTGTACTTCGCGGTGCGTTTCCGTCACTGCCAGCTCGCGACCGCGCTGCCTCGTCCGCAAAAGAAAAAAGCGGAGTCCCTTTTATCGGGTACTCCGCTTTGCGAGGCAGGCAGTGTCGACAGTTCTTGACGCTTAGACGTTGAACAAAAAGTTCATCACATCCCCGTCATGCACCACATACTCCTTCCCTTCCGCCCGCATCTTCCCGGCTTCCTTCGCGCCTTGCTCGCCCTTATAAGCGATGTAGTCATCGAACGAAATCGTCTGCGCGCGAATGAAGCCACGTTCGAAATCCGTATGAATCGCGCCCGCGGCCTGCGGCGCCGTATCGCCGATATGAATCGTCCACGCGCGCACTTCCTTCACGCCCGCCGTGAAGTACGTGTGCAAACCGAGCAGCTTGAAACCCGCGCGAATCACGCGGTTCAAACCCGGCTCGTCCATGCCCATATCAGCCAGGAAGTCTTGCTTGTCGGCATCTTCGAGGTCGGCGATTTCCGCTTCGATCGCCGCGCACACCGCGACCACCGGCGCGTTCTCCGCTTCCGCGTGCTTGCGCACCGCGTCGAGATACGGGTTGTTCTCGAAGCCATCGTCCTTCACGTTCGCGACGTACATCGTGGGCTTCGACGTGATCAGGCACAACGGCTTGATGGTCAACTGTTCTTCGTCGGTCAGCGACAGACCGCGCACCGGCTTCGCCTGATCCAGTTGCGCGCGCACTTTCTCGAGCACGGCGACGAGCTTCGCAGCTTCCTTGTCGTTGCCCGACTTCGCCGCCTTCGAGTAACGCGTGAATGCCTTTTCGACCGTCGACAGATCGGCGAGCGCGAGTTCGGTGTTGATGACTTCGATATCCGCGATCGGATCGATCTTGCCCGCGACGTGGATCACGTTCTCGTCGTCGAAGCAGCGCACGACGTGCGTGATCGCGTCCGTTTCGCGGATGTTCGCGAGGAACTGGTTGCCGAGGCCTTCACCCTTCGACGCGCCCGCGACGAGACCCGCGATATCGACGAACTCGACCACCGCCGGCAGGATGCGCTCGGGCTTCACGATTTCGGCGAGTGCGTTCAGGCGCGCGTCCGGCACTTCGACCACGCCGACATTCGGCTCGATCGTGCAGAACGGATAGTTCTCGGCGGCGATGCCCGCCTTGGTCAAAGCATTGAAAAGTGTGGACTTGCCGACGTTGGGCAAGCCGACGATGCCGCATTGGAGGCTCATGGGATCCTTCGAACTGGTGAGACGGCGCGGGCCGCGCGGGTTTCGTCAAAAATGGTGCGCAATGAGCGGGCGAGAACCGCCCGCCACGCTGCGGCCGCATCCGGCGGCCGGGCAAACCGCTATTGTAACGCCGCGCCGGGCCGCCTAGCTCCGCCCGCCAGGCCTCGCGCCGTGGGCAAACCCGTTCGTACCCCACGGCTATAATGCCCGGATGACTTCGCATCCCCTCAAATTTCACGCGGTCGTGGTCGGCGGCGGGCTCGTCGGCAAGACGGCCGCGCTCGCGCTCGCGCAATCCGGGCTGCGCACCGCGCTCATCGCGGCGCGCGCAACCGGCCTGCCGCCGGGCGCCGCGTTCGATTCGCGCATCTACGCGCTGTCGTCGAGCTCGCAGACGCTGCTGGAACGCCTGCGCGTCTGGCAGGCGCTCGATCGATCGCGTCTCGGTCCTGTCTTCGACATGCGCGTGTTCGGCGATGCCCACGCGGAACTGCACTTTTCGGCTTTTCAGGCATCGGTGCCGCAGCTTGCGTGGATCGTGGAATCGTCGCTTATCGAAGAATCGCTCGACACCGCGCTGCGCTTTCAGCCGAGCCTGTCGTGGTTCGAATCGCGCGCGCAAGGGATGACGGTCGAAGCCGACGCGGCGCACATCGCGCTCGCGAGCGGCGAAATGCTCGAAACGGATCTGATCGTCGGCGCCGATGGCGCGCATTCATGGGTGCGCGCGCAAATGGGCGCGAAGATGAATCGTCGCGATTACCGGCAAACCGGCGTCGTCGCCAATTTCAAGGCCGAGCGGCCGCACGGCGAGACCGCGTATCAATGGTTTCGCGATACCGAAATCATCGCGCTCCTGCCGCTGCCGGGCGATCACGTATCGCTCGTCTGGTCCGCGCGCACGGAGCACGCCGACGAACTGCTCGCGCTCGATCCCGCGCAACTCTCGGCGCAAGTCGAACAGGCGACACAAAACACGCTCGGCGCGCTCGATTGCGTCACGTCCGCGCAAGGCTTTCCGCTCGGGCTGCAAACCGTCGACAAACTGATCGCGCCGCGCGTCGCGCTCGTCGGCGACGCCGCGCATCTGATCCATCCGCTAGCCGGGCAGGGCATGAACCTCGGCCTGCGCGACGTGGCCGCGCTGGCGGATGTCATCGCGAACAAGGAGTCGTTCCGTGATCTCGGCGATCCGATCCTGCTGCGCCGCTATGAGCGCGCGCGCCGCGAAGACATCCAGAAGCTCATGTTCGCAACCGATGGCCTGCAGCGTCTCTTTGCCGTGCCGGGCACGCTCGCGCGCGCGGTCCGCAACACCGGCATGGCGTTCGTCGGCGCGCAGCCGCTCGTCAAGCGCTGGCTGGTGTCGGCGGCGCTCGGTTGAAATACTCCATCGATATTCCACAGGCGCGGCGCTCGCGTCACGCTCAGGCGACTCACAGGAACCCGCATGAAAACCACCTTCCGCTTCGCTCTCGCCACGGCCGCGGCGCTCGCCGCGACGCTCGGCATCGGCTGCTCGGCGCAGGCCGATCAGACCACCGACAAGATCAAGTCCACGCTCGAATCGCGCATGGGCGACGCCACCATCAAGAGCATCGAGAAGACGCCCGTGCCGGGGCTCTACGAAGTGAATCTCGGCTCGCAGATCGTCTATAGCGATGCAACCGGAAACTACGTCCTGATCGGCGATCTCGTCGATACGCGCAACAGCAAGAATCTCACCGAGGCGCGGCTCGCGGACACCAACAAAATCGAGTTCGCAAAGCTGCCGCTCGAGAACGCGGTGAAGGTCGTAAAGGGGAATGGCAGCCGCAAGATCGCGGTGTTCTCCGATCCGAACTGTCCGTACTGCAAGCAGCTCGAATCGACGCTGAAGTCGATCGATAACGTGACGGTCTACACCTTCCTGTATCCCGTGCTGTCGCCCGATTCGACCGCCAAGTCGAAGTCGATCTGGTGCTCGAAGGATCGCGGCACGACGTGGGAAGGCTGGATGCTCGATCACAAGGCGCCCACCACCGCGGGCACTTGCGACACGACCGCGATCGACAAGAACCTGAAGCTCGGCCGCTCGATGAACGTCACCGGCACGCCGACCGTGTTTCTCACCGACGGCCGCCGTCTGCCGGGCGCCGTGCCCGCCGACCGGCTCGAAAAAGAACTGTCGGCCGTGCACTGAGCGCGGGGCTAAACGAAGAAGGGAGGCGCGTCGTGCGCCTCCTGTGTTTTTACGGCCTTGCTTTTGCGAAAGCGCAGCGTAATGAAGAAAGGCGGAAGCAAGGCGTCGGGCGCGCTCATCCTAATCACGCGCCCAGAACAAGAACAAGGACATCGAGATGACTACGCTCATGCAAACGGTGCAGCCCATCCGCTATGGCATCGTTCCGAAGAATCCCGCGGCGCATCTCTTCGAAGTGACGCTGACCGTCGCTGAGCCCGATCCCGCCGGCCAGCGCTTCATGCTGCCGGTCTGGATTCCGGGCAGCTACATGATCCGCGAGTTCGCGCGCAATATCGTCACGCTGCAGGCGTTCAACGCGGCGGGCCGCAGGGTCGCCATCGAAAAGACCGACAAGCACGCGTGGCAGGCGGCGCCGGTCGACGGTCCGATCACGCTGCGCTACGAGGTCTACGCGTGGGACATGTCGGTGCGCGCCGCGCATCTGGACGACACGGTCGGCTTTTTCAACGGCACGAGTACGTTCCTCGCCGTGGAAGGGCAGTCGGGCACGCCGTGCATCGTCGATATCCAGCCGCCGCAGGGCGGCGCATATCGCAACTGGCGCGTCGCGACGGCGCTCGCGGAAGCGCGCGGCACGAAGCGCTACGGCTTCGGCACGTATGAGGCGGCGAATTACGACGAACTCGTCGATCATCCGGTCGCGCTCGGCGAATTCGCGCTCGGCAGCTTCAACGCGCACGGCGTGAAGCACGACATCGTGATCTCGGGACGCGTCGTCAATCTCGACATGAACCGGCTCGCGGCCGACCTGAAGCGCGTGTGCGAAGCGCAGATCGCGCTTTTCGAGCCGCGCACGAAGAAAGCGCCGATGGACCGCTACGTGTTCATGACCGTCGCCGTCGGCGATGGTTACGGCGGGCTCGAACATCGCGCATCGACGGCGCTGATCTGCAATCGCACGGATTTGCCGGCCCAGGGCCGTCCGGAAGTGACCGAGGGCTATCGCACCTATCTCGGGCTGTGCAGCCACGAATACTTCCATACGTGGAACGTGAAGCGCATCAAACCGGCCGCGTTCGCGCCGTACGATCTGTCGCAGGAAAATTACACGACGCTGCTGTGGCTCTTCGAAGGCTTCACGTCCTATTACGACGACCTGATGCTCGTGCGCAGCGGACTGATTTCGGCGGGCGACTACTTCAGCCTGCTCGGCAAGACGATCGGCGGCGTGCTGCGTGGCAGCGGGCGTCTGAAGCAATCCGTCGCGCAAAGCTCGTTCGATGCGTGGGTGAAGTACTACCGCGCCGACGAAAACGCGCCGAACGCGATCGTCAGCTATTACCAGAAGGGCTCGCTCGTCGCGCTTGCGTTCGATCTGTCGATTCGCGCGCAAACGGGCAACCGCAAATCGCTCGACGACGTGATGCGCCTTCTGTGGCAGCGCTACGGCCGCGAGTTCTACAACGGCAAGCCGCGCGGCATTCCGGAAGGGGACGTCGAGGCGCTCTTCGCCGAAGCGACCGGCGCGGACCTGCGCTCGCTGTTCCGCGACTGCGTGCGCGGCACGCGCGATCTGCCGCTCGATGCGCTGTTCGAGCCGTTCGGCATTGCGCTCGCGCCCGATTTGCCGGGCAACGGGGTGTCGGTCAAGCCGTCGCTCGGCGTGCGCGTACGCGGCGGCGCGGATTGCACGCTCGCCGTCGTCCACGAAGGCAGCGCGGCGCAGAAGGCGGGCTTGTCGGCGGGCGACGTGCTCGTCGCGATCGACGGGCTGCGCGTCACCGGATCGAATCTCGACGCGCTGCTGTCGCGCTATCTGCCGGGCGCGAAGGTGGAAGTGCACGCGTTCCGCCGCGAGGAACTGCGCCGCACCGACCTGAAGCTCGACGGGCCGGAAGTCGCGCGCTACGTGCTGACGGCCATCGACGGACGCGGCCCGTCGAAACAATGGCGCGAGCGCTGGCTGAAAGGCTGATTCGGCGGGGTCTGGCGGATTGTTCTACTGGTGCAACGATCCGTCATGACCGCACGGCTTTTTCCCGGACGCCGAAACACGAAGAATGCTTCCTAAGCCGGACGCCGAGGGCGCCCGAAACCTCATAGAGATAGGAAGCCATCATGACGACGATTCTGCAAATCAACTCCGCCGCCCGTTCGCAAGGTGCTCAATCGACGCTGCTCGCCGATGAACTGACCGCAAAACTGCAACAAGCCAAAGCAGGCGCGAAGGTGGTTGTGCGCAATCTGCTCGGCGACAGCCTGCCGCACCTCGACGACGCCACGCTCGGCGCGTTCTTCACGCCCGCCGATCAGCGCAGCGCGGAACAGGTCGCGATCAACGCGAAGAGCGAAGCGCTGATCAACGAACTGCAAGCGGCGGATATCGTCGTGATCGCGGCGCCGCTGTACAACTTCGGCATCTCGTCGCAACTGAAGACGTACTTCGACTGGATCGCGCGTGCTGGCATCACGTTCAGCTACACCGCGAACGGTCCGGAAGGTCTCGTGAAGGGCAAGAAGGTGTACGTGGTCTCGGCGCGCGGCGGCAAGTACGCGGGCACGCCGCATGATTCGCAGACGCCGTATCTGAAGACGTTCCTTGCCTTCCTCGGTATGACCGACGTGAACTTCATCTACGCCGAAGGCCTGAACATGGGCCCGGACGCGGCTGGCGCGGCGCTGGCGTCGGCGCGTGAGGCCATCGCGGCTGTTTAAGCGTCTCCGCTTCGATAAAAAACCCCGCTGATGCGGGGTTTTTTGCTTTTCAGGCGAGCAATTCCGGCTCGGCGGGCAAGCGCCAGTCGATCGGCTCGCGACCGTGCTTCGTCAGATAGTCGTTGGCGAGCGCGAAATGTCCGCAACCGAAAAATCCGCGATACGCCGACAACGGCGAGGGATGCACCGCTTCCAGCACGCAATGCGATTTCCCCGTGCCTTCGATCAAGCCGCGCTTCGCCTGAGCATGCGCGCCCCACAGCATGAACACGAGGCCGTCGTGACGCTGCGCCATTTCGTGGATCAGCGTGTCGGTGCATTGCTCCCAGCCGCGCTTCGCGTGGCTGCCGGCCTTGTCGCGCTCGACGGTCAGCGACGTATTGAGCAGCAACACGCCCTGTTTCGCCCACGAATCGAGGCATCCGTGCGCGGGCGCCGGAAAACCGAGGCTCGCGTGGATTTCCTTGAAGATGTTGCGCAACGACGGCGGCGGCCGCACCGGCGCGGGCACCGAGAACGCGAGGCCATGCGCTTGCGGCGCGCCCTTGTCTTCGCCGTGATACGGGTCTTGCCCGAGAATCACGACTTTCACGTCGCCGGGACTCGTGAGACGCAGCGCGCGAAAGACATCGGCGGGATAGACCGTCTTTCCGGCGGCGCGCTCGGCATCGACGAACGCGCATAGCGCCGCATAGTGCTTGCCGTCGATGAACGGCTTCAGATGGCGGCGCCAGTCGGCGGGCAGCGCGTCGAACTGGCTTTCGAGCGTCGTGACATCCGACGCAGCCGCGGGTTCGTTATCCGCGAAGAGGGAAGGCTGCTGATTCATGCCGGTTGAGTCATGCTCACGCGTTGCGGTTTTTTTCGGATGGTTCGCGCAGAAGATAACCGCGCTGGGCCTTGCTGAGATCTTCGGGCACGAGCTCGGGAAACGCGCCGCGCAATTCCGCCGCGAGCATCGAGAGCGCGCTTTCTTCGCCGGATTTCAGTTCGAGTTCGAGTTCGCTGATTTCCGCGCGACGCGTTTCGCCATCGACATCGGCGGTGATTTCGCCGAGATCCAGCGCCACTTCGATCTGCGAACCCTCGCGCTCGATGTCCCACACGAGGCGCCTGAAGTCGGTCTTGAAGAGCGCGATGACATCCGGCGCGGCGCGTTCCAGCGCTTCGTGCGCGGCGTCGTCGTCGCATGCGTCGAGCAGCGTGCCGAATTCGAGCGCTTCGCCTTCGACCGGCAATTCCCATTCTTGCCGATTGCTCAGACCAGCCACCGATTTTCCGAGCGTCTTGTAGGTCTGCAGCCACTGCTCGGGCGTGCGGCGCAGGCGCAGCGCGGACTTTGCCTTCGCGAGCGCGCAGTCCGGCGTATCGAAATAGACGTTGGCAAGCTCGATAGGCTTGCCCGCGCCGGTGCGCTCGTCGAAGAAGCGCGCGACGTCGTCGTGTTGCGACGGCGCGAGCGCGAGCTTGAGTTCCCGTTCGATTCCCATGGCGTTCAGAAGAACATGCGCGCGAGTTCCGCGCCAGGATCGTCGGCGCGCATGAACGCTTCGCCGACGAGGAAGGTATGCACGCGCATCGCGCGCAGCCGGTCGACATCCAGACGCGACAGAATGCCCGATTCCGTCACGACGATCCGGTCATCCGGCACCTGTTCCAGCATGCCGATGGTCGTGTCGATCGTGGTTTCGAACGTGCGCAGATTGCGATTGTTGATGCCGATGAGCGGCGTCTTCAGCGTGAGCGCGTCGCGCAGTTCGTCTGCATCGTGCACTTCGACGAGCACCGCGAGCCCGAGCGAATGCGCGTACGCTTCGAGGTCCTGCATGTGCGAAAGCTCGAGCGCGGCGGCGATCAGCAGAATGCAGTCCGCGCCCATCGCGCGCGCTTCCATGATCTGATACGGATCGATGATGAAGTCCTTGCGCAGCACCGGCAGGCTGCACGCGGCGCGCGCTTCCTCCAGATAGGCGACGCTGCCCTTGAAGAACTGCACGTCGGTGAGCACGGAAAGGCACGCGGCGCCGCCTTTTTCGTACGAGCGCGCGATGTCGGCGGGCACGAAGTGTTCGCGCAACACGCCTTTCGACGGGCTCGCCTTCTTCACCTCGGCGATCACCGCAGCCTGATTTGCCGCGTGCTTGGCACGCAACGCGCCGGTGAAATCGCGCAGGTCGCGCGCGCTGGCTTCGAGCTTCAGCTCTTCGAGCGGCGCGCTCAGTTCGGCGGCGCGGATTTCCTCGCGCTTGACCGCGATGATGCGATCCAGAATGTCACTCATATTGGCTTCCGTTATTTCTTCGCAAACTGCTGCGTGAATGTCACGAGCGTTTCGATCTTCTCGCGCGCCGCGCCGCTTTCGATTGCTTCGCGCGCGGCTGCCATGCCAGCTTCGATCGTCTCGGCGACATCCGCAGCATAAAGCGCCGTGCCGGCGTTCAATGTGACGATCTCGCGCGCGACGCCCGCCTTGTTGTTCAGCGCGCCGAGCAGCATCGCCTTCGATTCCTGCGCGTCCTGCACTTTCAGCGTGCGGTTCGACACCATCTGCAGGCCGAAGTCCTCCGGATGGATTTCGTACTCGGTCACTTCGCCATGCTTCAGCTCGCCGACTTTCGTCGCGGCGCCGAGCGACACTTCGTCCATGCCGTCCTTGCCGTACACCACCAGCACGTGCTTTGCACCGAGCCGCTGCATCACACGCACCTGAATGCCGACGAGGTCTTCGTGGAACACGCCCTGAAGCTGGTTCGGCGCGCCGGCCGGATTGGTCAACGGCCCGAGAATATTGAAGATGGTACGCACGCCGAGTTCGCGGCGCACCGGCGCGATGTTTTTCATCGCCGGATGATGATTCGGCGCGAACATGAAGCCCATGCCGGTTTCGGCAATCGACGCGGCCACTTGTTCCGGCGTCAGATCGATATTCACGCCGAGCGCTTCGAGCACGTCCGCGCTGCCCGATTTGCTCGATACGCCGCGATTGCCGTGCTTCGCGACCTTCGCGCCCGCCGCCGCCGCGACGAACATCGACGCGGTGGAAATGTTGAAGGTATGCGAGCCGTCGCCGCCCGTGCCGACGATATCGACGAAATTCGAGTTGTCCTCGACTTCGACGTGATTGGCGAACTCGCGCATCACGGTTGCGGCAGCAGCGATCTCGCCGATGGTTTCCTTCTTCACGCGCAAGCCGGTGATGATCGCGGCGGCCATGACGGGCGACATCTCGCCGCGCATGATCTGGCGCATCAGATGCAGCATTTCGTCGTGGAAAATCTCGCGATGCTCGATCGTGCGTTGCAGCGCTTCCTGTGCGGTGATGGTCATGTTTTCAGGCCCGCTTGCCGGTCGAGGAGTTTTTCACGAAGTTTTCGAGCAGCGCGTGGCCGTGCTCGGAAAGAATCGATTCCGGATGGAACTGCACGCCTTCCACTTCGAGTTCCCGGTGGCGCACGCCCATGATTTCACCGTCCGGCGTCCATGCGGACACTTCGAGACAGTCGGGCAAAGACTCGCGCTCGATGGCGAGCGAGTGATAGCGCGTCACATTGAAGTGTTTGGGGAGATCGGAGAACACCCCTCTACAGTCGGTTTCGATCTGGCTCACCTTGCCGTGCATGATCGTCTGCGCGCGCACGACGCGTCCGCCGAACGCTTCGCCGATCGCCTGATGGCCGAGGCACACGCCGAGAATCGGCAGTTTGCCGGAGAATTCGCGCAATACGTCGAGCGTGATGCCCGCGTGCTGCGGATTGCTCGGTCCGGGCGAGAGGCAGATGCGCTCGGGATTCAGCTTCGCGATTTCATCGAGCGTGATTTCGTCGTTGCGATACGTGTGCACGTCCTCGCCGAGTTCGCCGAAATACTGGACCAGGTTGTAGGTGAAGGAATCGTAGTTGTCGATCATCAGCAGCATGGTCTTGTCTCCTCAGAAGTCGCTGTCGAGGCCGTCTTGCACTTGCTCGGCGGCGCGCAGCACGGCGCGCGCCTTGTTCTCCGTTTCCTGCCATTCGGATTCCGGCACCGAATCGGCGACGACGCCCGCGGCCGCCTGAACGTAGAGATTGCCTTTGTGGATGAGGCCGGTGCGGATCGCGATGGCGAGATCCATTTCGCCGCTGAAGGAGAGATAACCGACTGCGCCGCCGTACAGTCCGCGCTTGACCGGTTCGAGTTCGTCGATGAGTTCCATCGCGCGGACCTTTGGCGCGCCGGACAGCGTGCCGGCGGGGAAGGTTGCGCGCAGCACGTCGAAGTTGCTCATGCCGGGTTTCAGCGTGCCTTCGACCGAACTCACGATGTGCTGCACGTGCGAATACTTTTCGATGATCATCTTGTCCGTCACGGCAACCGATCCCGTCTGCGCGATGCGGCCGACGTCGTTGCGCGCGAGGTCGATCAGCATCACGTGCTCGGCGACTTCCTTCGGATCGTTCAGGAGTTCGGTGGCGAGTTCGGCGTCGCGCTCCGGCGTGTTGCCGCGCGGCCGCGTGCCGGCGAGCGGACGAATCGTCACGATGCGGTCTTCCGCGCGCTTTTCCTGACGCACGAGAATTTCCGGCGACGCGCCGACTACATGCATTTCGCCGCCGAAGTTGTAGTAGTACATGTACGGCGACGGATTCAGCGAACGCAGCGCGCGGTACAGCGAGAGCGGGTTGTCGCGGAACGGCTTGATGAGACGCTGGCCGACCTGCACCTGCATCAGTTCGCCCGCAGCGATGTATTCCTTCGCGCGGCGCACGGCGTTCAGATAGTCGTCCTTCTTGAACTCGCGGAACGTTTCGGTGCGCACGCTCGCGGATGTCACCGGCGGCTGCACCGTCACGCGCAGGCGCGCGCGCAATTCGCGCAGCCGATGCTTCGCTTTCGCATACGCTTCGGGCCGGGTCGGGTCGGCGTAGACGATCAGATAGAGCTTGCCCGCGAGGTTGTCGATGACAGCGACCTCTTCCGTCATCAGCAGTTGAATGTCGGGCAGGTTGAGATCATCGGGCGGCGCGGTGTGCGCGAGCTTCTTCTCGATGTAACGCACCGCGTCATATCCGAAGTAACCGGCGAGACCGCCGCAGAAACGCGGCAAACCCGGACGCGTCGCGACCTTGAAACGCTTCTGATACTGCTCGATGAACGTGAGCGGATCGCCTTCATCCGTTTCGACGACGTTGCCGTCGGTGATGACTTGCGTCTTGCCGTTCTGGACGCTCACGGTCGTGCGGGCCGGCAAGCCGATGAACGAGTAGCGCCCGAAGCGCTCGCCGCCCACGACGGATTCCAGCAGGAACGAGTTCGCGCCGTTGCGCTCGGACTGCGCGAGCTTGAGATACAGCGAGAGCGGCGTTTCGAGGTCGGCGAGCGCTTCGGCGATGAGCGGAATGCGGTTGTAGCCTTCGTTCGCCAGCGATTGGAATTCGAGTTCGGTCATGTTGCGATCCTTGAGCGACGCGCGCTTGTCAACGGTGGCGCGGCATCGGGGAGTGCAGGGCGCTGCGGTCGGTCGAATCCCGTGATGATCGCACACGACGGTCCGGCCGCTTCGAATGGCTGAAGCGGAGGGGACGACTCGCGCAGCACTACACGACGCGTGCCTGAGCGAGGCTCGATGTATGACGATTCGACGGTAACGGCGCAGGGACGCGCAGCGAAACAAAAAACGGATGCTGAAGCGGATGAAGCACGACGCGACATGGCTTCAGCGTACCTCGGGCGAGGTTAGCGCGACCAGCGACGCCAGGGCCAGGCTCCCCGGTCGATGCTGCTCAGACTCCGTTTTCTGTTGAGAAACATGGATGGACTTATTCAGTCAGGGTGGTATCCGGCGGCGCCAAAGTGGCGGCAATCGCCAGTGCTGCGGTGCGCAGCGAGGAAACTATACCATCGGATTTCACCGACTGTACAGGTTTCCCGTGGTTGTAACCGTAGGGCACGGTCAGGGTCGCGAGGCCCGCGGCGCGGCCCGCGAGCGCGTCGTTCTCCGAATCTCCGACCGCCACGGTTTCGCGCGGCAAGACGTCCAGTCGTTCACAGGCCGTGAGCATCGGCAACGGATCGGGCTTCTTCGCCGGAAGGGAGTCGCCGCCGAGAATCACCTTGAAGAAATCCGCGATGCCGAAGTGCGCGAGCAACTCCACCGCGAACCGATGCGGCTTGTTCGTCACGCACGCGAGCGCGACGCCGCTTTCACGCATCGCTTCGAGGCCTTCCTTCACTTCGGGGAAGAGCGTCGAATGCTTGCCGTTGACCTTCGCGTATTCGGTTTGATAGATCGCGAGCGCGTCGTCGAATTGCGCGGCCGCCTGCGACGGCGACAGCCGCACCGCCAGCACGCTGCGAATCAGGTTTTCCGAACCCTTGCCGACGTAGTCCGTGACTTCATCGCGCGTGACGGGCGTCTCGATGCCGATGCGCGCGAGCATCGCGTTCAGCGCGGCGACGAAATCGTCCGCGGTATCGACCATCGTGCCGTCGAGGTCGATGATGGCCGCGCGGATCGGCCGGTTCACAAACGGCGTCTGCGCCGGGGCGATCTCGCTCATGCTTGCGCTCCTGCTTCGGCCTTGGCCAGTTCCGCGCGCATCGCGTCGATGACCTGTTTGTAGTCCGGCTTGCCGAAAATGGCCGAGCCCGCGACGAATGAGTCCGCGCCGGCCGCCGCGATTTCAGCGATGTTGTCGATCTTCACGCCGCCGTCGACTTCCAGATGGATCTCGCGCCCCGTGCGATCGCGATACGCATTGATTCGCGCGCGCGCCTCGCGCAGTTTGTTGAGCGCCTCGGGAATGAACGACTGCCCGCCGAAGCCCGGATTCACCGACATGATCAGCACGAGATCGAGCTTGTCCATCACGTGATCGAGATAATTCAGCGGCGTCGCGGGATTGAACACCAGGCCCGCCTTGCAGCCGTGATCGCGGATCAGCGAGAGCGTGCGGTCGATGTGATCCGAACCTTCCGGATGAAAACTGATCACATTGGCGCCGGCTTTCGCGAAATCGGGCACGATGCGGTCGACCGGGCGCACCATCAGATGCACGTCGATGGGCACGTCCACGTGCGGGCGGATGGCTTCGCACACCAACGGGCCGATCGTCAGATTCGGCACGTAGTGGTTGTCCATGACGTCGAAGTGGATCCAGTCGGCGCCGGCGGCGACGACATTGCGGACTTCCTCGCCGAGGCGGGAAAAGTCAGCGGAGAGGATGCTGGGAGCGATGTGGAATTGCGCCATGGACGGTGACCGGGTAGCGACCTAAAGGCGTGATTTTAACCCGCGTTTTTCCCTGGAGTGCCCTCGGCCGAACGGCCAGTGCGTCGGGCGGATGTGCTGAGGGCTCCAATCGTGTTGCGGGCGCGGCCAGCATCAAGGAGAATGCCTCACCAATGGCGGCGCGCCCGCACGGCTCTCTGCGCGGCGGGGCAGCGGCCATTTGAACTGGAATTGGAACTACGATGAGCCAGTACGAATTCAGCGTCTCCGTGGAGACGCGGTACCTGCCGGAGCAGTCCGATCCCGACAGCCGGCAGTACGCATTCGCCTACACACTGACGATCCGTAACACCGGTGAGGTCGCGGCGCAGTTGATCTCGCGGCACTGGATCATCACTGACAGCAACGACCACGTGCAGGAAGTGAAGGGGCTCGGGGTCGTTGGGCATCAACCGCTTTTGCCCCCGGGCGAACAGTTCGAATACACGAGCTGGGCGGTGATCGCGACGCCCGTCGGCACGATGCGCGGCGAGTATTTCTGCGTGGCCGAAGACGGCGAGCGTTTCGAGGCGCCGGTAGCGGAGTTCGCGTTGCATATGCCGCGCACGCTCCACTGAGCGGGAGCTGGCGGAAAGGGACGCTCAGCGCCGTTTCGCCGGATCGTTCGAGCGGTTCTGGTTTTTCTTCTTGCCCGATGCCGTCCATACGACGATGAAGATCAGCAAGGCGAGCGCCACGAGCGACTCGAGCGCAAAAATAAGCATTGGATATTCGTCGAACAGATCAGACATGGCGGTTCCCATCAAGAACGAGCATTGTATGCGTTTCGCGCGGCCGACCGCGCGACTGGCGGCCTGGGCCGCATCGATTGCAACCGCTGTCCTGCTCGCCTCGTGCGGAGGCGGTAATTACGTGAAGCCGGGCCCGGCCACGGCGACTCCCGGCACGCCGATCACGACCGGACAGCGCGCCGCGTCGCGCCTGACGGCGGTGAGCTGGCAGCAGGTGCCGGGGTGGCAGGACGATTCGCTCATCGGCGCGACGGCGGCGTTGCGTCAGAACTGCAGCCGGCTCGCGCGTCAGGCCAACTGGCAGAAGGCGTGCACGGCGGCGCAGCGGCTCGACGACCTCGACATGTCGGCGGCGCGCAGCTTCTTCGAAACCTATTTCACGCCTTTTCAGCTCGCCAACACCGACGGCACGCTCGACGGTCTCGTGACCGGCTACTACGAGCCGCTGCTGCGCGGCTCGCGCACGCGGCACGGGGTGTATCAGTACGCGCTGTATCGCTGGCCGTATCGGTACAAGCCTGGCTCGGCGCTGCCTGTGCGCGCGCAACTCGAACGTTCGGGCGTGCTGACCGGCAACGAACTCGTGTGGGTCGACGATCCGATCGAAGCGTTTTTCCTGCAAGTGCAGGGCTCGGGACGCGTCACCATGGAAGACGGCAGCGTGATGCGCGTGGGCTTCGGTGGCACGAACAATCAGCCGTATAAGTCGATTGGCAAGGAGCTGCTCGATCGCGGCGAACTCACGCCCGCGCAAGCGACGATGCAAGGCATCAAGGCCTGGGCGAAGTCGAACCCCGCGCGCGTCGACGCGCTGCTCGACGTGAATCCGCGCTTCGTGTTCTTCCGGGAAATGCCGGCGAACGAAACGATGCCCGCGAGCCTCGGCGATGGCCCGGTCGGCGCGCTCGGCGTGCCGCTGACGCCCGAACGTTCGATCGCGGTCGATCCTTCCGCTATTCCGCTCGGCACGCCCGTGTTCCTCCAGACGACACGTCCGCTCAGCAACCAGCCGATGAACCGCCTGGTGTTCGCGCAGGACACGGGCTCGGCGATCAAGGGCGGGGTGCGCGCGGACTACTTCTGGGGCCTCGGCGACGACGCCGGCGATCTCGCGGGACGCATGAAGCAGGGCGGCAGAATGTGGCTGCTGCTGCCGAATTCCTGATCTTTCAGCATTCTCTCGCGGCAATGAAAAAAGCTCGCGGCCGTAACGGCTCGCGAGCTTTTTCACTTCATCAGGTCATGTTGCGCCGGTCGATCACGCGCCGCGCCTTGCCGACCGAACGTTCGATACCGTTCACCCCAAGCACGTTCACCACGGCACTTACGCCGATCAGCGCCTTGATGTCGTAAATGAGCGCGGCCTTTGCGCTGTCGAGCGCAGTGGCGTCCGGCGCCGATTCCGGGCACGGTTCGACGTTCAACGTCAGCACGTCGAGCGGGCCCTCTTTGGTGAGCACGATCTGATAATGCGGCGCGAGCACGGGACGCTTGAGCAGCAACTCTTCGATCTGCGTCGGGAAGACGTTGACACCGCGCACGATCATCATGTCGTCGGAGCGGCCCGTGATCTTCTCCATGCGACGCATCGTGCGGGCCGTTCCGGGCAGAAGGCGCGTCAGATCGCGCGTGCGATATCGAATGATCGGCAGGGCTTCCTTCGTAAGCGAGGTGAACACGAGTTCGCCGAATTCGCCATCGGGCAACACTTCGCCGGTTTCCGGATCGATAATCTCGGGATAGAAGTGGTCTTCCCAGATGGTCGGGCCGTCCTTGGTTTCCGCGCATTCCGACGCCACACCCGGCCCCATGACTTCCGAGAGCCCATAGATGTCGACGGCGTCGATTCCCATGCGCGTTTCGATGGCGCGGCGCATGTCGTTCGTCCACGGCTCCGCGCCGAAGATGCCGATCCGCAGCGAGCAGCTCGCCGGCTCGATTCCCTGGCGCTCCAGTTCGTCGGCGATCGAGAGCATGTAGCTCGGCGTGACCATGATGATGTCGGGCCGGAAGTCCTGAATCAGCTGTACCTGCTTCTCGGTCTGGCCGCCGCCGAAGGGAATGACGGTGAGCCCCGCGCGCTCCGCGCCGTAGTGCGCGCCGAGTCCGCCAGTGAACAGTCCATAGCCGTAGCTCACGTGGACCTTGTCACCGCGCCGCGCGCCCGCCGCGCGGATCGAGCGCGCGACGAGGTTCGCCCAGTTGTCGAGATCCTGAGTGGTGTAGCCGACGACCGTGGGCTTTCCCGTCGTCCCTGACGATGCGTGGATGCGCGAGACACGCTCCTGCGGCACGGCGAACATGCCGAACGGGTAGTTGTCGCGCAGATCCTTTTTGGTCGTGAACGGGAAGCGCGCGAGATCCGAAAGCGATGTGACGTCATCCGGATGGACACCGGCTTCGTCGAACTTGCGCCTGTACACCGGCGAGTTCTCGTAGGCGTGCCTGAGCGTCCATTTGAGGCGCTCGAGCTGCAACGCCGCGAGTTCGTCTCGGCTCGCTTTCTCGATCGGCTCGAGCGGCAGCGGGGTGGTCATTGCTGTCTCCTTGATGCTGACTATGCGGCGCGGCCTTTTCATGCCGCGTCCGTTATATGAACGAGTCCCGTCACGCGGGGATCACGGTACCTCTGATTTGTGCCGATTTGCCGCGGAACATCGCGACCGCTTCGCCTTCCCGGTTCGTCACGCGAATATCGTAGATGCCCGTGCGGCCGCTCAGCGTCTGCTCGATCGCCTCGGCGGTCAGACGATCGCCGCCTTGCACGGGGCGCAGGAACTCGATCGAACAGCCTGCCGCGACCGTGCTGATGTTGTATGAGTTGCAGGCGAAGGCGAACGCGGAGTCCGCCAGCGTGAACATCAGCCCGCCGTGGCAGATCGCGTGGCCGTTGAGGAAGTCGGGTCGCACGTTCATTTGCAGCCGCGCATAGCCCGGCCGTACTTCGATCAGTTCAATGCCGAGCGCGCGCGAGCATGCGTCGGCTTCGTACATGGCCTTGGCTGTGGCTTCCGCGAGTTGTTGTGGCGTCACAGGCGTCTCCAGATTGATTCGGTTCTCACAGACCTTCGAAGCGCGGCGCGCGCTTTTCCTTGAACGCGGCGACGCCTTCGATATAGTCGGGCGACGCACCCAGTTCGCGTTGCAGATCGCGTTCGAGATCGAGTTGCTGATCGAATGTCTTGTTGGCGCTCGCGCGGATCGCCTGCTTGATCGCGACGACCGCGCGCGCCGGCTGCTGCGCGAGTTGCGCGGCCAGTTGCGCTGCCGCCTGCTGCAACTCGCCATCCTCGACGACGCGCCACACGATTCCCCAGGCTTCCGCTTTTTCCGCGCTGAGTTTCTCGCCAGTCAGCGCGAGGCCGAGCGCGCGCGCTTCGCCCACGCGTCGCGGCAGGAGCCACGTTCCACCCGAATCCGGCACGAGGCCGATTTTCACGAACGCCTGAATGAAACTCGCTGACCGCGCCGCGATGACGAGGTCACACGCCATCGCCAGATTCGCGCCGGCGCCTGCAGCCGTGCCGTTCACCGCGCCGATGACGGGCATGCGCATGGCCTGCAGCCTGCGCACGAGCGGATTGAAGTACTCGTCGATGAGATCGCCGAGATCCGACATCGAGCCCGGCGTGAAATCCAGGTCAGCGAGATCCTGTCCCGCACAAAACCCGCGTCCCGCGCCTGTAACGACGAGCGCGCGTGCATTGCCCGCCTCGATTTCAGTGAGCGCCTGATTCAACTCGCGATGCATTTCGCGTGTGAAGCTGTTCAGCTTGTCGGGACGATTGAGCGTCAACGTCGCGACGCGCGTCTCGCTGTCAATGTGGAACAGCACGGACTTCTCTGTCATTGCATCTCCTTTGTCGCCGAAGCGCGGTCGCAGCGGCTGTCGCGGACCGGTTTTCCCTTGGTTCCGATACTAGCCGCGCGACCGATGGCTTTCCATTAGGCCGAATGTTATAGGCCGTTTGCACGGCGATTCGGCCTTCGCACCTTTGTGCAGATCGGCTTATGCCGTTTGGCCGGCTTCCGCCGGGGCGGCCTTCGGCGCAACATGGACCCGGCTCTGCACTACACGGAAACGATTCGCGACGAACGCGGCGTCCGAAAGCGCGGCGTTGGCCGCCGGGTTCGCGCCCGTGCCGTGAAAGTCCGAGAATGCGGCAGTCTGATTGACGAACACGCCGCCCGTGAGGTTGATCGAAAGCGCGACGCCGCCTTCGATGGCTGCTTCGTGCGCGGCGTCGATCACCTTGTCGTCGGTGCTGTAGACCGACAACGTCAACGCGCCGTGCGTGCGTGCGATCGAGGCGGCCAGTTCGAGCGAATGCGCGGTCGAGTCCGTCGCGACGATGAACGAAATCGGCCCGAACCATTCCTTGGTGAACTTGGCTTCGTCGGTGCGCGCGTCGAGCTTGAGCATGAGCGGAGTGTGCACTCGCGCGTCCGGAAAGGCGGGGTGCGTGAGCGATTGGCTGTCGAGCAGGACGTCGCCGAGCTTGCGCGCTTCGGCGACACGCTCCACGACGCCTTCATTCTGGATCGCACCGGTGAGTTCGACGGCGCGTGCCGGATCGGACGCCAGTCTCTCGACTGCGCCTGCGAGCGCTTTGGCGACGTCGTCGAAACTCAGTTGTCCGTCGGCGGTGCGGATGCCATCGCGCGGCACGTAGATGTTCTGCGGCGCCGTGCACATCTGGCCCGAGTAGAGGGCAAGAGAGAAGGCGATGTTGCGCGCTGCGGCTTTCATGTCGTCCACGGAATCGATGACGATCTGATTCACGCCCGCCTTCTCGGTGTACACCTGCGCCTGGTGCGCGTTGCGTTCGAGCCAGGTGCCGTTTTGCGTGCTGCCCGTGAAGTCGATCAGCTTGATTTCGGGGCGCACGGCCAGTTCCTGTACGAGCGCGCCATCGTTCGGCTCGGTGGCGAGCAGGGTGACGAGGTTCGGATCGAAGCCCGCTTCGCGGAGCACGTCACGCGCGATACGCACCGTGATCGCGAGCGGCAGGATCGCGCCCGGGTGCGGCTTGACGATAACGGAATTGCCGGTCGCGAGATCGGCGAACATGCCGGGATAGCCATTCCAGGTCGGGAACGTGCAGCAGCCGAGTACGAGCCCGGTGCCGCGCGGGACAACGGCAAAGCGCTTTTGCATCGCAAGTGGCGGGTTCTTGCCCTGCGGCTTTTCCCAGTGGGCTTCGGCGGGAATGCGGCGCAACTGGTCCCACGCGTAGACCACCGCTTCGAGCGCGCGGTCCTGCGCGTGTGGGCCGCCGGCCTGGAACGCCATCATGAAGGCCTGGCCGGTCGTATGCATCACGCTGTACGCAATCTCGAAACTGGCGCGATTCAGACGCGAAAGAATCTCCATGCTCACGCCGACCCACGCCCGCGGTCCGGCGGCGCGCCAGCCGGCTTGCGCGTGAGCGGCGGCTTGAATGAGCGCGTCGGGATCGGACTTCGGATAGCGGATGTCGAGCGCGACGCCGAACGGCGAGCGTTCCTTCCCGACCGTCTCGCCGGTGGAAGGCTGGTCGAGTTCGAATGTCTTGCCGAAATGCGCTTTGAAGGCGGCTTCGCCGTCGGCGCTGGCCGTTTCCCCGTACACTTTGGGGCTCGGCATTTCGACGAACGGGCTCCAGTAGCCGCGCGTTTCGATGGCTGCGAGCGCTTTATCGAGCGTCGCTTCGTGCTTCGTGAATAGCGGATGTGTCATGGTCGCGAGAAAGAGAACGAGGAAAGGTGCCAGATCGAATAATTAACCGACCGGTTGGTTGGTAATGGTAGCATTATCGAGATACTGTTGACGACGTCTTTTCATTAGGGCTTACCTGAGGATAGGAAAGGGAGGAGCGAATGGCTTATGAGAATCTGCTGGTTGAGACGCGTGGTCGGGTTGGACTCATCACGCTCAACCGTCCCAAGGCGCTCAACGCGCTGAACGATGCGCTGATGGACGAGTTGGGCGCCGCGCTAAAGGCGTTCGACGCCGACGACGACATCGGCGCAATCGTGCTGACCGGCAGCGAGAAGGCGTTCGCCGCGGGTGCGGACATCGGCATGATGGCGAGCTATTCCTATATGGATGTCTACAAGGGCGACTACATCACGCGCAACTGGGAAGCGATCCGCACGATTCGCAAGCCGGTCATCGCAGCGGTCGCGGGCTTCGCGCTCGGCGGCGGTTGTGAACTCGCGATGATGTGCGACATCGTCATCGCCGCCGATACGGCCAGATTCGGCCAACCCGAGATCAAGCTTGGCGTCATTCCGGGCGCGGGCGGCACGCAGCGCTTGCCGCGCGCCGTTTCGAAGGCCAAGGCGATGGACATGTGCCTAACCGCGCGCATGATGGATGCGAATGAGGCGGAGCGCGCGGGGCTGGTGTCGCGTGTCGTCGGGGCGGACCGTCTCCTGGATGAGGCCGTCGAAGCTGCGACGATCATCGCTGGATTCTCGCTGCCGGCCGTAATGATGGCCAAGGAGGCGGTCAATCGCGCGTACGAGACGACGCTCGCGGAGGGCGTGCATTTCGAGCGACGGCTGTTCCATTCGCTGTTTGCCACGGAGGATCAGAAGGAGGGAATGGCGGCGTTCGTGGAGAAGCGCAAGCCGGTCTTCAAGCATCAGTGAGTCTTATTCGAGAAAGCGCTTGCGCTTCTTGAGGCCGCTGACTAGAATTCCGTTCCTTCGCGATTCGATGAACGCGAAGGAGGCGGGATGAGGCGGTTCCCGGTGCGGTCGGCGAGAAAAGAAGTTCGAAGTTCTTGTTGACAGAAACCGAAACGTTGTTCATAATCTCGTTTCTCTGCTGCTGATGCAGCGACGCAAGACAGAAGTTGATGTGATTCTTGCGATGTGCTCTTTAAAAACTAACAGCCGATAAGTGTGGGCGCTTGATAGCGAGTGCGGTTTCAGTCTTTCGGGGCTGAGGCAATAGCAAAAGTATCAAGAGTCTCACACGAAGTATCAGAGGAAGGTTTTTCATCTTAGGATGATTAATCATCGTCAGTACGTTGAGTGAGCGACCGGTTCTTAACGGAACCGAAAAACAGTAACAGGTTTGAACTGAAGAGTTTGATCCTGGCTCAGATTGAACGCTGGCGGCATGCCTTACACATGCAAGTCGAACGGCAGCACGGGGGCAACCCTGGTGGCGAGTGGCGAACGGGTGAGTAATACATCGGAACGTGTCCTGTAGTGGGGGATAGCCCGGCGAAAGCCGGATTAATACCGCATACGATCTACGGAAGAAAGCGGGGGATCTTCGGACCTCGCGCTATAGGGGCGGCCGATGGCAGATTAGCTAGTTGGTGGGGTAAAGGCCTACCAAGGCGACGATCTGTAGCTGGTCTGAGAGGACGACCAGCCACACTGGGACTGAGACACGGCCCAGACTCCTACGGGAGGCAGCAGTGGGGAATTTTGGACAATGGGGGCAACCCTGATCCAGCAATGCCGCGTGTGTGAAGAAGGCCTTCGGGTTGTAAAGCACTTTTGTCCGGAAAGAAAACCATCGCCCTAATATGGTGGTGGGATGACGGTACCGGAAGAATAAGCACCGGCTAACTACGTGCCAGCAGCCGCGGTAATACGTAGGGTGCGAGCGTTAATCGGAATTACTGGGCGTAAAGCGTGCGCAGGCGGTCTGTTAAGACCGATGTGAAATCCCCGGGCTTAACCTGGGAACTGCATTGGTGACTGGCAGGCTTTGAGTGTGGCAGAGGGGGGTAGAATTCCACGTGTAGCAGTGAAATGCGTAGAGATGTGGAGGAATACCGATGGCGAAGGCAGCCCCCTGGGCCAACACTGACGCTCATGCACGAAAGCGTGGGGAGCAAACAGGATTAGATACCCTGGTAGTCCACGCCCTAAACGATGTCAACTAGTTGTTGGGGATTCATTTCCTTAGTAACGTAGCTAACGCGTGAAGTTGACCGCCTGGGGAGTACGGTCGCAAGATTAAAACTCAAAGGAATTGACGGGGACCCGCACAAGCGGTGGATGATGTGGATTAATTCGATGCAACGCGAAAAACCTTACCTACCCTTGACATGGTCGGAATCCCGCTGAGAGGTGGGAGTGCTCGAAAGAGAACCGGCGCACAGGTGCTGCATGGCTGTCGTCAGCTCGTGTCGTGAGATGTTGGGTTAAGTCCCGCAACGAGCGCAACCCTTGTCCTTAGTTGCTACGCAAGAGCACTCTAAGGAGACTGCCGGTGACAAACCGGAGGAAGGTGGGGATGACGTCAAGTCCTCATGGCCCTTATGGGTAGGGCTTCACACGTCATACAATGGTCGGAACAGAGGGTTGCCAAGCCGCGAGGTGGAGCCAATCCCAGAAAACCGATCGTAGTCCGGATCGCAGTCTGCAACTCGACTGCGTGAAGCTGGAATCGCTAGTAATCGCGGATCAGCATGCCGCGGTGAATACGTTCCCGGGTCTTGTACACACCGCCCGTCACACCATGGGAGTGGGTTTCACCAGAAGTAGGTAGCCTAACCGCAAGGAGGGCGCTTACCACGGTGGGATTCATGACTGGGGTGAAGTCGTAACAAGGTAGCCGTATCGGAAGGTGCGGCTGGATCACCTCCTTTCTCGAGCTTCGCACTTCAACATTAAGCGCTCACGCTTATCGGCTGTAAGAAAGACAGGCTAAGGGTCTGTAGCTCAGTCGGTTAGAGCACCGTCTTGATAAGGCGGGGGTCGTTGGTTCGAATCCAACCAGACCCACCACCCGAGAGAGGCGTGCTGATGAGAGGCAACTCGTAGTCAGGCCACGGAAGGGGGATTAGCTCAGCTGGGAGAGCACCTGCTTTGCAAGCAGGGGGTCGTCGGTTCGATCCCGTCATCCTCCACCAAGTCCTCAATGCTTAGGGTTCTGCTAAAACGGCAGCGAACCTTAAGCATTGGCGACTATAGCCAGTTGATGCTGTTGGGTAGTGAAGTGACCCGATCGGCTAAACGTTCTTTAACAATCTGGAAGAAGTAGTAAAGAGAATCGCGAAAGCACTTAGAGATGGGTGTGAGTAGAGATTTAAGGGTAGTGATTGTATCAAGTATGAAAAGGTGATCGAGAGATCGCTTTGGAATACGGCACAACGCGAATACTCAGCCTGTAACGGGACGTGACAAGCGCAAGCAGACACACTCGTTATAGGGTCAAGCGAACAAGTGCATGTGGTGGATGCCTTGGCGATCACAGGCGATGAAGGACGCGGTAGCCTGCGAAAAGCTACGGGGAGCTGGCAAACGAGCTTTGATCCGTAGATGTCCGAATGGGGAAACCCGGCCCGTATGGGTCATCCTAGACTGAATACATAGGTCTAGCGAAGCGAACGCGGTGAACTGAAACATCTAAGTAACCGCAGGAAAAGAAATCAACCGAGATTCCCAAAGTAGTGGCGAGCGAAATGGGATCAGCCTGTACTCTTTATTTGACTTATTAGCCGAACGCTCTGGAAAGTGCGGCCCTAGCAGGTGATAGCCCTGTAGGCGAAAATAGGTTGAAAGAACTAGGTGTACGACAAGTAGGGCGGGACACGTGAAATCCTGTCTGAAGATGGGGGGACCATCCTCCAAGGCTAAATACTCGTGATCGACCGATAGTGAACCAGTACCGTGAGGGAAAGGCGAAAAGAACCCCGGGAGGGGAGTGAAATAGATCCTGAAACCGCATGCATACAAACAGTCGGAGCCTGGAAACGGGTGACGGCGTACCTTTTGTATAATGGGTCAGCGACTTACGTTCAGTAGCGAGCTTAACTGATTAAGGCAGGCGTAGCGAAAGCGAGTCCGAATAGGGCGATCAGTTGCTGGGCGTAGACCCGAAACCAAGTGATCTATCCATGGCCAGGTTGAAGGTGCGGTAACACGTACTGGAGGACCGAACCCACTAACGTTGAAAAGTTAGGGGATGAGCTGTGGATAGGGGTGAAAGGCTAAACAAACTTGGAAATAGCTGGTTCTCTCCGAAAACTATTTAGGTAGTGCCTCGTGTATCACCTTCGGGGGTAGAGCACTGTCATGGTTGTGGGGTCCATTGCGGATTACTACGCCATAGCAAACTCCGAATACCGAAGAGTGCAATCACGGGAGACAGACATCGGGTGCTAACGTCCGGTGTCAAGAGGGAAACAACCCAGACCGCCAGCTAAGGTCCCAAAGATTGGCTAAGTGGGAAACGAAGTGGGAAGGCTAAAACAGTCAGGAGGTTGGCTTAGAAGCAGCCACCCTTTAAAGAAAGCGTAATAGCTCACTGATCGAGTCGTCCTGCGCGGAAGATGTAACGGGGCTCAAGCCAGTCACCGAAGCTGCGGATACACGTTGAAAGATACGTGTGTGGTAGGAGAGCGTTCCGTAAGCCTGCGAAGGTGTGTCGAAAGGCATGCTGGAGGTATCGGAAGTGCGAATGCTGACATGAGTAGCGATAAAGGGGGTGAAAAGCCCCCTCGCCGTAAGCCCAAGGTTTCCTACGCAACGTTCATCGGCGTAGGGTGAGTCGGCCCCTAAGGCGAGGCAGAAATGCGTAGCTGATGGGAAGCAGGTCAATATTCCTGCACCATTGTTAGATGCGATGGGGGGACGGATCGCGGAAGGTTGTCCGGGTGTTGGACGTCCCGGTCGCTGCATTGGAGAAGGTGCTTAGGCAAATCCGGGCACGTAATTCAAGGGTGTGGCGCGAGCTTCTTCGGAAGCGAAGCAATTGGAAGTGGTTCCAAGAAAAGCCTCTAAGCTTCAGTCTAATAGTGACCGTACCGCAAACCGACACAGGTGGGCGAGATGAGTATTCTAAGGCGCTTGAGAGAACTCGGGAGAAGGAACTCGGCAAATTGGTACCGTAACTTCGGGATAAGGTACGCCCTTGTAGCTTGACTGGCCTGCGCCAGAAGGGTGAAAGGGTTGCAATAAACTGGTGGCTGCGACTGTTTAATAAAAACACAGCACTCTGCAAACACGAAAGTGGACGTATAGGGTGTGACGCCTGCCCGGTGCCGGAAGATTAAATGATGGGGTGCAAGCTCTTGATTGAAGTCCCGGTAAACGGCGGCCGTAACTATAACGGTCCTAAGGTAGCGAAATTCCTTGTCGGGTAAGTTCCGACCTGCACGAATGGCGTAACGATGGCCACACTGTCTCCTCCCGAGACTCAGCGAAGTTGAAGTGTTTGTGATGATGCAATCTCCCCGCGGCTAGACGGAAAGACCCCATGAACCTTTACTGTAGCTTTGCATTGGACTTTGAACCGATCTGTGTAGGATAGGTGGGAGGCTATGAAGCGTGAACGCTAGTTTGCGTGGAGCCGTCCTTGAAATACCACCCTGGTTTGTTTGAGGTTCTAACCTTGGTCCATGATCTGGATCGGGGACAGTGCATGGTAGGCAGTTTGACTGGGGCGGTCTCCTCCCAAAGTGTAACGGAGGAGTACGAAGGTACGCTAGGTACGGTCGGAAATCGTGCTGATAGTGCAATGGCATAAGCGTGCTTAACTGCGAGACCGACAAGTCGAGCAGGTGCGAAAGCAGGTCATAGTGATCCGGTGGTTCTGTATGGAAGGGCCATCGCTCAACGGATAAAAGGTACTCTGGGGATAACAGGCTGATACCGCCCAAGAGTTCATATCGACGGCGGTGTTTGGCACCTCGATGTCGGCTCATCTCATCCTGGGGCTGTAGCCGGTCCCAAGGGTATGGCTGTTCGCCATTTAAAGAGGTACGTGAGCTGGGTTTAAAACGTCGTGAGACAGTTTGGTCCCTATCTGCCGTGGGCGTTGGATATTTGAAGGGGGCTGCTCCTAGTACGAGAGGACCGGAGTGGACGAACCTCTGGTGTACCGGTTGTCACGCCAGTGGCATCGCCGGGTAGCTATGTTCGGAAGAGATAACCGCTGAAAGCATCTAAGCGGGAAACTCGCCTTAAGATGAGATATCCCCGGGGCTTCGAGCCCCTTGAAGGGTCGTTCTAGACCAGGACGTTGATAGGTCAGGTGTGTAAGTGCAGTAATGCATTGAGCTAACTGATACTAATTGCCCGTAAGGCTTGATCCTATAACCAGTGTGTTTGTGCCTCCTCAGGAGCCCGCACTGGCGAGTACAGCGTGTGCGACAATCGCCACCCGAATTCTTTACCGCTTCTTCCCGGATTGGTTGTGCGCCCACAGGCGCTCAACAACAAGTCATGCCTGATGACCATAGCGAGTCGGTCCCACCCCTTCCCATCCCGAACAGGACCGTGAAACGACTCCACGCCGATGATAGTGCGGGTTCCCGTGTGAAAGTAGGTAATCGTCAGGCTCCTCATGCCGAAAACAAAAACCCCACCCCAAAAAGGTGGGGTTTTTGCGTTTCCGGCGGCGCTGCAAAGCGTATAGCTTCGAACGAAGCGGCAGCGTTCGCCGCTAAGATTATCCGCGCATCATGAATCGCTCGGCCAGACGTACCCAATACGACGCCCCGATCGACAGTAAGTCATCGTTGAAATCGTAGCTGGCGTTATGCAGCATGCACGGACCCGTGCCATGCCCGTGCTCGCGATGCCCTCCGTCGCCATTACCCAGGAACGCATAGCATCCGGGCTTTTCGATGAGCATGAACGAGAAGTCCTCGGCCCCCATCGTCGGTTCGACGGTGCTATCGACCTTATCTTTTCCGACGACTTCCGCCATTACTTCCGCCGCGAATTTCGCCTCCTCGGGCGCATTGATCGTCGGTGGGTAGTTTCTGTGGAAGCGCAACTCCACTTCGCAGTCATAGGCGGCTGCCGTCGCTTCGACGATCTTGCGCATGCGCGCTTCGATCAGATCGAGCGTCGCCACCGTGAAGGTGCGTACGGTCCCGCCGAGCCAGGCCTGATCGGGCGATACATTCGCCGCTTCCCCCGCGTGAATCTGCGTAATGGAAAGAACCGCGGTATCGATCGGCTTCTTGTTTCGCGTGATGATGCTTTGAAGTCCGTTCGCAATCTGGATCGCGGTAAAGATCGGATCGCGCCCGTTATGAGGCAAGGCGGCGTGCGAACCGGTTCCGCGAACCGTGATGCGAAACTCGTTGCTTGAGGCCATGATCGGCCCTTCGGTCACGCCGAAATGACCGGCCGGCATACCGGGCCAGTTGTGAATGCCGAACACGGCATCGACTGGAAAGCGCTCGAAAAGACCGTCCTTGATCATGGCCCTTGCGCCCGCGCCACCTTCTTCCGCGGGCTGAAAGATGAAAACGATCGTCCCGTCGAACTTGCCGTGCGCGGCCAGATGCTTTGCCGCGCCGAGCAGCATCGCGGTATGGCCGTCGTGTCCGCAAGCATGCATGCGGCCGTCGTTCATCGACTTATGGCCGAACGTATTCAATTCCTGTATGGGTAGCGCGTCCATGTCCGCGCGCAGCCCTATCGATGCACTGCCAGAACCCCGTTTCAACACTCCGACGACACCCGTCTTGCCCAATCCCCGATGCACTTCGATTCCCCATCGTTCGAGGCTCTCGGCGACGATTTTTGCCGTGCCCACCTCCTCATAGCGCAACTCGGGGTGAGCATGGATCGTTCGTCGGAGCGTTTTGATTTCGTCGTGTGATGCTTCGATTTCTGGGATCAGATTCATTTGAACCGTTCTCACGTTTGAATTCGGATCGCGCGTATTGACCGCGCCTGATGCATTCATTCTACGCCGCCACTATTTGCTCCACCGGACGGTCGATCGCATAGCGTCCGTAATAGAATCCCGTCATCTGCCGCTTTTTGTTTCGAATTACCGGACTTTCCGATGAACGCTCCAGCCGAGTTTGCCCGAGCCGTATGCCCGCACGATTGCCCCGATACTTGCGCGATGCGCGTCACCGTAAAGGACGGCAAAGCGGTGAAAATCAGCGGCGACCCTGATCATCCGCCGACACAGGGCGTGCTGTGCACGAAGGTCACCCGATACGCCGAGCGCACGCATCACAAGGATCGACTGCTGACGCCGTTGCGCCGCGTCGGCAAGAAGGGCGAGGGTCGATTCGAGCCGATCGGCTGGGACGCAGCGTTACAGCTCGCCGCCGAACGCCTCGGTCCGATTGCTCGGCGCGCGCCCGAAGCCATCGTCCCGTATAGCTATGCGGGCACGATGGGTCTGGTGCAAGGCGAAAGCATCGCCGCGCGGTTTTTCAACGTACTCGGAGCATCGCGACTGGAGCGCACCATTTGCGCCGCGGCGGGCGCGGCCGGATTGCGCTACACCTATGGCGCGAGCATCGGCATGCACGCGGAGTATTACGAAGAGAGCGAACTGATTTTGATCTGGGGCGCGAACCCGATCGCCTCCAGCCTGCATTTCTGGACCCGCGCGCAGGAAGCCAAGCGACGCGGCGCGAAGCTCATCGCGATCGATCCCTACAAGTCGCTCACGGCGGAAAAATGCCATCAGCATATCGCGCTGCGACCGGGCACGGATGCGGCGCTGGCGCTCGGCATGATCGACGTTCTCATCCGCGAGAATTTCATCGATCACGATTACGTGAGCGCGCATACCGTAGGCTTCGACGAGCTCGCGGCGCGCGCCGCGCAGTATCCGCCGTCGCGCGTGGCGCAAATCTGCGGCATCGATGAGAACGTGATCGTCGAACTTGCGCGTGCGTTCGGATCGACGAAGAAGGCCGCAATCCGTCTCAACTACGGCATGCAGCGCGTGCGCGGCGGCGGCAACGCGGTCCGGGCGATCGCCTCGCTACCGTCACTGACAGGGGCGTGGCGCGAACGCGCAGGCGGCTTGCTGCTGTCGTCGTCCGGATGGGCGCCGATCGACGGCAGCGCGCTCGAGCGTCCCGACTTGCTGCCCGACTGGCCGTCGAAGATGCCGCGCGCGATCAACATGAACGCGATCGGCGACGCGCTGCTGCATCAGGGCGACGAAACCTTCGGGCCGAAAATCGAAGCTTTGATCGTCTACAACTCGAACCCGGTCGCGGTCGCGCCCGATTCGGCGAAGGTCGAGGCGGGTTTCGCGCGCGAGGACCTGTTCACGATCGTGCTGGAACATTTCCAGACCGATACCGCCGACTACGCCGACCTGATTTTCCCCGCGACCACGCAGCTCGAACATCTCGATGTCCACAAGTCCTACGGACACACGCACGTGATGGCGAACCTGCCGGCGATTCAACCTGTCGGTGAGGCGCGCCCGAACACGGAAATCTTCCGCGGCCTCGCGCGCGCCATGGGCCTCGACGAACCGGCGCTTTTCGAAACCGACGAGCAGCTTGCATCGAAGGCATTTCGCTGGGACGATCGCACGCTGGACGGCCAGAGCTGGGACACGTTGAAAGCGTCGGGCTGGCTGGAGCTCGATATTGACGAGGCGCCGCTTGCAGAGGGCGCGTTCCGGACGCCGTCGGGCAAGTGCGAGTTCTACAGCGAGCGTCTGAAAAGCGAAGGCCTCGATCCGCTGCCGGACTACCTGCCGCCGTACGAATCCGCGGATGGCTCGCCGGAACTGGCTGCACGTTATCCGCTCGCGATGATCTCTCCGCCCGCGCGCAACTTTCTGAACAGCAGTTTCGTGAACATCGAAAGCCTGCGCGCGGCGGAGCGCGAGCCGCATCTGGACATTCATCCTTCCGACGCGAAATCGCGCGGCATCGCCGACGGCGTGCTGGTGCGAATCTTCAACGATCGCGGTTCGATGCAAGCCCGCGCGCGCGTGACGGAGCGCGCACGTGAGGGCGTCGTCGTCGGTTTGTCGATCTGGTGGAAGAAGCTGTCGCCGGATGGCTGCAACGCCAATCAGGTGACGAGCCAGGCATTGACCGATCTCGGACGATCGGCGACGTTTTACGATTGCCTCGTCGAAGTGGAGCCGATGCATTGACTGGCTTTGCAGGAACCGGCTCGAACGAGTCTGGTGCATGGCGTCTAACCCAGTTGTCGGAGACCTGCCGAAAAGCTAGGATCTCGTTTCCGCACGACCATTCTAAAATCATATAAAGGAGACGCCGTATGGAAAAACCCTGGCTGAAGTCTTACCCGGCCGGCGTGCCTGCGGAAATCGACGCATCCGCGTATCGGTCCGTTTCCGAGCTGCTCGTGGACAGTTTCCGCGCGAACCGCGACCGCCGCGCGTTCGTCTGCATGGGCCAATCGATCACCTATGCCGAACTCGACGCGATGTCGAGAAAGCTGGCCGCGTGGTTCCAGAAGCGGGGCATGCAGCCCGGCGCGCGCGTCGCGCTGATGATGCCCAACGTTCTGCAGTATCCGGTTGCGATCGCGGCCGTGCTGCGCGCCGGTTACATCGTCGTCAACGTCAATCCGCTTTATACGCCGCGCGAGCTCGAGCACCAGCTCAAGGACTGCGCGGCGGAAGCGATCGTCATCCTGGAAAACTTCGCGGGCACGCTGCAGGCTGTCGTCAAGAATACGGCCATCAAGCATGTGGTCGTCGCGTCGATGGGCGATCTGATGGGCCTGAAGGGCCTGTTGGTCAATTTCGTGGTCCGGCGCGTGAAGAAGATGGTGCCGGAGTGGAACCTGCCCGGCAGGATCCGCTTCAACGACGCGCTCGATGAAGGCGCGCGCGGCACGCTCCAGCCCGTCACCCAAAGCCCCGACGATGTCGCGTTCCTGCAGTACACCGGCGGCACGACGGGCATCGCCAAGGGCGCGACGCTCACGCATCGCAATCTGATCGCGAACACGTTGCAGTCCGAAGTCTGGCTCGATCCGGCTCGCAAGCGCCGCCCGGATATCGACCAGTTCGTTTGCGTGGTCGCGCTGCCGCTGTATCACATCTTCGCGCTGACGGTGTGCGGGATGCTGACGATCCGGACCGGCGGCCTGGGCGTGCTGATTCCGAATCCCCGCGATATCGCCGGGACGATCAAGGAACTGAAGGGCGTGCCCATCAACACGTTCCCGGCGGTCAACACGCTCTATAACGCGCTATTGAATCATCCCGATTTCAACAAGCTCGACTTCTCCAAGCTCATTGCAGCGAACGGCGGCGGAATGGCGGTCCAGGAAGCCGTGGCGAAACGCTGGTTCGCGGCGACCGGCGTGCCGATCATCGAAGGCTACGGTCTGTCCGAAACCTCACCGTGCGTCACCTGCAACCCGGTGACTGCGACCGAATACACCGGCACGATCGGCTTGCCGCTGCCGTCGACCGAAGTCTCCATCCGCGATGACGACAACAACGAAGTGCCGCTCGGCCAGCCCGGCGAAATCTGCATTCGCGGTCCGCAGGTGATGGCAGGCTACTGGAACCGCCCGGATGAAACGGCGAAAGTGATGACCGCCGACGGCTTTTTCCGCTCGGGCGACGTCGGCGTGCTGGATGATCGCGGTTACGTGAAGATCGTCGATCGAAAGAAGGACATGATTCTCGTGTCGGGCTTCAACGTGTATCCGAACGAGATCGAGGATGTCGTCGCGATGTTGCCGGGCGTCTTCGAAGTCGCGGCGGTCGGCGTGAAGGATCAGACGTCGGGCGAAGCCGTGAAGCTCTTCATCGTGCGCAAGGATCTGAGCCTGACCGAAGCCGACGTCATGGCGTACTGCAAGGAACGGCTCACCGGCTATAAGCGTCCGCGCACGATCGAGTTTCGCAACGATCTGCCGAAGAGCAATGTCGGAAAGATTCTGCGGCGCGAATTGCGCGACGGGCGCGCGTAGCCTGCGCTTCACCCGCGTCGTAAAAAGCCTTCGTGTCGCGAGACGCGAAGGCTTTTTTGTTGGTCCCGCGCGACGCGATTTCCCCGGCCAGAACGAAAAAAAGGCGCCCGAAGGCGCCTTTCAGAGAATACCGCTTCGTTACGACCTTATTAGAACTTGTGACGGATGCCGACAACAGCAGCAACCTGGTTCGACGTCGACGACGGCGACAGGCCGTTGATGTTCGCAACAGCCGAACGGTTCGTCGAGTCCGTGCCGGTCGCATGCTGGTACACGCCGTCGATGTACACGTCCGTGCGCTTCGACAGGAAGTAGTCCGCGCCGAGCATCGCTTGATGGTACTTGGCGTCGCCCAGACCGTAACCCTTCGTGTAGTCGTACGCCACGCCCAGCAGCAGCGCCGGGGTCAGCTGATACTTGAAGTTGATTTCGGCATTGTGGAACTTGCCCGTGCCGCCCGTGAAGCCGCCCGTCGGGGTCAGGCCGGTGCCCGGCTCCGAACCCAGATCCTTGAACTGCGTGTTGCTATACGTTGCGCCGACCGTTGCCGCGCCGAACGTGTATGCACCGCCAGCCGAGATCACTTGTTGCGTCTTCGCCGAAGCGTAGCCCGAGTACACGCGGCTGCCGGCCATGTTCGAACCCGTCGTGCTCGACGACGGCGTGTTGCCGAAGAACGAGTAGTTCGGATCCTTGACGTTCAAGTAGCCCGCGCCCAATTGCAGGGGACCTTGCGAGTAGCCGAGACCAACCGACCAGATCTGGTTGCGGTTGAACTGGCCAGCGTTGCCGCCGAGGCTATACAGGCCGCCGAAGGTGAAGCCCGCGTAGTTGGCGCTCGTGAACTTGACCGCGTTGTTCACGCGATTCGAGTTGTTCATGTTGTCGAGGTCGCCCGGGTGCGCGCCGAAGTACGATGCCCACTGGCTACCGACTTCGAATGCGCCGGTGTAGTCAACCACGGAGTCGTACTGGCGACCCAGGGTGACCGTGCCGAATTGCGCCGTCGACAGACCGACATATGCCTGACGGCCAAACTCAGCGCCGCCTTGGCCCAGACGGCCGTTGAACACGTTGAAGCCGTTTTCCAACACGAAGATGGCCTTCAGACCGCCACCCAGGTCTTCCGTGCCGCGCAGGCCCCAACGGCTGCCCTGCAGGTTGCCGCTGTTCATTGCATACAGCTTCTGGCCGTTACTGTTGTTGTTGTACGCGAAGCCTGCATCGATGATGCCGTACAGCGTCACGCTGCTCTGCGCATGTGCGGCGCCTGCGAAAGTGCCCAATGCGGCAAGAGCGAGAAGCGACTTTTTCATTGAATAGATCTCCAGGGAGTGTTTGCGACTGTTTGGCAAGGTCACTGTTCTAGCGCCAGTGTGTTGACGGTCCCTGCCGGGCTTCTTAGCGAAGGTGCCACGTAATGTAACAAAGAGCCTTTGATGGACAAAGGAAAAGGGGGCGGTCCGCCCGCGCCGTGTGACATTTACGCAACAGGCGCTAAAATGTTGGTTTTGCAGGATTTTTGCGACCCGTGTTTGCCCTAGTTACTAAAATGACCGCTGTCGAAGGGGCATTTTCCGTCCCTTCGGTCAGGTTCCCGAAGGGGTGATAGGGTGAGCTGACGCAGCCGTCGCCGCTCGGCGATGTGCGCTAAAATCCGCGTTTTCCGCCAAACGCCCGTACGGTTTTGGCGACCAAGATGAGGGGTGACAACATGACGCTCGATGAAGTCATCAGCGAGTTCGATCGAGGATTGCGGTCCATGACCGGCGTGAGCCGCATGTCGCGCCCCATTCCAGAGTCGGCCAACGCGCAAGAAGATATCCTCTCCGAAGAATCGCAACTGACCGAGAAAGAGCGCGCCCATTCGGCGGGCCTGATGCGCGTGAACCACGTCGGCGAGGTTTGCGCACAGGCGCTTTATCAGGCGCAGAAGCTCGCGACGCAATCGCCCGAGCTCAAGGCGAACTTCGAGCAGGCGGCTCGCGAAGAAGAAGACCATCTCGCGTGGACGTCGAAACGGCTGCAGGATCTGGAATCGCGGCCGAGCTTGCTGAATCCGCTCTGGTACGCGGGCGCGCTCGCGATCGGTTTTGTGGCGGGGCGCTTCGGCGATCGCGCGAGCCTCGGCTTCATGGCCGAAACCGAGCGCCAGGTCGAGCATCACCTCGACGGTCACATGAAGATCTTGCCCGCGAACGATCACGCATCACGCGCGATCGTCGAGCAGATGCGTCTCGACGAAAGCGCGCATGCCGCTGCCGCAATCGGCGCGGGCGGCAGCGAAGTGCCTTTCCCGGTCCGCGCGCTGATGCGCGCTGCATCGAAAGTCATGACCCGCACGGCGTATTACATATAGTGCGATGAACGTCCCGGCCGATCCGCACGCCGGTCGGCCGAGACCCCCGCGGCCGCTTTCCACCTGTGGCCCACAAATCGGCCTTAAAGACCGTTACATTTCTCTCATTTCGGCAGTTGATTTCACGTACTACCTTCACATCCGCCACTAGCTCTCTAATTCATAACGGTTTTCTCTTTTCGCGTCACTTCAAGCTCCTACGCTAAGTCCTTGTTCTAGCAAATAAAAATCACTCGAAAAGAAGGTACGCGTCTTGACCGAGGAAATACCTTCCTCTAAAGTGGGAGACAGTGTGAGAAAGTGGTCTTTTGTGTGATTCAGAGCCCATTTTCGAGCAAATCTGAGTGGGACGGACGTCACGGTGGGCGTCTGAAACGGGGAGAGGGCGAGTGTTCCAGGGGGCGTCGGCGCTGACGCTCGATGCGAAAGGACGGATGTCCATTCCGTCGCGCTATCGGGATGCGCTGCAAGGGCAGGCAGAAGGTCGGGTGACGCTCACAAAGAGCCCGGATGGATGCCTGTTGCTCTTTCCTCGTCCGGAGTGGGAAGTCTTTCGCGCGAAGGTCGCCGCGCTTCCGATGGAAGCCATGTGGTGGCGGCGCATCTTTCTCGGTAATGCAATGGATGTCGAACTCGACGGCAACGGGCGCGTGCTGGTCTCGCCCGAATTGCGCTCGGCCGCGTCGCTGGAAAAAGACGTGACGCTGCTCGGCATGGGCGCGCACTTCGAGTTGTGGGATTCGCAGACTTACGCGGCGAACGAAGCCGCGGCGATGGCGCAGGGCATGCCCGACGCGCTGAAGAACTTCACTTTCTGATGCGGCGCTGAAGACCATGGCGAAGTCGTCGGGAAATGAGCTGCAGCATCGCACGGTGCTGCTGAAGGAAGCGGTGGACGGACTGATCACCCGCACGGACGGCATCTATATAGATGGCACGTTCGGGCGCGGCGGTCATAGCCGGGTGATCTTGCAGCGGTTGGGAGAAGCGGGGCAGCTCATCGCCTTCGACAAGGATCCTCTCGCGATCGCCACGGCGCAACAGATTCAGGACGCGCGCTTTTCGATCGTGCACGACAGTTTCGCGGTGTTGCGCGATGCGGCGGCCGAGCGTGGGGTAGGGCGGGTGTCGGGCGTATTGCTCGACCTTGGCGTGTCGTCGCCGCAGGTGGACGACCCGGAGCGCGGCTTCAGCTTCCGCGCGCAAGGTCCGCTCGACATGAGGATGGACCCGACTCGCGGCGAGTCGGCAGCCGAGTGGCTCGCGCGAGCCACGGTGCAGGAAATTACGGAGGTCATCAGAGATTATGGGGAAGAACGGTTTGCTTTTCAGATTGCAAAGGCGCTTGTTGCTCGCCGGGCAGAGTCCGACCGTCTTGGGCCTCTCGACAGCACGGGCGAGCTTGCCGAAATCGTGGGTCACGTCGTCAAAACCCGTGAAAAGGGCAAGGACCCGGCAACTCGCACCTTTCAGGCTATACGGATTCACGTCAATCAAGAGCTTGCGGAGCTGCAGGTAGTACTCGAATCGGCACTGGCATTGTTGGAGCAAGGGGGGCGGCTGGTCGTGATCAGCTTTCATTCACTCGAAGACCGGATCGTCAAGCGGTTCATGCAGGCGCACGCGAGCGCGCCGGCGGTGGATCGTCGCTTGCCGATCCGCGCGGTCGATCTTCCCAGCCCGCCGATGCGGGTGGTCGGCCGCGTGTTTCCGAGCGAAGCTGAAGTCGTCGATAACCCGCGCGCTCGTTCCGCGGTGATGCGTATCGCTGAGCGGATCGTGCCATGAACCGTCTCAATATCTTCCTGCTGATCATCGTGCTGGGCTGCGCGCTGTCGGTCGTCAGCTCCACCAATCAGCAGCGGGAGATTTTCATCGACCTGCAGCGGGCGCAATCGCAGGAGCGCCAGCTTCAGCAGGATTACGCGCAGTTGCAATACCAGCAGAGCGCGCTGTCGAAGACATCGCGCATTGAGCAGTTGGCCACCAACTCACTGAAGATGCAGCCCGTGACGACCGGCCGCACGCAATACCTCACCTACGACTCGGCGACCAACAAGGCCGCCGACGCACCCATGCCGCCGCCGCTGCCGGCGTCGGCGCCGCCTGCACGCGGAGCCAAGCGATGAAAAAGTCCGCGAAGCAGAAAGACATCGCTCACGTACCGAACCCGCTCCTCGCCGTTCGCCTGCCGATGTGGCGCTCGAAGTTCGTCGTGTTCCTGCTGTTCATGGCGTTCGTCGCGCTTGCCGCCCGTGCGTTCTGGATTCAGGGTCCGGGCAACGCGTTTTTCAAGAAGCAGGGCGAGAGCCGCTATCAGCGCACGCTCGAACTGCCGGCGACGCGCGGGCAGATCCGCGACCGCAACGGCCTCGTGCTCGCGACGAGCCTGCCGGTAAAGGCCGTCTGGGCGATCCCCGAAGCCGTGCCGAACGATCTCGGCGCGGAAAAGTTCGCGCAACTGTCGAAGTTGCTCGAAATGCCGGAAAAGGAGCTGCGCGCGAAGCTGTCGATGGACAAGACCTTCGTCTACGTGAAGCGCCAGGTGCCGCTCGAAGTCGCGCAGAAAGTCGCCGCGCTGGATATCCCCGGCATTTATTCGCGCGGCGAATACAAGCGCTTCTATCCGGAAGGCGAAATCACCGCGCATCTGATCGGCTTTACTAATATTGAAGACAAGGGACAGGAAGGCGTCGAACTCGGCGACCAGCACGTTCTCGCCGGCACGCCGGGCATGCGGCGCGTCATCAAGGACCGCATGGGCCATATCGTCGAGGACGTCGACGAACAGGTCGTGCCGCACAACGGCGCGGATGTCGAACTCTCGATCGACAGCAAGATTCAGTACATCGCGTACACGAACCTGAAAGCCGCCGTCGAGAAGTCGAAGGCAAAGGCAGGCGCGGCGATCGTGATCGACACGAAGACGGGCGAAGTGCTCGCGCTCGTCAACTATCCCACGTACAACCCGAACGACCGCTCGCGCATGACCGGCGAGCAGTTGCGCAACCGCATTCTCACGGACACGTTCGAGCCGGGCTCGATCATGAAGCCGTTCACCGTTTCGCTCGCGCTCGATCTGCATCGCGTGACGCCGAACACGCTCGTGGAAACGGGCGGCGGCGTGTTCGTGCTCGACGGCGCGCGCATCACGGACGATTCCGGTTTCGGCACGCTCACTGTCGGCGGCGTGATTCAGAAGTCGAGCAATATCGGCGCGACCAAAATTGCGATGCAATTGCGTCCTGAAGAAATGTGGAACATGTACACGGGTCTCGGGCTCGGTCAGGCGCCGAAAGTCGGTTTTCCGGGCGCGGTGACCGGGCGTCTGCGGCCGTGGAAAAGCTGGCGGCGCATCGAGCAGGCGACGATGTCCTACGGCTACGGCCTGTCCGCCTCGCTGTTTCAGCTCGCGCGCGCGTACACGGCGATCGCGCACGACGGCGAGGTCCTGCCGGTGTCGATTTTCCGGACGCCGGGCGATCAGCCGGTCGTCGGCCAGCAGATTTTTTCGCCGACCACCGCGCGTCAAGTGCGGGCGATGCTCGAAACCGTGACGGCGAAGGGCGGCACGTCGCCGGATGCGGCGGTGCCGGGCTATCGCGTCGGCGGCAAGTCGGGTACGGCTTACAAGCACGGCGGCCACGGCTACGACAAGTCGAAGTACCGCGCATCGTTCGTCGGCATGGCGCCGATGCCGAATCCGCGCATCGTCGTGGCGGTTTCGGTCGACGAACCGACGGTCGGCAGCCACTTCGGCGGCCAGGTGTCGGGGCCGGTGTTCTCGGGCATCGTCGGCGATACGCTGCGCGCGCTCAACGTGCCGCCCGACATGCCGGTCAAGCAGATGGTCGTCACGGACGATTCGAATTCCGCAGCACAACCGGCCGCGCAGCAGCCGGCGAACCTGAACAACGCGAACGCCGCGAAGAAAGTCGCGGTGTCGAGCAATATGAAGACGCACCCGGGAGTCGTGCGATGAGCGCGCAAGCCCGACAGACCAAGATGCAGAAGGACGTATCACATGCCGTTCAATGGCTGCGCGCGCGCGTGCAGCCCGAGGCGCACTTGCACGCCGACACGCGCTCGCTCAAAAGCGGCGATGCGTTCCTCGCCTATGCGGTCGATGGTGCGGATAACCGTCCGTATCTCGACGCCGCGCTGGCCGCCGGCGCGGCCGCAGCGTTGTATCAGCCGGAAAACTTCGCGGGCAAGCCGGACGCATCGAAGGCGCTCGCCGTGAAGGCGCTCAACGGACTCGCCGGTCCGATCGCGTCCGCGTGGTACGGCGAGCCGACCGCGTCGATGCTGACCGTCGGCGTGACGGGCACGAACGGCAAGACCTCGTGCAGCCAGTGGATCGCCACGGCGCTGACGGCGCTCGGCCGCCCTTGCGCGATCGTCGGCACGCTCGGTATCGGCATGCCGGGCAAGCTCGTGCATAGCGGCTTCACCACGCCCGACGCGCCGCAGCTTCAACGCAATCTCGCGCAACTGAAGACGCAGGGCGCGGAAGGCGTTGCGATGGAAGTGTCGTCGCACGCGCTGCATCAGGGGCGCGTGAACGGCGTCGATTTCGACATCGCGATCTTCACGAATCTCACGCAGGATCATCTCGACTACCACGGCACCTTGGACGCGTACGAAGCGGCGAAGGTGCGTCTGTTCGCGTGGCCGTCGCTCAAGACGGCGATCGTCAATCGCGACGATGCGGCCGGCCAGCGCCTGATCGAATCGCTGCGCGGCAAGGTACGCACGATTGCGTACGGCGTCGAAATGCCTGCCAGCGCCGCGCCGCGCGCCGACGCGATGCTGCTCGCGACGCAGGTCCGCGCGACGGCAACCGGCACCGCGTTTCATCTGTCGTCCGACTGGGGCGAAGCCGATGTCGAAGTCGGCACGCTCGGTACGTTCAACGTGAGCAACCTGCTTTCGGTGCTCGGCGTGCTGCTCGAAGTCGGCGTGCCGTTCGATGCCGCGATCACGCGCATCGAAAAGCTCGAATCGGTAAACGGCCGCATGGAGCGTCTCGGCGGACGTGTTCAGAGCGACGAGCCGCTCGTCGTGATCGACTACGCGCACACGCCCGACGCGCTCGATAAAACCCTCGCCGCGCTGCGCCCGATCGCGGCGGCGCGCGGCGGCGAGCTCGTCTGCATGTTCGGCTGCGGCGGCGACCGCGACGCGACCAAGCGTCCGCTGATGGGCGAAATCGCCGAACGTCTCGCGGATCAGGTCGTCATCACGAGCGACAATCCGCGCAGCGAAGACCCGCAAGCCATCATCGACCAGATCGCCGCCGGCATGAACGACGCAGCGAAAGCGCGCCGCATCGAGGACCGCGCGAGCGCAATCCTGCAGGCGATCCGCTCGGCCGCGCGCGAGGATGTCGTCGTGCTCGCGGGCAAGGGACACGAAGCCACGCAGGAAATCATGGGCAAGAAGCGCGCGTTCTCGGATCAGGATCACGCGCGCCTCGCGCTGGCCGCACGTGCCACACAACAGCGCGGAGGCGGCGAATGACGATGTTCACGTTGCGCGAAGCCGCCGCGATGATTCCCGGCGCCACGATCAAGGGCGATCACAACGTGGCCATCGGGCGCATCGTCACGGACAGCCGTGGCGTTCAGGCAGGTGACCTGTTCGTCGCGGTGAAGGGCGATCGCTTCGATGCACATGATTTCCTTGATCAGGTGGCGAAGAGCGGCGCGTCCGCGGCGCTCGTGTCACGCGACCCGAGCAACGCCGATGCCTGGCCACTTCCTGTCATCAAGGTAAAGGACACGCGCGCCGCGCTCGGTGCGCTGGCGCACGGCTGGCGCAAGCGCTTCACGATGCCGCTCGTCGCCGTGACGGGCAGCAACGGCAAGACCACCGTGAAGGAGATGATCGCGTCGATCTTCGCGGCGTCGGTCGGAGAAGACGCGCGTCTCGCAACCGCTGGCAACTTCAACAACGACATCGGCTTGCCGCTCACGCTGTTCCGTCTGAACGCGTCGCACAAGCTCGCGGTGGTCGAGCTCGGCATGAACCATCCGGGCGAAACGGAAGTGCTCGGCAAGATCGCCGCGCCGGATGTCGCTGTCGTCAACAACGCGCAGCGCGAGCATCAGGAGTTCATGGCGACGGTCGAAGCGGTCGCGCTCGAACACGCGTCGGTGATTCACGCGCTGGGCGAAACGGGCACCGCCGTGTTCCCCGCCGACGATCAGTACGCCGTCTTCTGGCGTACCGCCGCGACGGACAACGCGATCATCGACTTCGCATTGACGGACGACGCAACGAAGGCGGCTGTTACCGGCACGCTCGATGGCACGACGGTGCATATGCGTACGCCGCAAGGCGCGCTCGACGTCGCGCT
This sequence comes from Caballeronia sp. NK8, assembly GCF_018408855.1. Lineage (GTDB taxonomy): Bacteria > Pseudomonadota > Gammaproteobacteria > Burkholderiales > Burkholderiaceae > Caballeronia. The sequence goes on along the minus strand of NZ_AP024322.1, from coordinate 2,547,032 downwards.
GAACGTGCTCGGCGAACACAACGCGCGCAACGCCATGGCCGCTACTGCCGCCGCGCTCGCTGCGGGCGTTTCGCTCGACGCGATCAAGCGCGGCCTCGAAGCGTTCCAGCCGGTGAAGGGCCGCCTGCAGGTGAAGCGCGCGGTGCTCGGCGCGCTGAACGGCGCGACCGTCATCGACGACACGTACAACTCGAATCCCGATTCCATGCGCGCCGCGATCGACGTGCTCGCATCGCAAGCTTCGCCACGCGTGCTCGTGATGGGCGACATGGGCGAAGTCGGCGAGGAAGGCCCGGCGTTTCATCGCGAAGTCGGTGCGTATGCGGCCGAATGCGGCATCGATGCGCTCTTCGCGCTCGGCGCCTCTAGTGCCGATTCGGTGAACGCATTCAACGCGCGAGCATCGAAGCAGACCGCACGGCATTTCGGCGACGTCGCCGAACTGATCGCAGCACTCGAACACGCAGGCTACGGCAACAAGGCCACGTATCTCGCGAAAGGCTCGCGCTTCATGAAGATGGAGCGCGTGGTGGACGCCCTGACGAGTCCACAACAACCCGCTGCGGGCAACGCGCCCGCCGCACATTGATTCACTGAAAGAGAAGGACCAGCATGCTACTCGCACTCGCGCAATGGCTACAGAATGACGCCAGCTTCATGCGCGTGTTTACCTACATCACGTTCCGCGCCGTGGGTGCCACGGCGACGGCGCTTCTGATCGGTCTCGTCTGCGGCCCGTGGGTCATCCGCAAGCTGAGCGCGCTCAAGGTCGGCCAGGCCGTGCGCAAGGACGGACCGCAGACGCACCTCGTCAAATCCGGCACGCCGACCATGGGCGGCGTGCTGATTCTCATCGGCATCGCGGTATCCACGCTGTTGTGGGCCGATCTCACGAACCGCTTCGTGTGGATCGTGATGCTCGTCACTTTCGGCTTTGGCGTGATCGGCTGGGTGGACGACTATCGCAAGGTCGTGCACAAGGACCCGCGCGGCATGTCCTCGCGCGAGAAGTATTTCTGGCAATCGGTGATCGGCATTTTCGCGGCGGTGTATCTCGCGTTCTCCGTGTCCGAAGCGAACAACGCGCGCGTCTTCGACCTCTTCATGGCGTGGGTGCGCAGCGGCCTGTCGATGGGCCTGCCCGCGCGCGCCGACCTGATGCTGCCGTTCCTCAAGTCAATTACCTATCCGCTCGGCGTGTGGGGCTTCATCGCGATGACGTATTTCGTGATCGTCGGTTCGAGCAACGCGGTGAATCTCACCGATGGTCTCGACGGCCTCGTCATCATGCCCGTCGTGCTCGTGGGCGCGTCGCTCGGCGCGTTCGCGTACGTGATGGGCAGCTCGGTCTATTCGAAGTATCTGCTGTTCCCGCACATTCCCGGCGCGGGCGAACTTTTGATCTTTTGTTCCGCAATGGGAGGCGCGGGTCTCGCGTTTCTCTGGTACAACACGCACCCCGCGCAGGTCTTCATGGGCGATGTCGGCGCACTCGCGCTCGGCGGCGCGCTCGGCACGATCGCGGTGATCGTCCGTCAGGAGATCGTGCTGTTCATCATGGGCGGCATCTTCGTCGCGGAAACGCTCTCCGTGATGCTGCAGGTCTTCTGGTTCAAGTTCACGAAGCGACGCTACGGCGAAGGCCGCCGTTTCTTCAAGATGGCGCCGCTGCATCACCACTACGAGCTGTCCGGCTGGACCGAGACGCAAGTGGTGGTGCGCTTCTGGATCATCACGTTGATGTTGTGCCTGTTCGGTCTGTCGACGCTCAAGTTGCGTTGATCCTTTTGCGTTTTCGCAGTTATTCGGGCTTTTGGGAAAGGTAAAGCGATGTTTGGCGAGAAGTTTGTCGGTCGGCAAAGTCCGATGGTGCTCGTGCTTGGACTCGGTGAATCCGGTCTGGCGATGGCGCGCTGGTGCGCCAGGCACGGTTGCCGCCTGAAGATCGCCGATACGCGCGAAACTCCGCCGAATCTTTCCGAACTCGCGATCCACAAGATCGACGCTGATTTCGTCGGCGGCGCGTTCACGCCCGCTTTGCTCGATGGCGGCATCGAACTCGTTGCGATCAGCCCCGGTCTTTCGCCGCTCGCGCCGGACCTCGCGCCCTTGATCGCCGCAGCGAACGAACGCGGCATTCCCGTATGGGGCGAGCTCGAACTCTTCGCGCAGGCGCTCGCCGGACTCGGCGTGAATGGCTACGCGCCGAAGGTCATCGCCATCACCGGCACGAACGGCAAGACCACGACGACCGCGCTCACCGGCCTGTTGTGCGAGCGCGCGGGCAAGTCGGTCGCGGTCGCGGGCAACATCAGCCCGGCCATGCTCGACAAACTGACCGAAGCCATCGATCAAACCGCGCTGCCCGATGTCTGGGTGCTCGAACTGTCGAGCTTCCAGCTGGAGACCGCGCACACCTTCGCACCCGATGCCGCTGCGGTGCTCAACATCACGCAGGATCATCTCGACTGGCACGGCGGCCTCGACGCGTACGCCGCCGCGAAGGGCCGCATCTTCGGCCCGCGCACCACGCGCGTGCTGAACCGCGACGACGCCCGCACGATGGCGCTCGCGAAGAACATCGCGCAGGACCGCGTCGTGACGTTCGGGCTGAACGAGCCGTGTCACGTCGGCGATTACGGTCTGCTGCGCGACAACGGCATGGCGTGGCTGGCCGTCGGCGTCGACCAGGATGCAGCCGATGAACCCGCGCCGTCGCGCCGCCGCAAGCAGGACATCAGCGAGCCGAACGTCGTGTCAAAGCGGCTGATGCCCGTCGATGCGCTGCGTATCCGCGGTCTTCACAACGCGGCGAACGCGCTCGCCGCGCTCGCGCTGACGCGCGCGATCGACCTGCCGCTCGCCGCCTTGCTGCACGGCTTGCGCGAATATCGCGGCGAGCCGCATCGCGTGGAAGTGATCGCGCAGATCGACGGCGTCGATTACGTCGACGACAGCAAGGGCACCAACGTCGGTGCGACGGTCGCCGCGCTCGACGGCCTCGCGCAACGCATCGTGCTGATCGCCGGCGGCGACGGCAAGGGTCAGGACTTCTCGCCGCTGGAAGCACCCGTCGCACGCTGGGCGCGCGCGGTCATGCTGATCGGCCGCGATGCGCCGCGCATCCGCGAAACGCTCGCATCGACGGGCGTCGCGCTCGAAGATCACGCGACGCTCGAAGCCGCGACGAACGCCGCCGCGTGCATCGCCGAAGCCGGCGATGCCGTGCTGCTCTCGCCGGCGTGCGCGAGCCTCGACATGTTCAAGAACTACGCACATCGCGCTGAGGTATTTCGCAGCGCGGTCGAAGAAATTGCCGCCGCGCGGGGAGTGATGCTATGAGCTGGTCGGAACGCTTCGGATCGAAACTCAGCGGCCAGCGCAACGCGATGCCGAGCGACTCGCTCGCGGGCCGTTCGAATTCGGGTACGCGTGGCGGCATTTCGAGCGCGGTGAACGGCGTGCGTCCCGCGCGCTCGCGCATGCTCGACTACGACTATTCGCTGCTGTGGGTGATGATCGCGCTGCTCGGACTCGGCATCGTGATGGTGTATTCGGCGTCGATCGCCATGCCCGATTCGCCGAAGTACGCGAGCTACCGCGACTATCACTTCCTCGTGCGTCATCTGATTTCGATCACGACGGCGCTCGTCGGCGCGATCATCGCGTTCAAGATTCCGATCAAGACGTGGGAAAAATACGCGCCGAAGTTTTTTTTGATCGCGCTGGTGTTACTCGTCATCGTTCTGATTCCGCACCTCGGTAAAGGTGTGAACGGGGCGCGCCGCTGGATTCCGCTCGGCATTACGAACATGCAGCCGTCGGAAATCATGAAGCTCGCGGTGACGATCTACGCCGCGAACTACACCGTGCGCAAGCAGGAATTCATGCACAGCTTCGGCAAGGGCTTTCTGCCGATGGCGGTTGCGGTCGGCGCCGTGGGCGCGCTGCTGCTGCTCGAACCGGACATGGGCGCGTTCATGGTGATCGCCGCGATCGCGATGGGCGTGCTGTTCCTCGGCGGCGTGAACGGCAAGCTGTTCGGCGGTCTCGTCGCGACGGCAGTCGGCACGTTCGCGCTGCTCGTGTGGGCGTCGCCGTGGCGCCGTGAGCGGATCTTCGCGTATCTCGATCCGTGGGACGACCGCTACGCGCAGGGCAAGGCGTATCAATTGACGCACTCGCTGATCGCGTTCGGGCGCGGCGAGTGGTTCGGCGTCGGTCTCGGCGGCAGTGTCGAGAAGCTCAACTATCTTCCCGAAGCGCACACCGACTTCATTCTCGCGGTGATCGGCGAGGAGCTTGGTTTCGTCGGCGTGATCTGCGTGATTCTGCTGTTCTACTGGATCGTGCGCCGCGCGTTCGAGATCGGCCGTCAGGCGCTCGCGCTCGACCGCACGTTCGCCGGTCTGATGGCGAAGGGCGTCGGCATCTGGTTCGGCGCGCAGACCTTCATCAACATGGGCGTGAACCTCGGCCTTCTGCCGACCAAGGGTCTCACGCTGCCGCTCGTCAGCTACGGCGGCTCCGGTATTTTGCTGAATTGCGTCGCGCTGGCGGTGTTGCTGCGCGTCGATTACGAGAATCGTGTGCTGATGCGCGGAGGAAAGGTATGACCGCGCAGAGCAACCGCACGCTGATGGTCATGGCGGGAGGCACCGGGGGCCACGTGTTCCCGGGGCTCGCGGTCGCGCACTGGATGCAGGCGCATGGCTGGCGCGTGGTATGGCTCGGCAACGCGAGCGGCATGGAAGCGACGCTCGTGCCGAAGCACGGCATTCCGATGGAATACGTACGCTTCGGCGGCGTGCGCGGCAAGGGCGTCAAGACCAAGCTGATGCTGCCGGTCAATCTGTTGCGCGCGTGTTCGCAGAGCCTTGCGGCGCTGCGCCGTGTGAAGCCGGACGTCGTGCTCGGCATGGGCGGCTACATCACGTTTCCGGCGGGCATCATGACGAAGCTCGCGGGCTGCCCGCTCGTGCTGCACGAACAAAATTCGATCGCAGGACTCGCGAACAAGATGCTCGCGCATCTCGCGAAGCGCGTGCTGGTCGCGTTCCCCAATGCTCTGCCGAATGCCGAATGGACCGGTAATCCGATCCGTGCGGAACTAACGAGCGCATTGCCACCCAAAGAACGCTACGCCGCGCGTTCCGGACGCCTGAACGTGCTCGTCGTGGGCGGCAGTCTGGGCGCGGCTGCATTGAACGAAACGGTGCCGAAGGCGCTCGCCATGCTCTCGCCGGACGAGCGTCCGCGCATCGTGCATCAGGCGGGCGCAAAGCATATCGAGGCACTGGAAGCGAACTATGCGGCAGCGGGTTTCGCGCGCGGCGACGACCTGCAGCTCGTGCCGTTCATCGAGGACATGGCGAGCGCGTATGCATCGGCGGATCTCGTCATCTGCCGCTCGGGCGCGATGACCGTTTCGGAGATCGCGGCGGTCGGCGTGGCAGCGCTCTTCGTGCCGTTCCCGTTCGCCGTCGACGATCACCAGACGACCAACGGCGCATTTCTCGCGAAGAACGGCGCGGCTGAATTGATACAACAACGCGATTTGTCGGCGCAAAAGCTCGCCGACTGGTTACGCGCACAGACGCGCGACACGCTCGCCGAGATGGCCGAGCGCTCGCGCGCACTGGCAAAACCGGATGCGACCGAAAGGGTCGCGAGCGTTTGCGCCGACGTGGCCGGCGCGCGTGTGAACGCGCAAGCTCGGGAGGCACACTGAACATGAAACATATCGTCAAGCATATTCATTTCGTCGGGATCGGCGGCGCGGGCATGAGCGGCATCGCCGAAGTGCTGCTCAATCTCGGCTATCACGTGAGCGGCTCGGATCTCTCGAACGGCGCGGTCACTGAGCGCTTGCGTGCGCTCGGCGCGCGTGTCGAGATCGGCCATCACGAGCAGAACATCGAAGGCGCGAATGCGGTCGTCGTGTCGACGGCCGTGCGCGCGGACAATCCCGAAGTGCTCGCCGCGCGCCATCGCCGCGTGCCGATCGTGCCGCGCGCCGTGATGCTCGCGGAGCTGATGCGTCTGAAGCAGGGCATCGCGATTGCCGGCACGCACGGCAAGACCACGACGACTTCGCTCGTCGCGAGCGTGCTTGCGGCGGGCGGGCTCGATCCGACCTTCGTGATCGGCGGCCGCCTGAACAGCGCGGGCGCGAACGCGCGGCTCGGCACGGGCGATTTCATCGTCGCGGAAGCGGACGAATCGGACGCGTCGTTCCTCAATCTCTTCCCGGTGATCGAGGTCATCACGAACATCGACGCCGATCACATGGACACCTACGGCCACGACTTCGCGCGGCTGAAGCAGGCGTTCATCGAGTTCACGCACCGGCTGCCGTTCTATGGCATCGCGGTGCTGTGCGTCGACGACCCGAACGTGCGCGAGATCCTGCCGTTCGTGTCGAAGCCGATCATCCGCTACGGTCTCGGGGCCGAAGCGCAGGTGCGCGCGGTCAACGTCGAGGCGCGCGATGGGCGCATGCATTTCACGACCTTGCGCGAAGACGCGCCGTCGCTCGACATCGTGCTGAACCTTCCGGGCACGCACAACGTGCAGAACGCGCTCGCGGCGATTGCGATCGCGACTGAACTCGAAGTCGCCGATGCCGATATCCAGCGTGCGCTCGCCGAATTCAACGGCGTGGGCCGGCGCTTCCAGCGTTACGGCGAAGTGAGCGCGAATGACGGCGCAGGCGCGTACACGCTGATCGACGACTATGGCCATCACCCGGTGGAAATGGCCGCGACGATCGCGGCGGCGCGCGGCGCGTTTCCCGGCCGGCGTCTCGTGCTCGCGTTCCAGCCGCATCGCTACACGCGCACGCGCGACTGCTTCGAGGATTTCGTGAGAGTGCTGTCGACGGTCGATGCGCTCGTGCTCACCGATGTCTATGCCGCAGGCGAAGCGCCCATCGTCGCCGCGGACGGCCGCGCGCTGGCGCGTGCGATTCGCGTCGCGGGCAAGGTCGAGCCGGTGTTCGTCGATACGGTGGATGAAGTGCCCGACGCGGTCACGACGATCGCGCGCAACGGCGACGTGGTGATCACGATGGGCGCCGGTTCCATCGGCGGCGTGTGCGGGAAGCTGGCGAACGTGGCAAACGGCCAGAACTGAAATGACAGACGTAACGAGCAATCAAGTGAATCAAATCGATCCGGCCGTGTTCGGCAAAGTCGCGGTGCTGCTCGGTGGTAACTCCGCCGAGCGCGAAGTCTCGCTCAATTCGGGACGGCTCGTGCTCGAAGGTCTGCGCGACGCAGGCATCGACGCGCATCCGTTCGATCCGGCCCGGCATCCGCTTTCGGATCTGAAGGCGCAAGGCTTCGTGCGCGCGTTCATCGCGCTGCATGGCGGTTACGGCGAGAACGGGCAACTGCAAGGCGCGCTCGATTTCTACGGCATTCGTTACACCGGCAGCGGCGTGCTCGGCTCGGCGCTCGGCATGGACAAGCTGCGCACCAAGCTCGTGTGGCAGCAGACCGGCATTCCGACGCCGCCGTTCGAGACCGTGTTCCGCGGCGAAGACTATGCGGCGCGCGCGCAGGACATCATCGCGAAGCTCGGGCTGCCGCTCTTCGTGAAGCCGGCGAGCGAAGGTTCGAGTGTCGCGGTGATCAAGGTGAAGAGCGCGGAAACGCTCGTGCCGGCGCTCGCGGAAGCCGCGAACTTCGACAAGATCGTGATCGTCGAGAAGAGCATCGAAGGCGGCGGTGAATTCACATGCTGCATCGCGGGCGATCTCGACCTGCCGGTCATCAAGATCGTGCCGGCGGGCGAGTTCTACGACTATCACGCGAAGTACGTCGCGGACGACACGCAATACCTGATTCCGTGCGGCCTGACGGACGCAGAGGAAGCGCGCATGAAGGCGCTGACCAAGCGCGCGTTCGAGATTCTCGGCTGCACCGACTGGGGCCGCGCCGACTTCATGCTCGATGTGGACGGCAACCCGTACTTCCTCGAAGTGAACACGGCGCCTGGCATGACGGGTCACTCGCTGCCGCCGAAGGCCGCGCGCGCGGTCGGCATCAGCTACAAGGATCTCGTCGTGAAGGTGCTGTCGCTCACGCTGAAGAATTAGGTCGATCACACACAGGACACGAACAAGCGAAACCATGTGGAACAACGTTCGCCAACTCAACCTCGCCGCCAACGCGCTGCACGTCGTGCTCGTGCTGCTGCTTCTGGCCGCCGCGGGTTACTGGGCGATCCAGCGTCCCGAGTTTCGCCTGCGCGAGATTCAGATCGACGGCGACACCACGCACGTCAGCAAGCCGGTCGTGCGCGCGAGCGTGGTCGGTCACCTGAAGGGCAACTTCTTCACGGTCGATCTGGATGCCGCGCGCGCAGCGTTCGAACAGGTGCCGTGGGTGCGTCATGCGAGCGTGCGCCGCGTGTGGCCGAACGCGCTCGCGGTAACGCTGGAAGAGTACAAGCCGCTCGGCACGTGGGGCAACGATCAACTGGTGAGCGTCGACGGCGATCTCTTCACGGCGAATCAGGGCGAGCTCGATGACGATCTGCCCGCGTTCGACGGCCCCGAAGGCACGGCAAAGGAAGTGGTCGCGCGGTATCGCGATTTCCAGAAGTGGTTCGCGCCGCTCGACGCGCAGCCCGAGGAAGTGACGCTGTCACCGCGTTTCGCGTGGACGGTCAAGCTCTCGAACGGCACGCAGATCGAACTGGGCCGCGAACGCAACCAGGACACGCTGAATGAGCGCTGCAAGCGTTTCGTCGCTTCGTGGACGTCCGTAACGGGACGATGGGGGAAGGACATCGAATATGCGGATTTGCGTTACCCGAACGGCTTCGCGATACGCGCAGCCGGCATGCGCTTCATCAACGACACCGACAAGGCCAAGAAGTAAGCAGACATCACAGGCAATGAGCACGCTATGAGCAAAGACTACAAAGACCTGCTGGTTTCCCTCGACATCGGAACGTCGAAGGTGGTCGCGATCGTCGCCGAACTGAAGGGCGAAGGCCACTACGAGGTGATCGGACTCGGTCAGAGCGACTCGAAGGGGTTGAAGAAGGGCGTCGTGGTCAATATCGAGGCCACGGTGCAATCCATCCAGCGCGCGCTGGAAGAAGCCGAGTTGATGGCGGATTGCAAGATCACGAACGTCTTCACCGGCATCGCGGGCAGCCATATCCGCAGCTTCAATTCGAGCGGCATGGTCGCGATCAAGGACAAGGAAGTCACGCAGGCGGACGTCGCGCGCGTGATCGAGACGGCCAAGGCGATCAATATCCCGACCGATCAGCAAGTGCTGCACATTCTGACGCAGGAATTCATCATCGACGGTCAGGAAGACGTGCGCGAGCCGATCGGCATGAGCGGCATCCGTCTCGAAGTGAAGGTGCACATCGTGACGGGCGCGGTGAGCGCGGCGCAGAACATCGTGAAGTGCGTGCGCCGCTGCGGCCTCGAAGTGAACGACCTGATCCTGCAACCGCTGGCGTCGTCGCTCGCGGTGCTGACCGAGGACGAGAAGGAACTCGGCGTGGTGCTCGTCGATATCGGCGGCGGCACGACCGACATCGCCATCTTCAGCGAAGGCGCGATCCGCCATACGGCGGTGATTCCGATCGCGGGCGACCAGATCACGAGCGACGTCGCGATGGCGCTGCGCACGCCGACGCCCGACGCGGAAGACATCAAGGTGAGCTACGGCATCGCGAAGCAGGCGCTCGCCGATCCGGACGAAATGATCGAAGTGCCGGGGCTCGGCGAACGCGGTCCGCGCACGCTGTCGCGTCAGGCGCTGGCGGCGGTGGTGGAGCCGCGCGTCGAAGAGCTGTTCTCGCTGGTGCAGCAGGTCGTGCGCGAGTCGGGCTACGAAGAGCTGCTGTCGAGCGGCGTCGTGCTGACCGGCGGCGCGGCGATGATGCCCGGCATGGTCGAGCTCGGCGAAGACATCTTCTTGAAGCCGGTGCGTATCGGCGTGCCGGAGTACGCGGGCGGTCTCGCGGACGTGGTGCGCAATCCGCGCTACTCGACTGCCATGGGCCTGCTCGCCGAAGGACGCTCGCAACGCATGCGCGGCCGCAAGGTCGCGGTGCAGAACGGTTCGATGGGACACGTGTTTTCGAGGATGAAGGACTGGTTCCTCGGAAACTTCTAAGCAAAACGCATTGAAACGAATTACGCGCTGGTACCGGCGGCTGGCGCGCGACGAAAGGTTGCCCGATCTTTCATCGAATAACGCCGATCTTCATTCTTGACGGAGGCAACATGGATTTCGAAATGCTGGAAACGGAAACCAACGGAACGATCATCAAGGTCGTGGGCGTTGGTGGTGCTGGCGGCAACGCGGTTCAGCACATGATCACGCGCGGCGTGCAGGGCGTCGACTTCATCGTGATGAACACCGACGCGCAAGCGCTCGCTCGTTCGCGCGCGCCGACGGTGCTGCAACTGGGCATGACGGGTCTGGGCGCCGGCGCGAAACCGGAGAAGGGCAAGGAATCGGCGGAAGACGCGCGCGAACGTATCGCCGATGCGCTGCGCGGCGCGCACATGGTGTTCATCACCGCGGGCATGGGCGGCGGCACGGGCACGGGCGCGGCGCCGGTGGTCGCGCAGATCGCCAAGGAAATGGGCATTCTGACCGTCGGCGTGGTGAGCAAGCCGTTCGAGTTCGAAGGTGGCCGCCGCATGCGCGTGGCCGAAGCTGGCTCGCAGCAACTGGAGGATCACGTCGACTCGCTGATCGTCGTGCTCAACGACAAGCTGTTCGAGGTGATGGGCGATGACGCCGAGATGGACAAGTGCTTCCAGTGCGCGGACGACGTGCTGAACAACGCTGTGGCCGGTATCGCGGAAATCATCAACGTCGATGGCCTCGTGAACGTCGACTTCGAAGACGTGAAGACGGTGATGGGCGAGCAGGGCAAGGCGATGATGGGCACGGCGACGGTCGCCGGCGTCGATCGCGCGCGCCTCGCTGCAGAACAGGCGGTCGCGAGCCCGCTGCTGGAAGGCGTGGATCTGTCGGGTGCGCGCGGCGTGCTGGTGAACATCACGTCGAGCCGTTCGCTGCGTCTGTCGGAAACGCGTGAAGTGATGAACACCATCAAGAGCTACGCGGCCGACGATGCCACGGTGATCTTCGGCGCGGTGTACGACGACGCGATGGGCGACGCACTGCGCGTGACGGTGGTGGCAACTGGTTTGGGCCGCGCGGCGAAGAAGCAGCAGCAAGCGCCGATGACCCTGCTGCGCACCGGCACCGACAACCAGCCGATCGCGCACGGCCATCAGCCTTCGCACAATCACAATACGTACGGCGCGCAGCACGGCCAGTCGACGACGGATTACGGTCAGCTCGACACGCCGGCAGTGTGGCGTTCGACCCGCGAAACCGCGGCATCGCACGTGCAGGCGCTGCAGGAAAAGGGCGTCGATACGTATGACATTCCGGCGTTCCTGCGCAAGCAGGCGGACTGAGCGAAGCGCAGTTTATTTGCTGCTTGCAGCACACCGCGTGCACGCGCTGAACGTTTTGCGCGGATGATGAAGGTTTCGCGTGGGGCGACTGTCCAAGGCCGCGTCCTGATTCGAAATGGACGCCGGGCCGTGGCCAGCCGACCTCCACGAATCTGCTCCTGACGTCGAGGGAGGCAGAGTGAAGCCGACATGACCGCAAAAGACGTCGGCGCGGTTGCGGGATGATGCAATCGCGAGGATGTCGCGAGCACTGATCAGGGAAGGACCGAGCATGATCAAAGTAGGTGAAGCGTTGCCCGATACGCGCCTTTTCGAGTTCATCGACGAGGCGACCGAGGGCTGTGCCGTGGGACCGAATGCGTTCCAGGTGCGCGAGCGGTGCGCCGGCAAGCGCGTGGTGATCTTCGGATTGCCGGGTGCGTTTACGCCGACGTGCTCCGCCAGACACGTGCCCGGCTACATCGATGCGGCGGCGGACCTGTCCGCTGCGGGCATCGACGAAGTCTGGTGCGTTTCCGTCAACGACGCGTTCGTGATGAGCGCGTGGGGACGCGATCTTCAAGCCTCGGGCAAGGTGAAGATGATCGCGGACGGCAGTGCGCGTTTCACTCAGACACTCGGACTGGATCAGGATTTGTCCGAGCGTGGCATGGGAATCCGTTCCCAACGCTACGCGATGGTGGTCGACGACGGCGTGGTCAAGACGCTGTCCGTCGAAGCGCCCGGCAAGTTCGAAGTCAGCGACGCTCAAAGCATCCTGGCGACGTTGCGCTGAATGCAGCGGCGTTGCGTTGCCCGCGCGCAACGCTTCAGACGCCCTCGCAATCAGCCGTAACTTGGGGCCGATGACCGGAAATGCCTCCATTCCGGGCATCGGCCCGTTCTGCTTCTCAGTTGGGCCGCCGCGACGTAACACAGGGAAACGTTTGATACCTCATGGATCAGGACGGCGTGCAACGAATGGAGTATAATTCGACCTATTAGAATTTAATGCACGATTGATTCTCTTTATAGGGATCGTAAATCGGAAAGAACATCATGTTGAAGCAGCGAACAATCAAGACCGTCGTCAAAACCGTGGGGATCGGGCTCCATTCCGGCAGCAAGGTCAACCTGACCCTGCGCCCCGCACCGATTGGCACGGGCATCGTATTTTCGCGCATCGACTTGCCGGAGCCGGTCGATATCCCGGCGTCGGCAATGGCGATCGGCGACACCCGGCTCGCGTCCGTGTTGCAGAAGGACGGCGCGCGGGTCTCGACCATCGAGCACTTGATGTCGGCATGCGCCGGCCTCGGCATCGACAACCTGTATGTCGACGTGACCGCCGAGGAAATCCCGATCATGGACGGCAGCGCGGCATCGTTCGTGTTTCTGATTCAATCAGCGGGTATCGAGGAGCAGAACGCGCCGAAGCAGTTCATCAAGGTGACGAAGCCCGTCGAAGTGCGAGACGGTGACAAGTTCGCGCGTCTCGAACCGTATTTCGGCTTCAAGCTGAGCTTTACCATCGATTTCCGCCATCCGGCCGTTGACAAGACGGGACAGGCGCTGGAAGTGGATTTCGCGACCACGTCCTATGTGCGTGAAATCGCTCGCGCCCGCACGTTCGGTTTCGCGCATGAAGTCGAGATGATGCGCGAACTGGGCCTTGCGCGCGGCGGCAGCATGGACAACGCGATCGTGCTGGACGAATACCGCATCCTGAACAACGACGGCCTGCGCTACGACGACGAGTTCGTGAAGCACAAGATGCTCGACGCGATCGGCGATCTTTACGTGGTCGGCCATCCGTTGCTGGCGTCGTACAAGGCGTACAAGGGCGGCCACGCGATGAACAACATGTTGCTGCGCGAGTTGCTCGCGACCGAAGACGCCTACGAGATCGTCACGTTCGAGGACACGCAGAAGGCGCCGCGCGGTTTTGGTTTTGACACGCAGACGGCATTCGCCTGATGTAACTCGGCGATTCGGCAGTCAGAGAATGAGCGGCAGCGAAAGCGCCGCTCATTTTTTTTGCGCGCGTCCCTGGTGGCGCGACGCCATGCGCGCGAGCGCTTCCTGGAGCGGAGAAGGCTCCAGCGTTTCCGCGAGTTCCCGTAATGCCGACGCACCCGCCGGCGACACGCGCGCCTGCTTCGGCGGCGCGGCTTCCTTCATCGGCTGCGGACGCACGCGGATTTTCAGCGCATCGACCGCCCAGCCGCGCTGCTGAAGGTCCGAGAGCAGACGCGGCTCCAGATGCCGCAGCCGTGCGGCGAGCGCGCTGTGCGCGGCAAAGAGCGCGAGCACGCCATCCTTGATGAACCCGGGCTCCACGTTCGACGCCAGATAATCCGGCAAAAGCGCGCCGAGATCGCGCTGCAGCGCCGCCACTTGCTCGACGCCCGCCCGCAGCGCGCGGAACGCATCGGTGCGATCGAGCACGTCGGCGACGGCTTGCGGCCGGCGCGGATCGAAACGCGACCTTGAATTTGTAGAAAAGCGGCTCATTTTTATCCAGGCGCAGGCCCGATGGGACGGTTCGATTGTACGCGAGGCGAGCCATTGTTCACGGTCGCGAGCCTTTTAGGGCGTTGCTTGCAGGCAAGCTTTCAACCCGTTGACTGTCGCGCCGCACCGACGCGCGGGCGGGCACGCTGACACAAGGTCTGCCAGACTCGCGTGCTAAAATTCCCGATTCGAATTTCACCTTATGGACTTAAGTCGCCGAGGTTCCCCGAGGCCGGACGCAGCTCGATGCTGCCGCCCGTCCGAAGCCGCGACGCAGACACTGATCCGATGACGACCGGTTTCCTTCAGAAGATTTTTGGCAGCCGCAATCAGCGGCTGGTCAAGCAATATCAAAAGACCGTTGCGGCGATCAATGCCCTCGAGCCGACCGTCGAGAAGTACTCGGACGACCAGCTGCGCGCCAAGACCGATGAGTTCCGCCAGCGTGTCGCGGGCGGCGAATCGCTCGACGTGATCCTGCCCGAAGCGTTCGCAGTCTGTCGCGAGGCGAGCAAGCGCGTCCTGAAGATGCGCCACTTCGACGTCCAGCTGATTGGCGGCATGGTCCTGCACTACGGCAAGATCGCTGAAATGCGTACCGGCGAGGGCAAGACGCTCGTCGCGACGCTCGCGGCGTATCTGAACGCGTTGTCGGGCCGCGGCGTGCACGTCGTGACGGTGAACGATTACCTCGCCCAGCGCGACGCCGAATGGATGGCGCGCCTCTACAACTTCCTCGGGCTCTCATGCGGCGTGAATCTGTCGCAGATGGAGCACTCGCAGAAGCAGGAAGCATACGGCGCGGACATCACCTACGGCACGAACAACGAATTCGGCTTCGACTACCTGCGCGACAACATGGTCTACGAGACCAACGCGCGCGTGCAGCGGCCGCTCAATTTCGCGATCGTCGACGAAGTGGACTCGATCCTCATCGACGAAGCGCGCACGCCGCTCATCATCTCCGGTCAGGCGGAAGATCACACCGATCTCTACGTACGCATGAACGCGCTGCCGCCGCTGCTCGAACAGCAGATCGGCGAGGAAAAGGCGGATGGCACCGGCGTCGAGAAACCCGGCGACTACACGCTCGACGAAAAAGCGCGTCAGGTGTTCCTGACGGAATCGGGCCACGAGAAGGCCGAGCGCCTGCTCGCCGAGTGGGGCCTGATCGGCGAGGGCGAAAGCCTCTACGCGCCGCAGAACATCACGCTGATGCACCACATCTATGCCGCGTTGCGCGCGCATACGCTCTTCATGCGCGACCAGCATTACGTGGTGCAGAACGGCGAAGTCGTGATCGTCGATGAATTCACGGGCCGCATGATGACCGGCCGCCGCTGGTCGGACGGTCTGCATCAGGCCGTCGAAGCGAAGGAACACGTCCAGATTCAGGCCGAGAACCAGACGCTCGCGTCCATCACGCTGCAGAACTACTTCCGCATGTACGCGAAGCTGTCCGGCATGACCGGCACGGCGGACACGGAAGCGTACGAGTTCCAGGAAATCTACGGCCTCGAAACGGTCGTGATTCCGACCAACCGTCCGCCGAAGCGCGTCGACAAGCAGGACCAGATCTACAAGTCGTCGAAGGAGCGTTACGACGCGGTGATTCGCGACATCCGCGATTGCGTCGAACGTGGTCAGCCGACGCTCGTCGGCACGACATCGATCGAAGCGTCCGAACTGCTGTCCGGCCTGCTCGCGCAGACGGGCGTGAAGCACGAAGTGCTCAACGCGAAGCAGCACGCGCGCGAAGCGGCGATCGTCGCTGAAGCGGGCCGCCCGGGCGCTGTCACCATCGCGACGAACATGGCCGGTCGCGGCACGGACATCGTGCTCGGCGGCAACGTCGAGAAGCAGGCTTCGTTCATCGAAGCGGATCTGTCGATTCCCGAGAACGAAAAAGCCGCGCGCGTCCAGAAGCTGCACGACGAATGGCAGGCGCTGCACGATCACGTGAAGGCCGCCGGCGGTCTGCATATCATCGGCACCGAGCGTCACGAGTCGCGCCGTATCGACAACCAGTTGCGCGGCCGCGCGGGCCGTCAGGGCGATCCGGGCTCGTCGCGCTTCTATCTGTCGCTGGATGATCCGCTCCTGCGCATTTTCGCGGGCGACCGCGTGCGCGCGATCATGGATCGTCTGAAGATGCCGGAAGGCGAGCCGATCGAAGCGGGCATGGTCACGCGCTCGATCGAAGGCGCGCAGCGCAAGGTCGAAGCGCGCAATTTCGATATCCGCAAGCAGCTGCTCGAATACGACGACGTCTCCAACGATCAGCGCAAGGTGATCTACCAGCAGCGCAACGAACTGCTCGAAGCGAACGACGTGCAGGAAACCATCGCCGCGATGCGCCAGAGCGTGATCGGCGACGTGGTTCGTACGTTCGTGCCGGCGGGCAGTATCGAAGAGCAATGGGAAGCGCCCGAATTGGAAGAAGTGCTGCGCAACGACTGGTCGCTCGACCTCGCCGTGCAGGAGATGATCAACGAGTCGAACTCGATCGACGCCGAAGAAATCTGCGAAGCCGTGCTCTCCGCCGCCGACGAAGCGTACGAAGCGAAGGTCACGCTCGTGGGCCGCGAATCGTTCAGCGCGTTCGAACGCTCGATCATGCTGCAGACGCTCGACAGCCGCTGGCGCGAGCATCTCGCCGCGCTCGATCATCTGCGTCAGGGCATCCATCTGCGCGGTTATGCGCAGAAGAACCCGAAGCAGGAATACAAGCGCGAGGCGTTCGAACTCTTCGCGGCGATGCTCGACGCCGTGAAGCAGGAAGTCACGCGCGTCGTGATGAACGTGCAGATCCAGTCGCCGGAACAGCTCGAAGAAGCCGCCGAGCAGTACGAAGAGAAGGGCAGCCATCTCGAGAACGTGTCGTTCACGCACGCGGACTTCAACGCGCCGGCCGCCGAGCCGACGCCCGCCTCGACGGCGGCGAGCGCGACGGCGCAGATGGTCAGCCAGGCGATGGCCGCAGGCGACGACATCAGCGTCGTGACCCGCCCCTCGGACGACGTTCCGAAGGTCGGCCGCAACGATCCGTGCCCGTGCGGCAGCGGCAAGAAGTACAAGAACTGTCACGGCAAGCTGGCTTAATCGGCTGTCGACCAGATCCAAGCGACGCAGCGATGCGTCGTTTGTCTTTGCAGGTCCCTTATTCACGGCGCCGGCCTCGAATAGCCGGGCGGGCGTCAGTCTTCCAAAGCGTGCCGGTCCGACAAGCCGGCACTCGCCACCTTCAGCGAGACGCGAACATGGCCGTCAACTTTCCCTCGATCGATCCCGCAGCGCTTCATCCCGTCGCCGGCGTCACGCTAGGCTGGGCCGAGGCGAATATCCGCAAGCCCAATCGCAAGGATGTGCTCGTCATTCGCGTCGATGAAGGCGCGAGCGTCGCGGGCGTGTTCACGCAGAATCGCTTTTGCGCCGCGCCCGTCACGGTGTGTCGCGAGCATCTCGCGGCTGTCAGCAAGGGCGGCAAGGGCATTCGCGCGCTCGTCGTGAACACCGGCAATGCGAACGCCGGCACCGGCGAGCCGGGCATGGCGCACGCGCGCGCGACGTGCGCGGAGCTCGCGCGCCTCGAAGGTCTCGATGCGCAGCAGATCCTGCCGTTTTCGACCGGTGTGATTCTGGAGCCGCTGCCGATCGATCGCCTGAAGGCCGGTCTGCCCGCCGCGCTCGCGAACCAGCAGGCCGCGCACTGGTTCGATGCCGCGCAAGCCATCATGACCACCGACACGCTGCCGAAGGCGGCGTCGCGTCAGGTGACCATCGACGGACACGTCGTCACGCTGTCGGGCATCAGCAAGGGCGCGGGCATGATCAAGCCGAACATGGCGACGATGCTCGGCTTCCTCGCCTTCGATGCAACCGTCGCGCAGCCGGTGCTGGATCAGCTCGTGAAGCATGTGGCGGATCGCTCGTTCAACTGCATCACCATCGACGGCGATACGTCGACCAACGATTCGTTCATCCTGATCGCCTCGGGCAAGTCGAGCCTGCCCGCGATCACGTCGACGGATTCGCCTGCGTACGCCGCGCTGCGCGATGCCGTGACGGAAGTCGCGCAGGCGCTCGCGCAACTCATCGTGCGCGATGGCGAAGGCGCGACCAAGTTTATGACGATCACGGTGGAAGGCGGCAAGGACGCAGCGGAATGCCGTCAGATCGCGTACGCGATCGGCCATTCGCCGCTCGTCAAGACGGCGTTCTACGCATCCGATCCGAATCTCGGTCGCATTCTCGCGGCGATCGGCTATGCAGGCGTGACGGATCTCGACGTCGGCAATATCGATCTTTATCTCGATGACGTGCTCGTCGCGAAAGCGGGCGGACGCAATCCCGAGTACAAGGAAGAAGACGGTCAGCGCGTGATGAAGAAGAGCGAGATCGCGATTCGCGTGCTGCTCGGACGCGGCAACGCGCAAGCGACGATCTGGACGTGCGACCTCTCGCATGATTACGTGAGCATCAACGCCGACTACCGTTCCTGAACCAGCGGCGCGCATCGATACCCATATGGACAAGCTCGAACAATTTCTCACGCGCGCCGAGGCGGTCCTCGCGCGCATCGAAGGCATGTTGCCGCCCGCGGCGCCGGATATCGACTGGGCATCCGCAGTGGCGTTTCGCTGGCGCAAGCGTCAGGGGCGCGGATTCCTGCAGCCGGTGCCGGCCATCTCGCAGATCACGCTCGATGATCTGCAGAACATCGATCGCCAGAAGGGTTTGATCGAGCAGAACACGCAACAGTTCGTGAAGAAGCTGCCGGCGAACAACGTACTGTTGACGGGCGCGCGCGGGACGGGCAAGTCGTCGCTGATCAAGGCGTGCCTGAATGCTCACGCGAAGGACGGCCTGCGTCTCATCGAAGTCGACAAGGACGATCTGCACGATCTCGGCGATATCGTCGACCTGATTTCGGCGCGGCCCGAGCGTTTCATCGTGTTCTGCGACGATCTTTCGTTCGAGGAAGGCGAGTCGGGCTACAAGGCGCTGAAGGTGGCGCTCGATGGTTCGGTCGCGGCGCAATCGGACAATGTGCTGATCTACGCGACGTCGAACCGTCGTCATCTGTTGCCCGAATACATGAGCGACAACGAGACGTACAAGCACACGTCCGATGGCGAGATTCATCCGGGCGAAGTGGTCGAAGAGAAGATCTCGCTGTCCGAGCGTTTTGGCCTTTGGGTCAGCTTCTATCCGTTCAAGCAGGACGACTATCTGTCGATCGTCGGTCACTGGCTGAAGCATTTCGGCTGCGATGAAGCGGAAGTCGAAAGCGCGCGCGGCGATGCGCTCGTCTGGGCGCTGGAGCGCGGCTCGCGTTCGGGTCGCGTCGCATGGCAATTCGCGCGCGACTGGTCGGGACGCAAGCAATGAGCGAGTCGAACACCAGCTCGCAGACCGACATCGCGCCCGACGGACGCAAGGTGACCGAAGTTGCCGTCGGCGTGATGGTGCAGCGCGACGGCCGCTATCTGCTCGCGCAGCGCCCCGAGGGCAAACCGTATGAAGGTTACTGGGAGTTTCCTGGCGGCAAGCTCGAGGCGGGCGAGAGCATCGAGGCGGCGCTGGGACGCGAACTGCACGAAGAACTGGGCATCGACGTCACCGCGTGCCAGCTCTGGCGCACGCTGGAGCACGACTATCCGCATGCGTACGTGCGTCTGTTTTTCTGCAAGGTGACGGACTGGCAGGGCACGCCGCGCGGGCGTGAAGGTCAGGCCATCGCGTGGCAGTCGCTTCCGGTCGACGTCGCGCCGCTGCTGCCCGCAGCCATTCCGATTCTCGAATGGCTCGAAGAGGAAGAACGCGAATAAAGCCGGCGACGGCTCAGTTCAGATCAGTTCAGGCCGCCGCGCGTATCGTCGTCTGGCGGCGTTTCCTGCGAATTGCCCGCGATCTTGTACTTCTCGGTCGCCCACGCGCCGAGGTCGATCTGCTTACAACGCTCCGAGCAGAACGGGCGAAAGCGGTTTTCCGGAACCCAGCGAACATCTTTGTCGCAGGTCGGGCATTTGACGACAGTGCTCATAACGGTAAGGCGTGAAAAATCGTGCAGGCTTTGATCGACATCGGAACGATATGGGGCCTGTCGATTCGTTTCAAAGGCTGCAAAGCGTCAGATGAAAGGGCACATCGACATCGACGGCGCGCGGCTTCAGATCGCCATCCTGCACCGTGAAGCGCACCCACAGCATGTACTTGTTCGCGCTCGCTTCCGGAATCACGCGTGTGTCGGGCGAAACGCGCACCTGCATCAGCTGATACGTGCGGCCTGATAGCATCTGCTGATAGCTGCCCTGCATCGCCATGACTTTCGACGCCTGACCGGATTCGCGCGCGAGCCGTAACACGATGGCCGCCGCGTCGCGCAGCGCGAGCATCGGCATGACCCACTTCGCGATATCCTGACGCCGCTCTTCGACCGGCAACTGCTGCCAGGCATAGTACGACGGCAGATCGAACTTGCACGTTCCGCCGGGGATGATCGTGCGGCTGCGGATGCTCGCGAGCCACTCGTTGTCGGCGAGATGCTGGCCGGTCTTGCCGTGCATGTCGGTGAGCCCGGTGAGCGTCTGCTCGATTTCGCCGAGCACGGCTTCGAGCGCTTCCTGCTCGATGCCCGGATTGCCGCGGAACGGCGCCAGCGTCTGCCGCTGCCGCTCCAGTTCCTTCATGAGGTCGGCCTTGAGATCCGTGCGGCCAGCGACTTCGGCGATCTCGAAGAGTGTCGTGAGCGCGACGTGATGTTCCCGCGCGTCTTCCTGAGTCAGAAAGAACGTGAAGCGCTCGAACAGGTCTTCGAGGCGCAGCAGCGTCCGGATTCGCTCGTTGAAGGGATACTCGTAAAGGATCAAGCGCGCTCGCCTCGGCGTGGGTCGGTTGCTTCCTTGAGCGGAAGTGAGCACATTCTAATGCCGCATCCTCACCCTAGCAAATCGGGGCATATTCGCGCGCCAAGCTGCCGGTTTCGCCGCAAATCCGGGAACTTTTCGTCAATTTGGCAAACGCAGGCGATTGCGTTGCGTCAGACGGATGCGAGCGACAAATAACGCGCATGCAGTGCATCGACCTGTTGTGCGAGTGAATCGAGCGTGGCGGTTTCATCGTTGACGACGATATCGTCCGCTGCCGCGACGCGCGCTTCGCGAGACGCCTGCTTCGCGATGATCGCAAGCACCTGTTCACGCGTGAAGCCGTTGCGCCGCATGACGCGCGCGATCTGCGTCTCGACGGGACAATCCACAACCAGCACGCGCGACACGCGGCTCGCCCATTCGCCGGACTCCACGAGCAGCGGCACGACGACGATGTGATACGCGCCCGACGCCCCGTGCCGCTGGCGCTCCGTTTCGGCGCGAATCAGCGGATGCACGATGCCTTCGAGACGTGCTTTCGCGGTGTCGTCGGCGAAAACCAGTGCGCGCATTTTCGCGCGATCGAGCGAGCCGTCGGCGGCAACGAAATCGTCACCGAATTCGCTCGCGATGAGCGGCATCGCGACGCCGCCCGGCGCTGTAATCCGATGCGCGATCAGGTCCGTGTCGATAAGCGGCACGCCACGCTGCGCGAACAGATCGGCGACCGTGCTCTTGCCGCTGCCGATGCCGCCGGTAAGACCAATGCTGAACATCCGTTGCGCTCCTTCGTTCATCCGAACAATGCGTAAAGCGGCGTGCCGGCGAAGAGCGTGATTGCGCCGCCCGCCGCAAGAAATGGCCCGAACGGCAACGGCTCTTCGAAACGCATGTGCTTGCGCCACGTCGCGATGATGCCAACCAGCGCACCCGCAACGGCCGCGATGAGCACCACTTGCGCGAGCGCCCCCCAGCCGAGCCACGCGCCGATTGCGGCGAGCAGCTTGAAGTCGCCGTAGCCCATGCCTTCCACGCCACGCACGAGCTTGAAGAGCCAGTACACGCACCACAGGAAAAGATAGCCCGCGATCGCGCCGGTGACGGCATCGTGCAGCGTCGCGAATCCGCCTTCGCCAAAATTGACGATGAGTCCCGCCCACAGCAGCGGCAGCGTCAGCACATCGGGAAGATAGCGCGTGTCGTAGTCGATGAGGCCTGCCGCCAGCAAGGTCGCGCACAGTCCGAACGCGGCGAGCGCGGGCCAGGCGGGACCGAAGGTATAGAGGCAGAGCGCCGCGAGCGCGCCGGTCGCGAGTTCGATCAACGGATAGCGCGCACTGACGCGCGTCCCGCACGCCGAGCAGCGCCCGCGCAGCGCGAGATAACTCACGACGGGAATGTTCTCCCACGCACGCAGCACATGCTTGCAATGCGGACACGCGCTGCGCGGCACTGCAAGGTTGAAGCGGGTGGGATAGGAATCGGCGGCAGGTTTGGGGGAATTGGACGCATCGGGCATGGCCGCATCGACTTCGGCTCGCCACGCGCGTTCGAGCATGACCGGCAGACGATGCACGACGACGCTCAGGAAGCTGCCGATCACGAGACCGAACACGACGACGAAGCCGTACTGCACGGCGACGGGAAGCACGGCGAACACGGCCGCATAGCGGCTCGCGAAGTGCGCGGTGGACGGATCGAACGAAGGCTGCATGATGGACAAACGGTTGCTTTGGCCCGCGATGCTACACCACGTTGCCGAGCTGAATGATAGGAAGATACATCGCGATGACGAGGCCGCCCACCAGCGCGCCGAGCACGGTGATGACGATCGGCTCGCACAGGCTCGCGAACGCGCCGAGACGCTCGTCCACTTGCCGGTCCGCGAGGGTGGCGAGATCGAGCAGCATGGCGTCGAGCGAGCCCGATTCTTCCGCGACCGCGATGGGCTGCACCACGTCCTGCGGAAAGCAACCGCTGGCGCGCATCGCGGCCGCGAGGCGCTCGCCGTTGCGCAGACGCGCGGCGATATCGACGGTCGCGCGGTCGAACACACGGTTGCCGGTGGCGTGCGCGAGCGAATCGAATGCGTCCGACAGCGGCGTGCCGGCGGCGAGCAGCGTGCCGAGCGCGCGGCTCCAGCGGGCGACGGCCAGCGCGTGCAGCAGCCTGCCCGCGAGCGGCAGACGCAGCACCAGGCGGTCGGCCGATTCGCGCGCAGCGGGCGAGCGCCTGAGCCAACGCGACACGACGATCGCCGCACAGGCGCATGCCACGACAAACGGCACGCCGACATTCGCGACGCCGTCCGAGAGCGCGAGCACGAAACGCGTGGGCGCGGGCAGCGCGGCGCCGAAACCGTCGAAGATCGTCTTGAACGTCGGCACGACACCGATCAGCAAGCCCGCCGTGATCGCGAGGGACAGCAGCAGCACCATGACAGGATAGGTGAGAGCGGCGCGCAGCCGGGCCCGTTGCGACGCGGCGCGTTCGCGATCGTCGGCGAGGCGGGCTAGAACGGACGCCAACGCGCCCGCCACTTCACCGACCGCGACCAACTGGCAATACAACGCGCCGAATGCCGTGGGATGCTGAGCGAGCGCCGCGGAGAACGGCACGCCGCGCGTGATGTCGCGTGCAAGGGCGCGCACGATGCGCGGCAATCCGCCGCCGGTCGCGCTGCCGGCCAGCAATTCGAGCGCGCCCGCGAGCGGCAGGCCCGCGCGCAGCAGGCCGGCAAGCTGGCGCGTGAAGAGCGTGACTTCGCCGGCCTTGGCCTTGGGCGGCGGCGCGACGCCGAGCGCTTCGAGCCAGGTGACGATGACGCCTTCGCGCCGCAGCGTCGCACGCGCCGAAACCGCATCGGTTGCGATGATCTTTCCGTGCTTTTGCCGGCCTTCGGCATCCAGGCCGCGCCACGCGAAGCGCATCTCCATTGACATCATTCGATCTCCGTCGCTTCGGCCGCCTCGGCGACGCTCGTCACGCCCTCGCGCACGCGCGCGAAGGCCGCGGCGCGCAGCGCGGGCATGCCTTGCGTCTGTGCGGCGCGCGCGATGGCATGCGTCGCCGACCGCGAGACGATCAACTCGCGTATCTCGTCCGAGACCGGCATCACCTGATGCACGCCGACGCGCCCGCGATAGCCGATGCCGTGGCACGCCGGACAGCCGCGCGCCTCGAACGGATGAAATCCGTCCGCGAGCGGCAGCGCCGATGGCGCGCGGCAGTGCTCGCACAGCTTGCGCACGAGCCGTTGCGCGGTGACAAGCCTGAGCGCCGACGCGAGGTTATAAGGCGCGACGCCGATATCGATGAGCCGCGCGATCGCGGCGGGCGCGTCATTCGTGTGCAAGGTCGAGAGCACGAGGTGTCCGGTCTGCGCGGCCTTAACCGCGACGTCCGCGGTTTGCGCGTCGCGAATCTCGCCGACCATGATGACGTCGGGGTCCTGACGCATGAACGCGCGCAGCGCCACGGCGAACGTCAGCCCGGCCTTCTCGCGCACGCTGACCTGATTGATGCCCGCAAGCTGAATCTCGACCGGATCTTCGACGGAGCACACGTTGCGCGCTTCGGCGTTGAGCATCTGCAGGAAGCAGTAGAGCGACAGGGTTTTGCCGCTGCCGGTCGGGCCCGTCACGAGCACGAGACCGTGCGGCGCGCGAATCGACGATTCGACCGTGCGGCTTTGCGCGTCGTCGAGGCCCAGCGCGGCGAGCGACAGATCGGGCGGCAGCGCGTCCAGCCGCCGCAGCACGAGCTTTTCGCCGAAGAGCGTCGGCAGCGAATTCACGCGATAGTCGCCGACGCGCCCGCCCGGCAGATTCAGACGCAGGCGGCCGTCCTGAGGCACGCGCCGCTCGGCGATATCCATGCGGGCCAGCACCTTGATCCGCGTGACGAACGCGTCGCGCAAGTGCGGCGGTGGGCGCCTGAGCACATGCAATGCGCCGTCGACGCGCAGGCGGATGCGCCAGTCGTGCTCGGAAGGTTCGACGTGAATGTCGGAGGCGCCGCGCTCGGCGGCTTCGCGCAGGGTGTCGGCGAGGAGCGAAACGGCGGGCGTGTCGTGATCGGATGCGCTGTCGAGCGCGGGATCGACGGAGCGGGCCGGGCGCGCGAAAGTGTCGAAAGCGTCGCGTGAGGGAGAAATCATGGGCGTCGTGCGGTCGGAGTCGAGATGACCCGATCATCTCGTTCGCAACCACCGACGCCCAGTCGTCCGAATGGCTAACGCAGTGCGCGCTTCGGCCCGAGCGGGCGGAAAATCTTCACGGTGCGGATCGCCTGATCGTCGCTGCGCATGACTTCGAAGGTGACGTCGGCGATGCGGATCGACACGTCGCCGTCCGGGATGTCTTCGAGCGTTTCGAGAATCAGGCCGTTGAGCGTTTTCGGGCCGTCCGTCGGCAGCGTCAGGTTGAGCCAGCGATTCAGCTCGCGCAGCGGCATGCTGCCCGCCACGATGCACTCGCCGTTCTCGTTCCAGCCGCCGCGCGAGCCGGCGCCGCGCGGAATCGTCGTCGTGAACTCGCCGATCAGTTCCTCGATGATGTCCTCGGGCGTGACGAGCCCCTGCAACTCGCCGTACTCATCGACCACGATCGCGATGCGATGGCCGCTTTCCTGAAAGTACTGTAGTTGCTGGAAAACGGGCGTGCCGGTAGGCACGAAGTACGGCTCGGTGAGCAGTTCGCGCAGCGTCTCGCGTTCGAGCTCCTGGTTATGCAGCGCCGACAGCGTCTTGCGCACGTGCAGGATGCCCATCACGCGATCGATATCGCCCTGAAAGACGACGAGCTTGTTGTGATAACAGGTCTCTAGCTGATGCAGGATCTGCTCGAACGGCGCCTCGAAGTCGAGCGCTTCGATGCGCCGGCGGGGAATCATCACGTCATCGACGGTGATGTTTTCCAGATCGAACAGATTGAGCAGGATGCTGCGGTGTTTGGTCGGCATGAAGCTGCCGGTCTCGAGCACGATCGTGCGCAGTTCTTCCGGCGAAATGCGCTGGTCGCGCTTGTTTTTCGTGTTGATGTGCAGCGCGGCGAGGATCGCGTTGGCGAACAGATTGACGAACCAAATCAGCGGCCGCGCGATACGCATGAGCGGTGAGAGCACCAGACTCGCGGGCAGCGCCACTTTTTCGGGATAAGTCGCACCGACGATCTTCGGCGCGATCTCCGCGAACACGATGATCAGAAACGCGATCACGCCCGTCGTGACCGACAGGACGAGGTTGTTGTGGCCGAAGGTGCGCAGCGCGATCGACGTGGTCAGCACCGGGATGATCGTGTTGATCAGGTTGTTGCCGATCAGGATCACGGAGAGAAGCTGGTCGGTTTTTGCGAGCAGTCCTTGCGTCGTGCGGGCGCGCAGCGATCCCTGGCTCGCCAGATATTTCAGCCGATGGCGATTGAGCGCCATCATCGATGTTTCGGAGATCGAGAAGAAGCCGGAAAGGATGAGAAGCAGAAAAATGGCGCAAATTTGCGCCCATAAGGGAAGGTTGTCCACGCGGTGATCGAGTAGGGGCGGAGATGGGAGGCAATATAGCAGACGGGCAGGCACGCCCGCCTTCGGCCTGTTGGCCAGCGTACGCGGTTTCGTGCGCTGGAAATAAAAAAACCCGCATGGCGGACCATGCGGGTTTCTGCAATTCTGGTCGGGGTGAGAGGATTCGAACCTCCGGCCTCTACGTCCCGAACGTAGCGCTCTACCAGGCTAAGCTACACCCCGAATTTGACCAAACTTGGACTCTTACGCCGCTTTAGTCTCGTTCAAGACTGCCGTGACGTCGAGTAAGAACATAATTCTAGCAGGCTCTCTTTGTAGATGGAAGGGGGAAATGCAGAAATCGCATTCGCCGCCGCCTGCGCTTCCTTGCGCGCGCATTCCAGCGTGTGGTCGAGCGCGCCGGACGTGGTGATCGCGTGGAAGATCGTGTCGAAGCGATCCGTGCCGCCCTGCTCGATGGCCTCGCGTGC
This sequence comes from Caballeronia sp. NK8, assembly GCF_018408855.1. Lineage (GTDB taxonomy): Bacteria > Pseudomonadota > Gammaproteobacteria > Burkholderiales > Burkholderiaceae > Caballeronia. Next base: position 2,520,204 of record NZ_AP024322.1, on the reverse strand, counting down.
GAGCGCCGCCTGCTCCGGCGTGCCGTGCTCCATCAGAAAGATGAGCGGCAGAGTGGGTTTGCCTTCGCGCAGGTCGTCGCCGGCGTTCTTGCCCATCGATTCGGGCGTGCCGGTGTAGTCGAGCCAGTCGTCCATGATCTGGAACGCCGTGCCGATGCGCCGGCCGAACTCCGCCGCCGCCGCTTCGGTGCGCGCGTCCGCGCCCGACAGCACCGCGCCCAGTTGCGCGGCCGCTTCGAACAGCTTCGCCGTCTTGTAGCGGATCACCTGCATGTAGCGCGTTTCGTCCACATCAGGGTCGTGCATGTTGAGCAGCTGCAGCACTTCGCCTTCGGAAATGACGTTGGTCGCGACCGACAGGATTTCCATCACGCGCATCTTGCCGACGCTCACCATCATCTCGAACGAGCGCGAGTAGAGGAAGTCGCCGACCAGCACGCTCGCCGCGTTGCCGAACAGCGCGTTCGCGGTCTTGCGGCCGCGCCGCAGGTCGGATTCGTCGACGACGTCGTCATGCAGTAGCGTCGCCGTGTGGATGAACTCCACAACGGCGGCCAGTTCATGGCGATATCCGGTCGTGTCGCCCAGCGCGCCGGAGACCAGCAGCAGCAGCGCCGGACGCAGCCGCTTGCCGCCCGCGCCGATGATGTACTCCGAAATCTGGTTGATCAGCATCACTTCTGATGCCAGGCGCTGCCGGATGACACGATTGACGTGCTGCATGTCCTCGGCGATCGGGGCGAGCAGCGCGGCGGCGTTGGGAGGGGAAGTGGCGGTGGACGACATGTTCGGCAGGAAAGGTAATCCGGCGGATTATAAGGCGAATCCGACAGACGACGGGGTTTCGGCTGTGTCGATGCGCGCGATGTGCGCGAAATTCGGACAGGATTCGCTGCGATTTTCGTTGTGTTCGCCGAGGTTCGGCTGCGGACCGCGCGCTTGCACCGTGCGCGAAGCAAACGTCGACGCACTTTGACGTCGAGCGTAACCCTATGTATAATCGCGTGTTTTCCCCGCGTGGTGCGTGGAAAAAGAATTCTGAGTGAGGTTCTCAATGTACGCGGTCATAAAAACCGGCGGCAAGCAGTATAAGGTTGCCGTTGGCGAAAAATTGAAAGTAGAACAGATACCGGCAGACATTGACGCTGAAATCACGCTCGACCAGGTTCTCGCAGTAGGCGAAGGCGAATCGATTAAGTTCGGTACGCCGCTGGTGGGTGGGGCTTCCGTCAAGGCTACCGTCGTGTCGCAAGGTCGTCACAAGAAAGTGACCATCTTCAAGATGCGCCGCCGGAAGCACTACCAAAAGCACGCTGGCCATCGCCAGAACTACACCGAACTGCGCATCGACGCGATCAACGCCTAAGGCGCGATCGTTTCCGCACAGATATCGGTTAAGGAGCTAATCAAATGGCACACAAAAAAGCAGGCGGGTCTTCCCGCAACGGCCGCGACTCCGAGTCGAAACGCCTCGGCGTTAAGGTGTACGGCGGCCAGGCAATCAACGCAGGCGGCATCATCGTTCGCCAGCGCGGCACGCGTATGCATCCGGGTGAGAATGTCGGCATCGGCAAGGATCACACGCTGTTTGCGCTCGCCGACGGCCACGTCAAGTTCGTGACCAAGGGCGCTGCGAAGAAGCACACGGTCGTCGTCGTCCCGGCAGCGTAAATTTTACGCACGGGCTTCAGGACCGAAAAAAGGCCCCGCGAAGTTCGCGGGGCCTTTTTCGTTGGTGCGCGGGGAACGCGCATCGGCGGGAATTCGAGAATATCGGTGACCGGGCAACGCCGGGTCACGGCAAAATAGCTGCAAATACACGGGACGGAGCAACGCATGAAGTTCATTGACGAAGCGAAGATTGAAGTCATCGCCGGCGACGGAGGAGATGGCAGCGCGTCGATGCGCCGCGAAAAGTTCGTCCCGTTCGGCGGCCCCGACGGCGGCGACGGTGGACGCGGCGGCAGCGTCTACGCGGTCGGCGATCGCAATATCAACACGCTGATCGACTATCGGTTCTCCAAGAAGCATCAGGCGCGCAACGGCGAAAACGGCCGCGGCGCGGACTGCTACGGCAAGGGCGGCGACGACATCACGCTGCGCATGCCGGTCGGCACCATCATTTCGGATCAGGAAACGGGCGAGATCATCGCCGATCTGACCGAACACAATCAGCAGGTGCTGATCGCGCAGGGCGGCGCGGGCGGCCTCGGCAACCTGCATTTCAAGTCGAGCACGAACCGCGCGCCGCGTCAGAAGACCGACGGCAAGCCGGGCGAGCGCCGCATGCTCAGGCTCGAACTGAAAGTGCTTGCCGATGTTGGTCTGCTCGGCATGCCGAACGCGGGCAAATCCACGTTCATCTCGTCGGTGTCGAACGCGCGGCCGAAGATCGCGGATTATCCGTTCACGACACTCGCACCGAATCTCGGCGTGGTGCGCGTCGGGCCGAGCAAGAGCTTCGTGATCGCGGACATTCCCGGCCTGATCGAAGGCGCGGCGGAAGGCGCGGGGCTCGGGCATCGCTTCCTGCGTCACTTGCAGCGCACCGGCGTGCTGCTGCATCTGGTCGACATGGCGCCGTTCGATGAAAACGTCGATCCGGTCGCCGAAGCGAAAGCGATCGTCAACGAACTGCGCAAGTACGACGAGTCGCTCTACGACAAGCCGCGCTGGCTCGTGCTGAACAAGCTCGACATGGTGCCGGAGAACGAGCGCGAAACGCGTATCGCCGATTTCGTCGAGCGCTTCGAGTGGGATGGTCCGGTCTACGAGATTTCCGCGTTGACGGGCCAGGGCTGCGAGGCGCTCACGTACGCGATCTACGACTACATCTCGCAGCATTCCGACGCATCGCGTGCGGCGGAGGCGGAAGATCTCGCCGCCGACGTGCGCTTCCGCGACGACGCAGCGAAGGAATAAACGCAACCACGAGGAGAAAGCGCACGATGCGTTCGGTCATCGCCGCTGCGAAGCGAATCGTAGTGAAAGTAGGGTCCAGCCTCGTCACCAACGACGGGCGCGGGCTCGACCATGCGGCAATCTCTCGCTGGGCGGCGCAGATCGCGGCGCTGCGCGAGCAAGGCAAGGAAGTCGTGCTCGTGAGTTCGGGCGCGATCGCGGAAGGCATCCACCGGCTCGGCTGGACCAAGCGGCCGCGCGAAATCGACGAGTTGCAGGCGGCGGCGGCCGTCGGCCAGATGGGCCTCGCGCAGGTCTACGAAAGCAGCTTCGGCGCGCACGGCATCCGCACCGCGCAGATTCTGCTCACGCACGCGGATCTCGCCGATCGCGAGCGCTATCTGAACGCGCGCTCGACGCTGCTCACGCTGTTGCGCCTGGGCGCGGTGCCGATCATCAACGAGAACGACACCGTCATCACCGACGAAATCAAGTTCGGCGACAACGACACGCTCGGCGCGCTCGTCGCCAATCTGATCGAAGGCGATGCGCTCGTCATCCTCACCGATCAGCGCGGTCTCTTCACCGCCGATCCGCGCAAGGATCCGAACGCGACGCTCGTCGAACAGGCCGACGCCGGCACGCCCGAACTCGAGCAGATGGCAGGCGGCGCGGGCTCGAGCCTCGGACGCGGCGGCATGCTGACCAAGATTCTCGCGGCGAAGCGCGCGGCGCACAGCGGCGCGAACACGGTGATCGCGAGCGGCCGCGAAGCCGACGTGCTCACGCGTCTCGCGTCCGGCGAAATGATCGGCACGCAGCTCATCGCGCGCACGGCGCGGATGGCGGCGCGCAAGCAGTGGATGGCGGATCACCTGCAGGTGCGCGGGCACGTCGTGATCGACGATGGCGCGGTGCGCAAGCTCACGGCTGACGGCAAGAGCCTGTTGCCGATCGGCGTCATCGACGTGAAGGGCGCGTTCGCGCGCGGCGAGGTCATCGCGTGCGTCGACGCTCAAGGGCAGGAGGTTGCGCGCGGCATCACGAACTACAGCAGTTCCGAAGCGCGCCTGATTCATCGGCGGCCCAGCGGCGAGATCGAAACCGTGCTCGGCTATATGCTGGAGCCCGAACTGATTCATCGCGACAATCTCGTGCTCGTCTGATACGAAAAAGCCCGCTGATCCAGCGGGCTTTTGTACTTTGCCGTGCCGTGAAATCAGCGCAGATTGATCGAGCTTTGCGTGCGCTTGTACTGGATGTTGTTGACGATCTGCTTCGCCGTGCCGACAGGCAGCTTGCTCGCGCAGAAGTAATCCTGATAGAGCGCCGCCTGGTACGCGTTCAACTCGCCGTTCTCGATGCGCTTGAAGTCGAACGCGGAACCCTGATCCCAGCCGTTCTGATCGTCGTTGATGCTCGCGTAGCGGCGCCATTCGTAGGTGTCGCAACGAATCCCTTCATAGTTGACGTTGCGCGCGCCCGCCGGACTCGTCACGACGACCACATAGCGCACCACGCCGTCGTTGCCGACCGTGAGCGATGTCTTGTCGACGGCGAAAGTGAGCGGCGTGTTCTGCGAAACATTGAACGCCAGCAGATTCGATGTTTGCGGCAAGGGCGGCAGCGTCTCGATCTTCTCCTCGGTCCAGTTCGGCTTGCGGTCGAGCAGATAGGTGAACACGCCGTCGTCCTGGGTGGACGGAGTTTTATTGCTGGAGCAGCCGGCGAGCACGGCAAGCGCTGCCGCGGATGCCGCGATGACCGCGAGTGAGGCATTCACTTTCAATTGGATCTTCCCGGAAACATGCGCGCGGGGCTTGACGCGCCCGCCCGGCGGAACAAAGCGAAATGGCACGGCGAGTGAATCGCCGTGCCATCGATCGAAGTCATGCTGAGTGTCGACGTGTGCGAGGAACCGCGATGATCAGTCGCACGATGAGCGGTGCGCGATCACATGCACTTCCTCGCTGACCGTGCATTCTGCCTGAACCGCCGCGCCGGAGGCAGTAACGGCAGGTGCTTCGATCGTCATCGTCTGGACGACGCGTGGATAGCGCAGTCCATGATGCGCGGCTCGCTCGCCGCGCTCGGCGCGGGAGTTGGTTCGCCGCAGGAACCGGGACAGCTCGGTGAGAGCCATTTGATAAACGTCGCGCTTGAACTCGATGACCGCATCAAGCGGCACCCAATACTCGTTCCAGCGCCAGGCATCGAACTCCGGATGGTCCGTCGCACGCAGGCAGATGTCGCAATCGCGTCCCACCATGCGCAGCAGAAACCAGATTTGTTTCTGACCGCGATAATGTCCGCGCACCTCGCGCTTGATGAACTTGTCCGGCACCTCATAACGCAGCCAGTCGCGCGTGCGACCGACAACTTTCACATGCTCCGGAAGCAGACCGGTTTCTTCGTGTAACTCCCGATACATCGCTTGCACAGGGGTCTCACCGTATTTGATGCCCCCTTGCGGAAACTGCCAGGAATGTTCACGCAGCCGCTTGCCCCAAAACACTTCGTTGCGCGCGTTCAAGAGGATGATGCCGACGTTCGGGCGAAAGCCTTCACGATCCAGCATACAGCCACCTTCAAATCCTTTAAAATTGCTTTGATTATAAACAGTTAACGGACCCCGCGCATCGGTTCGAACCCGCGGCACGAAGCCGAATGCGGGGCACGTTTGCCGAGCAGGGTGCAGGACGCTTTGCCAGACCATGCGGAAGGCGGCAAAATCTTCTTCCCTGCGAAAGCCGTAGACCGTTTCCGTCGTTCACCTTCGATACGCCTGCTCCGGCGCCACAACGGCTCCGAAGCGCGCGCCGCTTTTGGAAAATTTGAATGAAAGCATCCCGTTTCTTCATCGGCACCCTGAAAGAAGCTCCCGCCGACGCCGAGATCGTCAGCCACAAGCTGATGATGCGCGCCGGCATGATCCGCCGCGTCGCGGGCGGCATCTACGATTACATGCCGATCGGCCTGCGCTCGGTGCGCAAGGTCGAAGCCATCGTGCGCGAAGAGATGAACCGCGCGGGCGCGCTCGAACTGCTGATGCCCGCCGTGCAGCCCGCCGAACTGTGGCAGGAGTCGGGCCGCTGGGAGCAATACGGTCCGGAACTGCTGCGCTTCAAGGATCGCCACGAGCGCGACTTCGTGATGGGCCCGACGCACGAGGAAGTCGTCACCGACATCGCGCGCCGCGACATCAAGAGCTATCGCCAGTTGCCGGTGAACTTCTATCAGATTCAAACGAAGTTCCGCGACGAGATCCGTCCGCGCTTCGGCGTAATGCGCGGCCGCGAGTTCATCATGAAGGACGCCTATTCCTTCGATAAGGACCTCGACGGTCTCGCCGAGTCGTATCGCAAGATGTACGACGCCTATGTGCGCATCTTCACGCGCATCGGCCTGGAATTCCGCGCGGTCGCCGCGGACAACGGCTCGATCGGCGGCAGCGGCTCGCACGAGTTCCACGTAATCGCGGATACGGGCGAGGACGACATCGCGTATTGCCCGGACTCAGACTTCGCCGCGAACGTCGAAGCGGCGGACGCGCTGCCGCTCATCGCGCAACGCGCCGCGCCCACGGAAGAACTGAAGAAGACGCCGACGCCGGGCGCCGCGAAATGCGAGGCGGTCGCGCAGCTTCTGAACATTCCGCTTGAAAAGACCATCAAGTCGATCATTCTCGCAACCGACAACGAAGGCGCCGAGCCCACCATCTGGCTGCTGATGCTGCGCGGCGATCACTCGCTCAACGACATCAAGACCGGCAAGCTGCCGGGCCTCGCGGGTTATCGCTTCGCGACGGAAGCCGAGATCATCGAATGGTTCGGCACGCCGCCGGGCTATCTCGGCCCGATCGGCACGAAGAAGCCGGTGCGCGTGATCGCGGACCGTACAGTCGCGAACATGAGCGATTTCGTCGTCGGCACGAACGAGGTCGATTACCACACGACCGGAGTGAACTGGGGCCGCGATCTGCCCGAGCCGGAAGTCGCGGATATCCGCAATGTCGTCGCGGGCGATCCGTCGCCGGACGGCCGTGGCACGCTCGAAATCTGCCGTGGCATCGAAGTGGGCCACGTGTTCCAGCTCGGCACGAAGTACTCCGATTCGATGGGCGCGACCTTCCTCGACGAGAACGGCAAGCCCGCGCGGATGCAGATGGGCTGCTACGGCATCGGCGTGACGCGTGTGCTGGGCGCGGCGATCGAACAGAACTTCGACGATCGCGGCATCATTTGGCCGGAAGCCATCGCGCCGTTCGAAGTCGTGATCTGCCCGATGGGCTACGACCGCAGCGACGCCGTGCGCGAGCAGGCGGACAAGCTGTACGCGACGCTGCAGGAAGCGGGCATCGACGTGATCCTCGATGATCGCGGTGAGCGTCCGGGCGTGATGTTCGCGGACTGGGAACTGATCGGCGTGCCGCATCGCATCGTGATCGGCGATCGCGGGCTGAAGGAAGGCAAGCTGGAATATCAGGGCCGGCGCGACACCGAAGCCACGCTGCTGCCGGTCGATGAAGCCGCCGGCGCGGTGACAGCGAAGGTGCGAGCGGCGCTCGGGAAGTAATGCAGTACGACTTCCTGTCGGCGACGATCCTGCTGCTGCTGATCACCGATCCGCTCGGCAACATTCCGATCTTCATCAACGCGCTGCGCGGCGTTGCGAAAGAGCGGCGCCGCGTCGTGATCCTGCGCGAAGTGGCGATCGCGTTCGGCATCCTGCTGCTGTTCATGCTGGCGGGCGACCGCTTCCTGCGCGCGATGAATCTGACGGATTTGTCGTTGCGCATCGGCGGCGGGATCGTGCTGTTTCTGATCGCGCTGCGGATGATCTTCCCGCATCCCGACGGCGCGATGGGCGGCGATGCGCGTGGCGGCGAGCCGCTGATCGTGCCGCTCGCGATTCCGGCGCTCGCCGGGCCGTCCGCGCTGGCGACGGTGATGCTGCTGACTTCGCAGGCGCCGGGCAAGATGCTCGAATGGGTCGGCGCGCTGTCGGTGACGATGATCGTCTGCGCGATCGTGCTGATTCTCGCGGAAAAGATTCAGCACTGGCTCGGCGAGCGCGCGGTCACGGCGTTCGAACGGTTGATGGGGCTCGTGCTGGTCGCGATTTCCGTCGAGATGATACTGACGGGGATACGCACTTTCGTGCATCAGTTGTGAAAAAAGCGGCCTCGGCCGCTTTTTTCATGTCGCCAGGAAACGCTCACGCGCCTTCGGTCAGCGCGCGAATCGTCGGCAAATTACGCCAGTAACCCTTCGCGTCCATCCCGCAGCCGAACACGTACCGGTCCGGCACCTCGAATCCACAGAAATCCGGACGCAGCGGCTTCGCCTTCGGGATGATCTTCTCGCACAGCACCGCCGAGAGAAACGTCTTCGCGCCCATCGCCATGATGCGGTCGCGGATCGCGGCCATCGTCTCGCCTTCGTCGAGGATGTCGTCGAGCACGAGCACCACGCGGTCCTTCACCGATTCCGCCGGCGCCACGCGCCACTGCATCTCGCTGCCGCCCTTGATGGCGTTGCGATAGCGCGTCAGGTGGATGTAATCGAACTCGAGCGGGAAGTCGAGATGCGGCAGCAGCATGCCGGTGAATACGGCCGCGCCCCCCATGACCGAGAGCACGAGCGGGAAGTCGTCTTGCGTCGCCGCCTTGATGGACGAGGCCATCTTGCCGATCGATGCATTGACTTCGTCAGCCGTCACGATTTCTTCGGAGTGGCTGAAAATATGGAGAGCTTCTTCGCGATTCATAGGGAAAGCGGGGGAGAGGCTGACTTCTTAGTGTGGAAAAAAACGGCGGCGTGCGCCATATGATAAACCCGCGCTTGCTTCGCGTCGGGCGACGCGCGCAAACGCGGGTTCGAGGTGCCGTGATCAGCGCATGCCGGGCAGCATGCCCTTCATGCCGCGCATCATCTTCTGCAGGTTGCCGCCCTTCAGCTTCTTCATCATGCCGCGCATCTGCTCGTACTGATTGAGCATGCGGTTCACTTCCTGAACGTGCACGCCCGCGCCTGCCGCGATACGGCGTTTGCGCGCGGCCTTGATGAGCTCGGGCTTCGCGCGTTCCTGAATGGTCATCGAATTGATGATGCCTTCCATGCGGCGCATCTGCTTTTCCGCGTTGTTCATGTCCGCGCCTTGCGCGGCTTGCTGGAACTGCGCGGGCAGTTTGTCCATGAGCGACGAGAGGCCGCCCATCTTCTTCATCTGCGAGAGTTGCGCCTTGAAGTCGTTCAGGTCGAAGTCGCCGCCTTTCTTGACCTTGTCGGCGAGCTTCTGCGCGGCTTGGCTGTCGACGCCGCGCTGCGCTTCCTCGACGAGCGCAAGAATGTCGCCCATGCCGAGAATCCGGTTCGCCATGCGATCCGGATGGAAGACTTCGAGGCCGTCGAGCTTTTCCGCGACGCCGACGAACTTGATCGGCTTGCCGGTGACGTGGCGCACGGAGAGCGCCGCGCCGCCGCGCGAGTCGCCGTCGAGCTTGGTGAGCACGACGCCGGTGAGCGGCAACGCGTCGTTGAACGCCTTCGCGGTGTTGACGGCGTCCTGACCGAGCATGGCGTCGACGACGAACAGCGTTTCAGCAGGCTTGAGCAGCGCGTGCAGCTCGCTGATCTCGTTCATCATCGCTTCGTCGATGCCGAGGCGACCGGCCGTATCGACGATCACGACATCGTGATAATGCCGCTTCGCCCAGTCGATCGCCGCGCGCGCGATGTCCGAAGGTTTCTGGTTCGGCTCCGACGGGAAAAAGTCCGCGCCGACCTGCTCGGTCACCGTCTGCAACTGGCGGATAGCGGCGGGGCGGTACACGTCGACGGAAACGGTGAGCACCTTCTTCTTGCTCTTTTCGCGCAGGAGCTTGGCGAGCTTGCCCGTCGTGGTCGTTTTACCCGCGCCCTGCAAGCCGGCCATCAGAATGACGGCGGGCGGCGTGACGGCGAGATTCAGTTCGGCGGCCTTGCCTTCGTAATCGCCGCCGATCACGGCCGTCAGTTCCTTCTGGACGACGCCGACGAGCGCCTGGCCCGGCGAGAGGCTCGACACGACTTCTTCGCCGAGCGCCTTCTCCTTCACCTTCGCGATGAACTCGCGCACGACCGGTAGCGCCACGTCCGCTTCGAGCAGCGCAAGCCGCACCTCGCGCAGCATTTCCTGCGTGTTGGCCTCGGTGAGCCGGGCCTCGCCGCGCAGCGTCTTGACGACGCGCGCCATCCGTTGAGTGAGGTTATCGAGCATGGGGGAGCGGTAGGGAATGCGGCCCTTTTTCAGCGCAGAACGACTCGACGCCCCGCGTTGCCGCAAGGGGGAAAACGTCGCGATTCAGGGGCCTAGTGTAAACTTCGAACATGGATATTGTACTGTATGCCCTCACTGCGCTTCTCTACGGCGGACTGGCCGTAGCGGGGTGGCGCGCGCATCGTCACACGGCCGTGGAGCCGGCGCTGGCCGGTGTGCCTTCGGGCATGACGCCGGTGGCGCCGAAAACGTCGCCGGGCATGGGCGCAATGGGCGCAACGGGCCGCGCTCTATTATTAATAGCGTTGCTCGTGCACGGCATCCTGCTGCACACCACGATCTTCCCCCAGAACGCGATGATCTTCGGCTTCGCGTTCGCGCTCTCCGCGATGTTCTGGCTCGGCGCGGGCATCTACTGGATCGAAAGCTTTTTCTTCCCGCTCGACGGCTTGCGTCTGCTCGTGCTGCCGCTCGCATGCATCGCGTCGCTTTTGCCGCTCGTGTTCGGCGGCGTGCGCGTATTGTCGTACTCCGCAGCGCCGATGTTCAAGCTGCATTTCCTGATCGCGAACATCGCGTACGGACTCTTCGCGATCGCCGCGCTGCACGCCGTGCTGATGCTGATGCTCGAACGCCGTCTGCAACGCATGCGCGGCATGGCGACGCGTCATGCCGGCAACAGCTGGCTCACGAGCTGGCTCGACGCGCTGCCGCCGCTCCTGACGCTCGAAAAACTGCTGTTCCGTCTGATCGCGGCCGGCTTCGTGCTGCTCACGCTCACGCTCGTGTCGGGCATCGCGTTCAACGAGCAACTGGTCGATCGCGCGCTGCGCTTCGATCACAAAACCATCTTCGCTTTCATCTCCTGGCTGATGTTCGGCGCGTTGCTCACCGCGCGCCGCATCTCCGGATGGCGCGGACGCGCCGCGTTGCGCTGGGTGCTGGCTTCGTTCGCCGCGCTGCTGCTCGCGTATGTGGGCAGCCGCTTCGTGTTCGAAGTGCTGCTGCACCGTGCGGTCGTCTGAGCGCGTACTTTTTTATCGGCGTGAATCGATGCGAAATTTCATCTTTCTGATCGTCCTCTTCTTCGTGAGCCAGTGGCTCCTGAAGAAGCTGCGCCGCGCGAACGAGCGCGCGCAGCAGGGCGACGCGCAGGCCGGCGGCGCGACCGCGGGCGGCGCCAATGGCGCGCAACGCTCGCGTAGTGGCAACGGCAATGGCAATGGCGCGTCGAACGGCGCGCCGCAACTCGCCGATCCGCTCATCCGTTGCGCGCAGTGCGGCGTGCACACGCCGCGCAGCGAGTCGATCGTCGTCGCGGGCGAGCGCTTCTGCTGCGCCGATCACGCGCGCCACTACGCGAGCCGTCCGACTGGTCGCGACGCGCGATGACCCTGCCGCAAGTCCAGCCTGTCGTCAGGCCAGGCGATCCGCACATCGACGCACAAGGCTGGTTCACGCACGCGTCGCGCCTGCCTTCGCCGAACTTCGAGGCGCGTCCCGGCGACGCCGTGCCGACGCTCATCGTCGTGCACAACATCAGCTTGCCGCCCGACGATTTCACGACCAACTCGATCGCCGATTTCTTCCTCAACAAGCTCGATCACGACGCGCATCCGTACTTCGATCATCTGCGCGGCATGCGCGTGTCGGCGCACTTCGTGATTCGCCGCGATGGCGCGGTCCAGCAATTCGTCTCCTGCGATGAACGCGCGTGGCACGCAGGCGTCTCGTCGTTTTGCGGGCGCGAGCGCTGCAACGATTTCTCGATCGGCATCGAGCTCGAAGGCAGCGACCGCATGCCGTTCGAAGACGCGCAGTACGCCGCATTGAGCGCGCTCGCGCGCATCATCGTGAAGCGCTATCCGATCGATGCTGTGGCGGGCCACTCCGACATCGCGCCCGGTCGCAAGACCGATCCCGGTCCGCATTTCGACTGGCCGCGCGTGCGTCGCGACAGCGCCTTGCCGCCTTCGTTTTTCCCCTTCCAGTCCAGCATCTGAGCGTCGCGTAAGGTCTTTCTCGCTGCGGCGCAACAGCGTTGCGCGCGAGGCCTTGCCGCGCTTTGCGATAGCAAAAGTCAACCCCGTACAGGCAGACGGCAGGCAAATAAACCTTTTTGAGACTGCGCGGATGTCCACTATACTTGGTGCCGAAAGACGTAATTGGCACTAGATCTTGTGTTGTTGTGGCGGCGCCCGCTCCGATGAGCCGGCGCCGCCGGCTTTCCGGCGTAAGAGAAGTTTGGCTGGCCCGGGGCGATGCGCGAGACCGTTTCCCTTTGCGAGGGGGAGGCGTCAGGCGCATCGAGCGCCAGCGAGCAGCACCGTGAAGAAGGCAAGCAAGTGAGCGCGAGTTGCGTCGACCGACACCGCGCGCCAACGCGGGCACCGCATGAGACGCCAAAGACAATGCGGGCCGTAAGCGCCGCGAATCGTGTTTCCAGCCTGCTGCATTCACAGCCCGCTTTACCGCCAAAACACCGCGCAATCTTCATGACGATGTCCTGACGCGCGCGGCATAAGTGATAAATCCGCGGACCATCCGCACCATTCGAACACCAGGAGTTTTGCACATGCAAACCACCGAGAACGCCGCGACTTCCTTCGAAGGCGCATCCGCACAGCCGATGGGCGGTGCCCAGTCCACGAGCGCAGCGCAAGCGCTCGCGCCGGACACGACGTTTGCCGACTACAAGGTCATCCGTCGCAACGGAAGCGTGGTGTCGTTCGAGCCGACGAAAATCGCGATCGCGGTGACGAAGGCGTTCATCGCCGTGAATGGCGGGCAGGGCGCAGCTTCCGCGCGTGTGCGCGAGCTCGTCGAGCAACTGACGCAAGCCGTCGTGCGCGCGCTCGTGCGCAGCCGTCCGCATGGCGGCACGTTCCATATCGAAGACATTCAGGATCAGGTCGAACTCGCGCTGATGCGCGGCGGCGAGCACAACGTCGCGCGCGCGTACGTGCTGTATCGCGAGAAGCGCACGCAGCAGCGTACGCAAGAGCGCGCGCAGACGCAGGACGCGCAGGCGCACGAAGGCGTCATCAACGTGACGGACAACGGCGTCACGCGCCCGCTCGATCTCGACGCGCTGAAGGCGCTGATCGTCTCCGCGTGCGCGAACCTCGGCGACGCGGTGTCCGCTGAGCCGATCGTCGCGGAAACGGTGAAGAACCTGTACGACGGCGTGCCGATGTCGCAGGTCTACGAGTCGTCTATCCTCGCCGCGCGCACGATGATCGAAAAGGACCCGGCGTACAGCCAGGTCACCGCGCGCATCCTGCTGCACACGATCCGCCGCGAAATTCTCGTGGACGAAGTGACGCAAGCCGAAATGGGCGAGCGCTACGCCGAATACTTCCCGCTGTTCATCAAGCGGGGCGTCGAAGCCGGCCTGCTCGACGACAAGCTCCAGCAATTCGATCTGAAGCGCCTCGGCGCCGCGCTCGACGCGAACCGCGATCTGCAATTCGGCTACCTCGGCCTGCAGACGCTGTATGACCGCTACTTCCTGCACGTCGAAGGCACGCGCATCGAGTTGCCGCAGGCATTCTTCATGCGTGTCGCGATGGGCCTGTCGCTCAACGAAATCGACCGTGAAGCGCGCGCCATCGAGTTCTACAACGTGCTCTCGTCGTTCGACTTCATGTCGTCGACGCCGACGCTGTTCAACTCGGGCACGCATCGCTCGCAGTTGTCGTCGTGCTATCTGACGACCGTCGCCGACGATCTCGACGGCATCTACGAAGCGCTGAAGGAAAACGCGCTGCTCTCGAAGTTCGCGGGCGGCCTCGGCAACGACTGGACGCGCGTGCGCGCGCTCGGCTCGCACATCAAGGGCACCAACGGCAAGTCGCAAGGCGTCGTGCCGTTCCTGAAGGTCGTGAACGACACGGCCGTCGCCGTGAATCAGGGCGGCAAGCGCAAGGGCGCGGTGTGCGCGTACCTGGAAACGTGGCACCTCGACATCGAGGAATTCCTCGAGCTGCGCAAGAACACGGGCGATGACCGTCGCCGCACGCACGACATGAACACGGCGAACTGGATTCCCGACCTGTTCATGAAGCGCGTCGTCGAAGGCGGCGACTGGACGCTGTTCTCGCCGTCGACCTGCCCGGACCTGCACGACCTGTTCGGCGCGGACTTCGAGAAGGCCTATGTGGCTTACGAAGAGAAAGCAGCGCGCGGCGAGATCAAGCTGTTCAAGAAGCTGCCGGCGGCGCAACTGTGGCGCAAGATGCTCGGCATGCTGTTCGAGACCGGCCATCCGTGGATCACGTTCAAGGATCCGTGCAATGTGCGCTCGCCGCAACAGCACGTCGGTGTCGTGCATTCGTCGAACCTGTGCACGGAAATCACGCTGAACACGAGCGAGACGGAAATCGCGGTGTGCAATCTCGGCTCGGTGAACCTGGTCGCGCACATGGTGAAGCAGGCCGACGGCAGCTACGCGCTGGATCACGCCAAGCTCAAGCGCACCATCAGCGTCGCGATGCGTATGCTCGACAATGTCATCGACATCAACTACTACGCGGTTCCGAAGGCGCGTAACTCGAACCTGAAGCATCGTCCGGTGGGCATGGGCATCATGGGCTTCCAGGACTGCCTGCATTTGCTGCGCACGCCGTACGCGTCGGGCGATGCGGTCGAGTTCGCGGATCGTTCGATGGAAGCCGTCTGCTATTACGCGTACTACGCATCGACGGAACTCGCGGAAGAGCGTGGCCGTTACGCGACGTATCGCGGCTCGCTGTGGGATCGCGGCATTCTTCCGCAGGATTCGCTGAAGCTGCTGGCGGACGCGCGCGGCGGGTATGTCGAAGTGGATTCGTCCGAGTCGATGGACTGGCCCGAACTGCGTTCGCGCATCTCGACGTACGGCATGCGCAATTCGAACTGCGTGGCGATTGCGCCGACGGCGACGATCTCCAACATCATCGGCGTGTCGGCGTGCATCGAGCCGACTTTCCAGAATCTGTACGTGAAATCGAATCTGTCGGGCGAATTCACGGTCGTCAACGACTACCTCGTGCGTGACCTGAAGGCGCGCGGGCTGTGGGACGAAGTGATGGTGTCGGATCTGAAGTACTTCGACGGCACGCTCTCGCGCATCGACCGTGTTCCGGCGGATCTGCGCGCGATCTACGCGACCGCGTTCGAAGTCGATCCGAAGTGGCTGGTCGAAGCGGCGTCGCGCCGTCAGAAGTGGATTGATCAGGCGCAGTCGCTGAACATCTACATGGCGGGCGCGTCGGGCAAGAAGCTCGACGAGGTCTACAAGCTCGCGTGGATTCGCGGCCTCAAGACGACCTACTATCTCCGCACGATGGCGGCGACGCATGTCGAGAAGTCGACTGTTGCGCATGGCGCGCTGAACGCGGTGCCGTCGGGCGATGGCGGTCATGGCGCATCGGGTGCGCAAGGTGGCTTCGGTGGCGTGTCGGGTGGTGCGTCGTCGGGCGCGGGCGGGTTCAATGCTGCGGCGGTTGAGGCAGCGCCGGCTCAGGAAGCCGATGGTCCCGTCTGCATGATGCGTCCGGGCGATGCGGGCTTCGACGAGTGCGAGGCTTGCCAGTAAGCGTCGAGTGAGCCGGTCGGGCGGGCCGGCATCGGAGCGGTTTTTTTTATGCTCCGGTGCTGGTCCGTTTTTTTTTCGCCGGATCCCGTTGGCGGGTTGGTCGGTTAGCGTTGCCCCTGTGCGGGGCGGCAGTCACTTTCTTTGCTGCTGCAAAGAAAGTAACCAAAGAAAGCAGCTCGAGACGCCCGCGGTCACACGCAATTTGGGTGTTCTTCTCGTCGCTCGTGGCGTCTGTAGCGAGTGCCCTCACAGGCCACCTCGGGCTTGGACCGCGCACGGTCTGACAAGCTAGTCGTTTGAGCGCGCTGGTTCAGCACGAAATAGCATCGGCACAGCGCTACGCGCTGCCGTTGGGTATGCAAGGGAAACCGACGAGAAAAGAGAAACGCAGAAGCCCACGCAGACCCGATTAGCCCATCGGCCGCGAAGCGGGCCGGAGCCATTTCGTGCTGAACCAGTTTGTTTTGTGGCGCGATGTGACAGACCGTGCGCGGTCCAAGCCCGGTTTAGGCCTTTGAGGGCACTCGCTACTGCTGTGCCAAGACTGATCGCCTGTGCCGCGGCCGGCGTGAAGTACTTTGGATGGGGAAAGCTGCTTTCTTTGGTTACTTTCTTTGCAGCAGCAAAGAAAGTGACTGCCGCCCCGCACAGGGGCAACGCCAACAGACCGACACGCCAACGGGATCCGGCGAGAAACCCAGCAGAAGAACCAGACTCAGCCGCGCGTCCCACGCGAGATCTCCGTGCCGGCATCGTGCGCGAGCCGCGCAGTAATCGGCATCGAAAGAAAAGAAAACAGCCCCACGACGACGAACGCAGGCCAGAAGTCGGACCATTGCACGCTCGCATGACCGTTCAGATATTGCGAGAGTTCGAGCGTGATACCCGCGACCGTCACGCCAAGCCCCAGCGACACCTGCTGCACGAAGCTCGCGAGGCTGGTCGCGCGTCCGACGTCGCGCGT
This sequence comes from Caballeronia sp. NK8, assembly GCF_018408855.1. Lineage (GTDB taxonomy): Bacteria > Pseudomonadota > Gammaproteobacteria > Burkholderiales > Burkholderiaceae > Caballeronia. The sequence goes on along the minus strand of NZ_AP024322.1, from coordinate 2,503,501 downwards.
TTCGATCTCCGCATACGCGAGCGAGTTGAGGCTCGTGAACTGCAACGCGGGAAAGAAGCCGCCGAGCAGCACGACAGCCCAGATCACCCAGGTCGGCGTGCCGGGGAAGAACGCGCCGCACGCCGCGATGGCGATGCCCGACAGCGCCGCGTTGTAGAAGAGCGTCTGACGGAAGCCGAAGCGATGCAGCACGCGCGATGCGAACGAGCGCATGAACATGCCGCCGAACGCGGACGCGCAGGTGATCGCGCCGGACTTGAACGCGGACATGCCGAGACCTTCCTGCAGCGCGAGCGGCAAAAGGAATGGCACCGCGCCGAGTCCGATGCGGAACATCGAGCCGCCCAGCACGCTCGCCTGAAACGTCGGCACGCGGAAGAAGCGCAGATCGAGCAGCGGCTTCTCCGCGCGGCGCGCGTGGATGCAGTACAGCACGACCATCAGCGCGCCGGCGGCGCACATCGCGTAGGCGGTGCCTTGCGGAATCAGTTCGCCGCCGACGAGCGAGAGTCCGAGCAGCAGCAACACGCCCGCGCTCGCCGAGAGGAAGAAGCCGAACCAGTCGAGCCGGCCGGGATGCTCCTCGTGCGAGTTGGGGATATGCCGATTGGTCAGCCAGATGCCGGCGATGCCGATCGGAATGTTGATGAAGAAGATCAGGCGCCAGTGCAGGTACGTCGTGATGAAACCGCCGAGCAGCGGCCCGACCGCGGGTCCGAGCATTGCGGGCACCGAGAGGTAATTCATCGCGCGGATGAAGTCGGAGCGGCGCACCGAGCGGAAGATGATGATGCGGCCGACGGGCACCATCATCGCGCCGCCGACGCCCTGGATGAAGCGCGCGACCGTGAATGGTCCGAGCGAAGTGGAAGCCGCGCAGAGCAGCGAGCCGACGACGAACACGCCGATCGCCGTGCGGAACACGGCGCGTGCGCCGAAGCGGTCGGCGACCCAGCCGCAGATCGGTATGAAGACGCCGAGCCCGAGCACGTAGCTCGTGACTGCGACCTTCAACGTGACGGGATCGCGTCCGAAGGCACGAGCCATTTCAGGAATCGCCGTGACGATGACATTGGCGTCGACGCTTTCCATGAACATCGCGCACGCGACGATGAGAGGGGCGATGAAAGCTTTGACGGCAAGCGGCATGGTGAATCGCGATCAACTCTTGGCGGCAAGAGCGGCGATTATGGCACCGATATGGAGCAGTCGCTGAGCGATTGCCACGCGTTGCGTGGTGCGATGAACATTGAACGAGGAGTGAAGAAGCGATGGACCCGCAAGATCTGCAGCGTCTCGTCACGCAGACGATGCCGTACGGCAAGTACAAGGACAGGCTCATCGCGGACCTGCCTGGTCACTATCTCGCGTGGTTCGCGCGTGAGGGTTTTCCAGAGGGCAAGCTCGGCAAGTTGCTCGCCTTGATGCATGAGATCGACCACAACAACTTGCGTGCGTTGCTCGATCCGCTGCGAGGCCGGTGACGCCTGGCGCAAGGTTCTGCAGTGAGTCGGAGCGCCGCGTAAACACGCTATAGGTTGTATTGGTGATATTTTCAAGCACAAGATATTGTGGAAATACGAGACACCAGATGCTAAACTTCGGCAACGAATTCGCGGCCGCAAGCAGGCAGTAGAGCGCGCTTCGAGATGCCTTCGCGAGAGTCTTTCGAGCGACGCGGCATGGGTCCGATGACATGCTTCGAAGGTCATCGAAGAGAGCGAGAGAAGGCAGCAAGTCGATCGCTTCTCGACACATGTTTTGCATCGCATCGAGTGTCGTCGAGCAAGATGGATCGATGAGCGAAGCGCGTCACGCTTCGATGCGTTCGAGATCGCATGCTCATCAGTGAGCCGATGCTTGCAGCGAAACGCGATGTGCTTCGCAGCGTGCTTTGTGCGTCGGCCGCAAAGCCTTGTGAGACAAGGCTTCCAAGGCATCGATGAAGTTACTCGCAAGCATGCGGAGATGCCTTCGAAGTCACTCGATCAGGACCGCTTCACACCCGATCGAAGAGATGTCGCATCGAGCCTCACACACACATCGACGAGCCAAGTGTTGTATGCAGGTAGCAACGTCGAATCTAAATCGCATGAAAACGAGATTTTTCATGAGCAAACTCTTTTATCGCTCATGAAAAGATGGTACAAACCGATCTAAATTGATGGTGAGAATTTATGCTCAACTGGGATGACGAGACCACTGCCGTAGCTCCCTCGAGCGCTTCGCAACAGAACCCGTTGCGTCACGCTCAAGGCACGACTTTCGGCACGCAAGGCGCGACGCAAGTAGCGCACGCTCATCAAGCTGCCCAGACTGCTCAGGCGAACAACATCTTCTCCGATGGCTTCGTTCCCCCCGCAGCCGCCACACCGTCCGCCGGCGCGATCGCCGCGCAGAGCGAAGCGCGCGTCAATGTCGCCGACAAGCGCATCATCAACGGCAAGACCGACGTCAATCAACTCGTCCCGTTCAAGTACAAGTGGGCGTGGGAGAAGTACCTCGCGGGCTGCGCGAATCACTGGATGCCGCAGGAAGTGAACATGTCGCGCGACATCGCCCTGTGGAAAGACCCGAACGGTCTCTCGGACGACGAGCGCCGCGTGGTCAAGCGCAACCTCGGCTTCTTCGTCACGGCGGACTCGCTCGCCGCGAACAACATCGTGCTCGGCACGTACCGTCACATCACCGCTCCGGAGTGCCGCCAGTTCCTGCTGCGCCAGGCCTTCGAAGAGGCGATCCACACGCACGCGTACCAGTACATCGTCGAATCGCTCGGTCTCGATGAAAGCGAGATCTTCAACGCGTATCACGAGGTCAAGTCGATCCGTGACAAGGACGAGTTCCTCATCCCCTTCATCAATACGCTGACCGACCCGGCCTTCACCACCGGCACGCTGGAAGCGGACCAGAAATTGCTGAAGTCGTTGATCGTGTTCGCCTGCATCATGGAAGGCCTGTTCTTCTATGTCGGCTTCACGCAGATTCTGGCGCTGGGTCGCCAGAACAAGATGACGGGCGCGGCGGAGCAGTATCAGTACATCCTCCGCGACGAATCGATGCACTGCAACTTCGGCATCGACCTCATCAACCAGATCAAGCTGGAAGAGCCGCAACTGTGGACCGCCGAATTCAAGGCCGAGATTCGCGAGCTCTTCAAGCAGGCTGTCGATCTTGAATATCGCTACGCTGAAGACACCATGCCGCGCGGGGTTCTCGGCCTGAACGCGTCGATGTTCAAGAGCTACTTGCGGTTCATCTGCAACCGGCGTTGCCAGCAGATCGGACTGGACCCGCTCTTCCCGAACGAGGAAAACCCGTTCCCGTGGATGAGCGAAATGATCGACTTGAAGAAGGAACGCAACTTCTTCGAGACACGCGTGATTGAGTATCAAACCGGCGGCGCGCTGACCTGGGAATAATAAAAATCCAGGACGTGTTGCAGACGAAATCGACGGGACGGACGGGCAGCAGCGTGTCGCTCACGCGCGCCCGGCCGACAAGGTTTAGGAGAACGGTCGCCTGATGCAGAGTGCGCCTACTGACGTGGCGGGCCAAGTGGCTCGAATGGAAGACAGGCGTTTTGCGTTCCCTGAAAAGGGATGGGCAAACTTCCCCCCGGAACATGCCAGCGGCAAGCTCGCTGGCTCGATCAAGCGAAGGCCGGCGCCGCGAACAAGCGGTGCTGACTCAATTTGGCGCGCGGTGCCTCGGGGCACGGCGCGCCTTGCCGTATTCATTAGCGTAAGCAGGTGGGATCAGCGTACGCCGATGAATAATCCGCTTCGTAGCGTGCGCTGTGAGAGGCGACACGTGGGAAGCGGGTTTTGACGAAGGGTGTAGTTTGAACTGACTCTCATCTGAAAACCTGAAGGAGAAAAACCATGGCAGTTGCCAAGAAAAAACCCGCCGCGAAAAAGGCTGCAGCAAAGAAGGTCACCGCCAAGAAGGCTGCGCCGGCGAAAAAGGTTGCCGCTAAGAAGGTCGCTGTGAAGAAGGTCGCTGCAAAGAAAGTAGCAGCGAAGAAGGTCGCAGCGAAGAAGGTTGCTGCAAAGAAAGTAGCGACGAAGAAGGTCGCGGCAAAGAAGGTAGCAGCGAAGAAGGTCGCGGCGAAGAAGGTAGCAGCGAAGAAGGTCGCGGCGAAGAAGGCGCCCGCGAAGAAGGCCGCAGCGAAGAAGGTTGCGACCAAGAAGGTAGCGGCGAAGAAGGCCGCAGCCAAGAAGGCGCCTGCGAAGAAGGCCGCAGCGAAGAAGGCACCTGCGAAGAAGGCCGCGGCGAAGAAGGCTGCCGCGAAAAAGGCTCCTGCGAAAAAGGCTGCTGCGAAAACCGCAGCCCCTGCGCCTGCGGCTGCGCCCGCTCCTGCTGCAAAGAAGGCCCCTGCGAAGAAGGCTCCGGCCAAGAAGGCCGCTGCTGCGAAGAAGACTACGGCTGCCGCTCCTGCAACGACGGCAACGACCGTATCGGCGCCCGCTCCGGCTCCGGCTGCGGCTGTCAAGACGGCGTTGAACCCGGCAGCGGCATGGCCGTTCCCGACGGGCAGCCGTCCGTAAGCTCTCGCAGTAGGCAACACCCAGGCACAGCGCGCTGTGCCCTTGGTCCGGGTAGGCCTACCCGGCCTGAACCCGTCGCCGGAGCAACCTGGCGGCGGGTTTTTCGTTTCGGCGAACGAATCGCATGGGGCAACTCGCGCGAGTCGAGCACCCAAAGAAAAAGCGCATGCATCTTTCGATACATGCGCTCGTGTCGGAGAGGTCAGCGCCTTGCGGCGCGGCGCCTATTCCTCCGCTGAATGCCTCAGTGGCTCAGTTCAGTGCGTAACGCGCGTGACGCCGCCGCTCGACAACAGACGCACCCGTTCGCCCGCCTGGAACACCTCGCCGTTCGCGGTCTGCGTGATCGCGCGCAGATCGCCGTTATCGAGGCGTACGGTGATCTCCAGGCCGTTCTTCATCGCGACACTGTTCTCGACCGCGTTGCCCGCCACGGCGCCAGCCAGGCCGCCGATGATGCCCGCGATGATCGAGCCGTTGCCGCCGCCGATCGCACTTGCCGCCGCGACGCCGCCCAGCGCGCCGCCGCCGATCGTGCCGAGGCCGGTCGGCTGGCCGTTGTTCGAGCTGATCTTCACGCCGCGCACACTTTCGACAGTCGCCATGCGTACCGTTTCCTCACGCTGTGCCTGCGAGGCCGTGTAGACGTCCGAAGAACTGCTGTTGTAGGCGCAGCCCGTCAGCGCCACCGAGCCGACGAGTGCCATTGCCAGCGCGATACGACTTACCGTTTTCATTCCTTCACTCCAATCATTCAGAACAGGCTGCTTCCGAAGGCCTGCTTGAAACGCTCTTCGATTTCGACGCGCGTCGGCGCGTAGGTTTGCGGTCCCTGATGTTCGATTTTCAGCGAGCCCATCAGACTTGCGAGACGCCCCGTTTTCTCCCAGCCAAGCTTGTTTTCGATGCCGTACAGCAGGCCGCCGCGGAATGCGTCGCCGCAACCGGTCGGATCGACCACCTGACGCGCTTCCACGCACGGAATTTCGAGCACGCCATCTTGATGATAGATCTGCGCGCCGTGTTCGCCGCGTGTCACGACGAGGGCATCGACCCGGCTCTTGATGTCTTCGATCGACCAGCCGGTCTTGTTGCTCAGCAACTTGGCTTCGTAATCGTTGACCGCCACGTAGGTGGCGAGTTCAATCATGCGACAAAGTTCCGCACTTTCCAGAATAGGCAATCCCTGACCCGGATCGAACACGAACGGCACGCCCGCGCGGGCCATTCCTTCGGCGTGTTCGCGCATGCCTTGGGCGCCATCAGGGGCGACGATGCCGAGCGAGATGCCGCGCGCTTCATCGGCGCGGTTCTGGTGCGATTCCATCATCGCGCCGGGGTGGAACGCGGTGATCTGGTTGTTCGCGAGATCGGTCGTGATGAAGCACTGCGCCGAGTGCTGATCCGGCAGCACGCGCACGTATTCCTTCGACAGACCGAGCGCGTCGAGCCGGTCGGTGTAGAGCTGCGAATCGGCCGCGCCGAGCGTCGCCATGATCTTCGGATCGCCGCCGAGCAGCTTGAGCGCATAGGCGATATTGCCCGCGCAGCCGCCGAAGTTGCGCCGCATCGTCGGCACCAGGAAGCTGATGTTCAGCATGTGCACCTGGTCCGGCAGGATGTGGTCGCCGAAGCGGCCCTGGAAGGTCATGATGTTGTCGTAGGCGAGCGAGCCGCAGATGAGCGTAGCCAAGGCGAACGTCCTTTATGAATAGGGGCCGAGGAAAAAAATGCACATACGGCGCGCGGCGAGCGGTTCACCGCGCCTCGTATGCGCAGACCGCTTCGATGCGAAGCGGTCCGTCGCGAAGGATTACTTCAGCGCGGCGAGCGCTGCGTCGTAGTTCGGCTCGTTCTTGATCTCGGGCACGAGCTCCGAGTGCAGCACCTTGTTGTTCTCGTCCAGCACGACGACCGCGCGCGCCGTCAGGCCTTTGAGCGGGCCGCTCGTCACGTCGACGCCGTAGGCCTGCGCGAACTCATTGCCGCGGAATGTCGATGCCGTCACGACATTGGCGATGCCTTCGGTCGTGCAGAAGCGCTTCGCCGCGAACGGCAGATCGCCCGAAACCACGACCACGACCGTATTGTTCAGGCTCGCGGCCGCTTCGTTGAACTTGCGCGTCGAGGTGGCGCAGGTCGGCGTGTCGAGACTCGGCACGATGTTCAGCACCTTGCGCTTGCCCGCGAAGCTCGCGAGCTTGACGTCGCCGAGATCCGCGCCGACGAGCGTGAATTCGGGCGCTTGCTGGCCCGCGCCCGGAAACGTGCCGCTGACGTCGATGGGATTGCCGCCGAGGGTAACTTGACTCATGTTGCGCTCCAGAGAATTGTCAGATGCTGACAGGAAAATCGCGCGTGCCGGGCCATGAGGGCAGGCACGCGCGTCGTGTGGCACTGGGTTCGCCTTGCGCGCGACGGGGCGCCAAGGCCGTGATCACGGATAAAAGACCTGAACCCGGTAATTCGCGGCGACCGCGTCGCCCGTATCAAGTCGGACGACGACCGGCTGCGCGCTTTGCGGCGGAAGGCCGACGGCGAATATCGTACCCGGTCGCGCGTAATCCTGCGGCCAGAGCACGCGGCGGATCGCGACGTTGTTCTTGTCGTCGAGCAGCGTGAGCTCGAGCGCCGGATATGCCAGCGCGACATCCAGCCGATTGCGCAACGACAGCTTCAGCTCGAGCTTGTGCGGGCCGTCCACCTGACGCAGGCCGGAACTCTCGATCTGCAATCCGTCGATGTTGCGCGGTGGTGAGATCGTGCAGCCGATCTGGTCGCAGACATCCGAATAGAGCGAGTGCGATCCGGGCACGTACACCATCACGGTTTCGCGCTGCCACCACGCGAGCTGCACGAGCAGCAGCAACGCCAGCAACACGGCGACGATGATGCCGACGACGCGCTTGGCCTTGCTCGGCGCGGGGCGCACGGGCGCGCGCGACTCTCGCGCCTCCCGCGACTCGCGAATGACCGGAAACGCTTCATTCGCGCTTGTGCGGCGAGCGGGGGCGGGCGGTTTGGCGCTGAAGGCCGGCTCCTCGTCGTTGCGCCACGCGGATGCGGCAGGCGGTTCCGGCGCGGGGCGCGCGGGCGGCGCGTCCAGTTGCGGAGCCGGTCCGATGAACGGCTCGGCGCGATCATCGACGGGCCCAGCGAACGGTGCGACGGGCGGCTCGCCGAGCGGCGCAGCGGCGCCGCCTTGCGCGGCGTTCGCGGCGTCGGGATGCGGCGAGCGGACGCGGATGAACTGCTTCAGGCGGTCCGGTTCGGAAGGCAGCGCGGATGGCTCGTTCGCCGCATCGGACTGCGCGGGCTCGGTACGCGGAGGCGCTGAGCGCGCCGGTCCCGACGCGTTGGCGAAGGCGGGAGAGTCAACGTATACCGTGCGTTCGCTGTCTTCGCCGGGCTTCGTGCCGAAGGGCGGGACGGGCTGGGAAGGCGTGTCGAGATCGAGCTTGCGCGGTGCGAACGGACGCGGCTTCAGCGGCGCCTCAGACGTGACGGGCGTGACGGGCGCACGGGCGGACGCATCGGGAGAACTAGTCGTGGGCCCGACGGCGACGTCATCGTCGATGATCGCGGCATGCTGGGCGACGCCAGCCGCGGCCGGCTCATCGGGAAGCTCGAAACGATGATGCGCGGCATCGAAAACTTCCTGGCAGTGTCCGCAACGCACGCGGCCGTCATGCGGCGCGAGCAGGTGCGGGTCCAGCTTGAACACGGTTTCGCAGTGAGGGCAGCGGGTTGCCAGCGCCATATAAGAAGTGCCGTTGGCCTTGACGGCCATTCGTGGAGGATGGCGCTATTCTAAAGGCTTTCGCGCCGGGTTCCCGCGAGGCATACCCAGCCTTCGTGTTCGCGCCAGACGCCGATGTCGATCCACTTCGCATAGACCGCCGCGACTTCGTCGGCCTGCCGCGCGAGCACGCCCGAAAGCGCGATTCTGCCGCCCGGTTTCACCTTCGCGGCGAGCATCGACGCCATCAGTTTGAGCGGATTCGAGAGAATGTTTGCGACGACGATATCGAACTCGCCGGGGGGGCACGCGTCGGGCAAACCGTAGGTCACGTCCGCGTGATTGCGCGTGCTGTTCTGACGCGCCGACTCGACCGCTTGCGGATCGATATCGATGCCGACGACCGGCTGCGCGCCGCACTTCTTCGCGAGAATCGCGAGGATGCCGGAGCCGCAGCCGTAGTCGAGCAGCGATTGCCCCGGCCGCACCGACTGCTCCAGCCATTCCATACACAGGCGCGTGGTCGGATGGCTGCCGGTGCCAAACGCGAGACCGGGATCGAGTTCGAGCACGAGCGCGTCCGGATCGGGCGCGTCGTGCCATGACGGCACGACCCAGATGCGCTCGCCGATGGCGATCGGATCGAACTGCGCCTGCGTGAGACGCACCCAATCCTGTTCCTCCACGTCACGCACGGTGAAGGCGGGCGTCGCCGCGAGGCCGATCTCGTTCGCGGCGGCGGCGAGCAGCACGTCGGGATCGGCGTCCTCGGCGAGCAGCGCGACCACGCGCGAGCGATTCCACGCGCGCTTCTCGGGCACGAGACCCGGCTCGCCGAAGAGCGGCTGCTCGTCGGGCGTGTCGGCGTCGGCGTCTTCGACCGACACCGACAACGCGCCGACTTCGAGCAGCGCGTCCGACAGTGCTTCCGCGCGCTCGCGATCCAGCTCGGCGATCAGTTCCCGATAACTCATGCTTCTCTCTCTCGCTCGGCTTACGACTCTTCCGCCACGGCCGCCTGTCGCGCCGCCAGCTTGTTTTCGAGGTAGTGGATGCTCGTGCCGCCCTCGACGAACTTTGCGTCGATCATCATCTCGCGATGCAGCGGAATGTTGGTCGAGATGCCTTCGACGACCATTTCCGACAGCGCGATACGCATGCGGTTGATCGCCTGCTCGCGCGTCGCGCCGTACGCGATCAGCTTGCCGATCATCGAATCGTAGTTCGGCGGCACGAAGTAGTTGGCGTACGCGTGCGAATCCACGCGGATGCCCGGACCGCCCGGCGTGTGCCACGACGTGATGCGTCCCGGCGAAGGCGTGAACTTGAACGGATCTTCCGCGTTGATGCGGCATTCGATCGCGTGGCCGCGGAACTGGATGTCCTTCTGGCGGATCGAGAGCTTTTCGCCCGCGGCGATGCGGATCTGTTCCTGCACGATGTCGACGCTCGTGATGAGTTCCGTCACCGGATGCTCGACCTGCACGCGCGTGTTCATCTCGATGAAGTAGAACTCGTTGTTCTCGTACAGGAACTCGAAGGTACCCGCGCCGAGATAACCCATCTTCTTGCAGGCGTCGGCGCAGCGGTCGCCGATGCGCTCGATCAGCCGGCGCGCGATGCCCGGCGCCGGCGCTTCCTCGATCACCTTCTGGTGACGGCGCTGCATCGAGCAGTCACGCTCGCCGAGCCAGATCGCGTTGCGGAACGAATCCGACAGCACCTGAATCTCGATGTGGCGCGGATTCTCGAGGAACTTCTCCATGTACACCTGCGGGTTGCCGAAGGCGCGGCCCGCTTCCTCGCGCGTCATGTTGACCGCGTTGACGAGCGCCGCTTCGGTGTGCACCACGCGCATCCCGCGCCCGCCCCCGCCGCCCGCCGCCTTGATGATGACCGGGTAGCCGACCGCGCGCGCAATCTTCACGATCTCGCGCGGATCTTCGGGCAACGCGCCTTCCGAGCCCGGCACGCACGGCACGCCGGTCTTGATCATCGTCTGCTTGGCGGTGACCTTGTCGCCCATCAGGCGGATGGTTTCCGGACGCGGCCCGATGAAGGTGAAGCCCGATTGCTCGACGCGCTCGGCGAAGTCGGCGTTTTCGGAGAGGAAGCCGTAGCCGGGGTGGATGGCCTCGGCGTCAGTGACTTCGGCCGCGCTGATGAGCGCCGGCATGTTCAGGTAGGACAGGTTCGACGGCGCCGGTCCGATACACACGGCTTCGTCGGCCAGCTTGACGTACTTCGCTTCCTTGTCGGCTTCGGAGTAGACGACGACTGTCTTGACGCCCAGCTCGCGGCACGCGCGCTGGATGCGAAGCGCGATTTCGCCGCGGTTCGCAATGAGAATTTTTTCAAACATAGTGGGTCGGCTCATCAACGGGCACGCGCGAGCGGCCCTCGGGGATCCAATCGGCGGCGCGCTTCTCGACGGATCGATGCCGCATGAAGCGCGCCGGGGCGGTGAAGCCGGCGGCGGCTGCGAGGCGCATCCGCGGCACGGCCCGGTGCGCCCTTAGTCGCCGATCACGAAGAGCGGCTGGCCGTACTCGACCGCCTGCCCGTTCTCGACGAGGATTTCCTTCACGACGCCAGCCTTGTCCGATTCGATTTCGTTCAAGAGCTTCATCGCTTCGATGATGCAGAGGGTCTGGCCTTCCTTCACCGTATCGCCGACTTGGATGAACGGGTCCGCACCCGGCGACGGCGCGCGATAGAACGAGCCGACCATCGGCGAAGTCACGACGTGACCCTGCGGTGCGACTACGGCCGGCGCGGCCGCCGAGGCCGGTGCGCCTGCTTCGCCGGCGCCGGCGAAATGCGGCGCGGCCGGCGCTTGCATTTGCGGCGCGTATTGCTGCGGCGCCTGCATGTAGACGGGCGCGGCGTTCTTGACGATGCGAACCTTGCCTTCGCCTTCCGTCACTTCCAGCTCCGAGATGCCGGATTCCGAGACGAGGTCGATCAGCGTTTTCAGTTTACGAAGGTCCATCGAAAATTCCCCTTTCAATACTTGGAGACCGGGATTTGCCCGGCACTTGACTTGATTTGTGGGTGTTCTGACTGCTCAGCCGCGAACCGGCGCGGCCAGCCGGCCGACATGCGCAAACACGCCGCGCATCTCCGCGCCCATGCAAGCGCCGACGGAAACCACGGCAGCGGAATCGGTCGGCACGCCCGACGCGTTCATATCGAACGCGTCATCGTGGTCGCTTCGAAGCGCGCGCCCGGACGACATGACCGCTGCGAATGCTCTGACGCGGCCGGCACCGCTTTCACGGGTGTCGGACTCGACGGCGAGGTAGCCTCGTGGCACCGGCAGAGTTGTCATGGTCGCTTCAGGTTGTGCGGAATTCGGCGCACTTTAGCGCCGTTTAGAGAATTTTGTCTAGTTTTACCGTGCAGGTCGTTCTGAAACGGCGGGAGAAATTACCATCCCAAGCCGTGGGACAAGCCGAATTCCCCGCAAGATCGCCGTACTGTACCTTAACTCGCCGCTTACTTAGCGCAAGCCGCTGCCTAAATGCTGCGAATTTTTACAGGCTGTCGAGAGTGTGCTTCAGTTCGGCGGGATCGACTTCGCCCAATTTTGTCGAGCGGATTTGGCCCTTGGCATCGATCACGACGGTGAACGGCAAGCCGCCGGCATTGTTGCCGAAGCTCCGCGCAAGATCCGCGCCGCCGAAACCGGTGACATAGACCGGGTAGGCGACCGGCACTTTCTTCAGGAAGTCGTTGACGTTTTTCTCGCTGTCGACGCCGAGCCCGATGAACGTGATGCCTTTCTTCTCATAGTCGCGCTGCATCGCGGAGAGGGTCGGCATTTCCTTCACGCACGGCCCGCACCACGAGGCCCAGAAGTTGACGACGACCGGCTTGCCCCGGTACGCCGCGAGCGGCTGCGCCGTGCCCGAGGCGCCGGGCGGCGTCGCTTTCCAGAGTTGTTCGACGGCGTTGCCGCTCGCCGGCGTCGCGGCCACGGTATCGCTGCCGGTGAACAGATGACCCGCGTAGAAACCGCCGACGGTCGCGGCGACCGCGACCACGAGGGCCGCCAGAATGCGTGTGCTTTTCATGAGCGTCCAGAAGAAAGGTCAGCCGCCGACTTCCAGCGGCGGGACATCGGGATGATCGAGCAGCGCGCGCACGGCCGCCGCATTCGCGCGCGCGAGCCGTCCGCGGGCATCCGCGCGCACCGCGCCGCGCAGGTCATCGGCGCCATAGAGCGCGATATGCACGCCGACCGGTTCCTCGCCACGCACCCGATGCAGGAAACTCAGCGTCTCGACATAGCCGCGCCCGGCGAAATGCCGCGTCTCCGATACGTCGTACTGCATGTTCGCGTTCAACAGGTAGATTGCGACTTCCTTCGGATTGTCGCAGAAGCATTGAAGATGGATATCGGAATGCTCGCCCGCCGTGCCATTGAGCACCGCGCCCGTCAGATACGGATCGAAGGGCTTCAGTCGATCCATCCAGTCGAGCGCGACTTCGCGCATGTGACGCAGCACGGCCGGCTGGCTGTCGCCCTGGAAAATCGCCTGGTACGTGCGGATTTCCTCTTCGATCTGGTCGTTATCGGGCAGGAACTCGCCGCCGATCCTGGCTTCGCCGATCACCTGCCGCGCCGCCTTGCGCTTGGCGGTGGCGTAGTCGAGGCCGTCCTCGGCGATCATCCGCGCAGCCGCAATCGCGATTTCCTCGCGCACGCGCTGCGGATCGAAATGTGTTTTGCGAACCATGGCGGGAATGATACTAGAAACGTCAGACGGCCTTTCTGGGACCCGGGCGGCGGACCCGTGCCGCAGGCTCGCGCCCGCGGCGGAACGCCTGGCCTGCTCGGTTACAATATGCGCCTTCAGGCGCCTTTCTGCACGGGTTTGCCCTTAGGTTGACCCGTACGGCGCCGTTTCCTGTTTCGGCATCTCAATCGCCCGCGCGGCGCGACACGGTTTATGCACATCCACATCCTCGGCATCTGCGGCACCTTCATGGGCGGACTCGCCGTCCTGGCGCGCGAAGCGGGCCACAAGGTCACCGGCTGCGACGCGGGCGTCTACCCGCCGATGAGCACGCAGCTCGAAGCGCAGGGCATCGAGTTGATCGAAGGTTTCGGCGTCGAGCAACTCGCGCTCGAGCCGGACCTGTTCGTCATCGGCAACGTCGTGACGCGCGGCAATCCGCTGATGGAAGCCATCTTGGATCGCGGTCTGCCGTACACGTCCGGCCCGCAGTGGCTCGGCGAGCACGTGCTCAACGGCAAATGGGTGCTCGCGGTCGCGGGCACGCACGGCAAGACCACCACGAGCTCCATGCTCGCGTGGCTGCTCGAAGACGCGGGCATGAACCCGGGCTTTCTGATCGGCGGCGTGCCGCTCAACTTCGGCATTTCCGCGCGGCTGACGGATTCGAGCTTCTTCGTCATCGAAGCCGACGAATACGACACCGCATTCTTCGACAAGCGCTCGAAGTTCGTCCATTACCGCCCGCGCACGGCGGTGCTCAACAATCTCGAATTCGATCACGCCGACATCTTTCCCGATCTCGCCGCGATCGAAACGCAATTTCATCATCTTGTGCGAACGGTGCCGGGCATCGGCCGCATCGTGACCAACGGGCGCGAGGACGGGCTGGAGCGCGTGCTCACGCGCGGCTGCTGGTCGGGCGTCGAGCGCTTCGGCGTCGAAGGCGGCTGGCAGGCGTTGCCCGCAACCGATGGCGCGAGCGTCGACCAGCAGTTCGCCGTGTATTGGGAAGGCGAGCGTCAGGGCGTCGTCGACTGGCAGGTGCAGGGCGAGCACAATCGCATGAATGCGCTCGCGGCGATCGCGGCGGCGCGTTCGGTCGGCGTGCCGGCGGCGCAGTCGGTGAAGTCGCTGGCGAGCTTTCGCAACGTCAAGCGGCGCATGGAAGTGAAAGGCAGCGTCGATGGCGTCACCGTCTACGACGACTTCGCGCATCACCCGACGGCGATCGACACGACCGTCGCGGGACTGAGAACGCGCATCGGCCAGGCGCGCATTCTCGCGGTGCTGGAGCCGCGCTCGAACACGATGAAGCTCGGCACGATGAAGGCACAGTTGCCCGCGAGTCTCGCCAATGCGGACCTCGTGTTCGGCTACGGCGCGCGTGAAGGCCGCGACAAGCTCGGCTGGGATCTCGCCGAGGCGTTGTCCCCGCTCGGCGACAAGGCGCGGGCATTCAACGAGATCGAACCTCTGGTGAAGGCGGTCGCGGCAGCCGCGCGCCCCGGCGACCACGTGCTCGTGATGAGCAACGGCGGCTTCGGCGGCGTCCATCAGAAACTGCTCGACGCGCTCTCGGTGCGTGGCGCAGGAGGACATTCGTGATTCTCTATCTGCACGGCTTTCGCTCGTCTCCCCAATCGTTCAAGGCGCGCGTGATGCGCGCGCGTCTCGCGGAACTCGGGCGGCTCGGCGAATGGCAGTGCCCGACGCTGCCGGTGTCGCCGTTCGACGCCGTCGCGCTGGCGGAATCGCTCACGGCGGCCGAGAGCCCGGCCGATGTGACCGTCGTCGGCAGTTCACTGGGCGGCTACTACGCGACCTATCTCGCCGAAAAGCACGGCTGGCGCGCCGTGCTGCTCAATCCCGCGGTCGTGCCGCAGCGCGATCTGAGCCATTTTCTCGGCGAACAGCCGCTGTGGCACGGCGACGGCAGCATCACGGTCTTGCCGCGCCACCTCGACGAGTTGCGCGCGCTTTCCGTCGCCTCGATCACCCGGCCCGAGCGCTACTATCTGATCGCGGCCACCGGCGACGAAGTGCTCGATTACCGCACGATGCTCGACCACTATCCCGGCGCGCGCACCACGCTGATTCAGGGCGGCGATCACGCGATCAGCGACTTCCCGGCGCATCTCGCCGAAGTCCTCGCGTTCTGCGATCAGGCGCCGCCGCTCGTTGCGCCGGCCGCCGCGTGACGCGGGCCAACCCATTCAACCACCGGCGCGCCTGCCGCACGAGCGCGGCCCGGTCCACCGTATTACGAGAGTATTGAGTGAACGTTTTCTTCGAGGAATCGGGTAGTTTCAAGGCCGGATCGGTGCTGTCCAAACAGGGCGACGCGTTCCAGGTCGAGTTGCCGGGCGGGCGGCGCGCGAAGGTGCGCGCCAAAGACGTGCTGATCGAATTCGACAAACCCGCCGCCGGCGATCTGATGCAGGAAGCCGACGCCATCGCGCAGGACATCGATCTCGACTTTCTGTGGGAGTGCGCGCCCGAAGACGAATTCCCGTTCGCGGCGCTCGGCGCGGACTATTTCGGCGACAAGTTCGGTCCCGCCGAACGCGCGGCGCTCGTCCTGCGCATGCACGGCGCGCCGGTATATTTCCGGCGCAAGGGACGCGGCCAGTATCAGCGCGCGCCGCAGGAACAGTTGCAGATGGCGCTGGCCGGGCTGGAGCGCAAGCGTCAGCAGGCGCTCGTGCAGCAGGGCTACGAAGAGGAACTGAAGGCGGGCAAACTGCCCGATGCGCTGAAGGACAAGGCGCTCGGCCTGCTCACCAAACCGGACAAGAACTCCATCGAGTACAAGGCGCTCGAAGCGGCGGCGGCCGCGCGCGGCATCTCGCAGGCGCGTCTGATGCTGGAGTGCGGCGGTATCGCATCGCCGCGCGCGCTGCACGAAGCGCGCTTTCTGTCGGAGCATTTTCCGCACGGCATCGGCTTTCCGTCGGTGCAGCCGGGGCCGCTGCCCGAGGATCTGCCCGAAGCGCATGTCGAAGCCTTCTCCATCGACGACGTCACCACGACAGAAATCGACGACGCGTTTTCCGTCGAGCATCTTTCCGATGGCCGCGTGCGCGTGGGCATCCACATCGCGGCGCCGGCGCTCGGCATCACACGCGGCGACGCGATCGACGCAATCGCGCGCGGGCGTCTGTCGACCGTCTACATGCCCGGCGACAAGATCACGATGCTGCCCGACAACGTCGTCGATGTGTTCACGCTCGGCGAAGGCGGACTGCGCCCGGCGCTGTCGCTGTACATCATCGTGAATCGCGAGACGCAGGATATCGTCGCGACGGAAACGCGCGCCGAGCGCGTGTTCGTGAAGAGCAATCTGCGCCACAACCATCTCGACGAGTTCGTCACCGAGGAAAGCCTCGCGGCGGGCACGGGCGACTATCCGCACAAGGCGGACATCGCGGTGCTGTGGCCGCTCGCGCAGGCGCTCTTCGAGAAGCGGCAGCAGGCGCGCGCCACCTATGGCCTCAAGCGCGAAGTGCAGCGCAACAACGACTTCAACTTCTATGTCGAGGGCGAGCACATCACGATCACGCCGCGCCGTCGCGGCTCGCCGCTCGATCTGATCGTCGCGGAGCTGGCGATTCTCGCGAATTCGTCGTGGGGCGCGTTCCTGAACGATCACGGCGTGCCGGGCATCTATCGCTCGCAGCGCGGTTTCGGCGGGCCGGGCCCGAAGCGCACGCGCATGCAGACGACGCCCGCGCCGCACGAAGGTCTGGGTGTCGCGCAATACGCGTGGAGCACGTCGCCGCTGCGCCGTTACGTTGATCTCGTCAATCAATGGCAACTGATCGCGTGCGTGCAGCACGGCGTGACGGCGAAGCTCGCCGCGCCGTTCAAGCCGAAGGACGCGGACCTTTTCGCCGTCGTGCAGGGCTTCGACGATACCTACACTGCGTATGCCGATCACCAGCGCCGCATGGAGTATTTCTGGTGCCTGCGCTGGCTGAAGCAGGAGAACAGGAAACACGTTCCGGCGTCGGTCATCAAGGACGATCTCGTCCGGCTCGAAGAAATTCCGCTGATTCTGCACGTGCCGGGTCTCGGCGTGCATGCGCGCGGCACGCGCGTGATGCTGGAAGTCGTATCGATCGATGAGCTGACCGTCGAAGCGTCGTGCCGTCTGCTGCACGTCATCGATGCGCCCGCCGCGAGCGCGCCGGTCGAGGAAGAAGAGGCGGAAGAAGAGATCATCGAGACGACCGATCTTTCCGCCGAAAGCGAAGCCGAAGCGCAGGCGGAAGCGCCGGCGGAGCAGCCACAACCGGAAACGCCGGACAACGCGCAGGAACCGACGCCATGAAAGACCGGTACGCGGTGATCGGCAATCCGATCGAGCACAGCAAATCGCCGTGGATTCACGCGAAGTTCGCCGCGCAGACCGGCGAGCCCATCGAATACGGGCGCATTCTCGGGCCGCTCGGCGGTTTCGAGCGTGAGGTGAAGCAATTCATCGCGTCGGGCGGACGCGGCATGAACGTCACGGTGCCGTTCAAGCTCGAAGCGCACGCACTCGCGGATTCACTGTCGCCGCGGGCGGCGGCGGCGGGCGCGGTGAACACGCTGGCCTTCGGTCCCGATGGCGTGCGCGGCGACAACACCGACGGCGTCGGGCTCGTGCGCGACATCGAAGTGAATCTCGGCGTGAGCCTGAAAGGCGCGCGCATCCTGCTACTGGGCGCGGGCGGGGCGGCGCGCGGCGTCGTGTTGCCGATCTTCGATCGCGCGCCTGCGGCGCTCACCATCGTCAATCGCACGGCGGCGAAGGCGCAGCAACTCGTCGAGCAGTTCGCCGGCAACGCGGCCGAATGCGGCGTGCGCTTTTCGGGCGGCGGCGCGGACAGCGCCGAAGCGGGCCGCTACGACGTGGTCGTCAACGCGACCGCGGGCAGCCTCGACGCCGCCTTGCCCGATTGCGACGACAGCGCGTTCGGCGCGGGCACGCTCGCCTACGACATGATGTACGGCGCGCAGCCGACCGTTTTCATGCAGCACGCGTCGAAACTCGGCGCGCGCGCGTCGGACGGCCTCGGCATGCTGGTCGAGCAGGCCGCCGAATCGTTCTTCATCTGGCGCGGCGTGCGCCCGGACGGTGGCGCGGTGCTGCGCGAATTGCGCCAGGCGCTCGCAGCCAAAGCCTGATGACGACCGCGCCGCTCGGCAGCCGCACGCCCACCGGCACGCCGCGCGTGCGACGCGCGGTGCGGCTCGGTCCGGCGCGCTGGATCGTTTATGGCGTCTCGGTGCTCGGCATCGCGTTCATCGCGACGCAGCTCTACTTTTTCGCGCAGATCGGCATCTGGACGGTAGTGAATCCCGGACCGACCGCGTTCATGCGCGCCGACGCGTGGACGCTGGCGAAGACGCATCCGGACATTGCGTTGCAACGCACCTGGGTACCGTACGACCAGATTTCGCGCAACCTGAAGCGCGCGATCATCGCGTCTGAAGACGCCAACTTCGTCAACAACAACGGCTACGAAACCGACGCCATCCTGCAGGCGTGGGAGAAGAATAAATCGCGCGGGAAGATCGTCGCGGGCGGTTCGACCATTTCGCAGCAGCTCGCGCGCAATCTGTTCCTCTCGCGTGAGAAGAGCTATGTGCGCAAGGCGCAGGAGCTGGTCATCACCTGGATGCTCGAATTCTGGTGGACCAAGGAACGCATCTTCGAGATCTATCTGAATTCCGTCGAATGGGGCAACGGCGTGTACGGCGCCGAAGCTGCGGCGCAGCATTACTACAAGACGTCGGCGGCGAAACTCACCGCTTGGCAGAGCGCGCGGCTCGCCGTGATGCTGCCGCGTCCCAAGTATTTCGACGACCATCGCAATGCGCCGTATCTGTCGCAGCGGGCCGGCGTCATCGCGCGGCGGATGGGGGCGGCGGAGTTACCGCAGTGAAATTTAGCTTTGCCAAACTAAACAATGTAAAGCCCTGATTTATCAGGGCTTTTTTGTTTTCAGAAGGCTGTCGATAGTCAGGTTTCCTCCCAACATCTGAGCAGTGCGATCACATATTGAATTATTCGGAGAGGCGGAACTACAATCCGACCAAGCCAAACGGCACATGCGTGCAAAGACCGGGAGAAACCGGCTCGCACGACCAGAACAACGGAGACACGTCATGCACTCGATCGCCTGCCCGCGCTCGCGGGCCTCATCGCACGATCCGCACGCTGATTCGACTTTGCGCGCCATCCGCCGCGCATCGCGATCCACGCGCTGATCGACGAGGACGCGCGCCATGACCCAATTTCAGAATCCGGAAACCGACGCCGCCGAAGCGCAAGCCGCGCATACCAGCGGCCCGCGCGCGAAGCCGAGCGGCGCGAGCGCAACGAAACATCTGCCCGATCCCGACGCGATCGCACTGCCGAGCGCACTCGTCGACATCACGCCGCAACAGGCCGGCACGCAGACGCTGCTGCGCGGCCTCGCGATTCTCGAAGCCGCCGCCAACGGCGCGCGCGATCTGCGCTCGTTCGGCGCGGCGCTCGGCACGACGCGCAGCACCACGCACCGGCTCGTCAGCTCGCTCGTGCAGGCGCGCTATCTGCGCCAAGTGCAGGGCGGCTATCTGCTCGGACCGAAGCTCATCGAACTGGGCACGATCGCGCTGGAACAGATGCCGCTCACGACGGTCGCGCGCCCGCACTTGCAGGCGCTCGCCGATCACACGCACGACACCATCCACCTCGGCGTGCGCGACGGCGACGACGTGCTCTACATCGACAAGATTCCCGGCACGCGCGGCCTCGAGATGCGCTCGCGCGTCGGGCACCGCATGCCGCTCGCGTCGACGGGCATCGGCAAGGCAATGATGCTCGACCTCGAAGCGAACGCGTGGAAGAGGCTGCTCGACGCGTCGCATCGCGCGCTCGCGAAGACGAGCTTCAAGCCCGATAACCGCCCCGACTTCGACACCTTCCTGCAGCGCATGACGCGCTATTCGCAAGGCGGTTTCACCTTCGATCTCGAAGAGAACGAAGCGTCGATCCGCTGCGTCGCCGCGCCCGTGCGCGACGCGTCGGGCGCGATCGTCGCGGCGTTGTCGGTGGCAAGCACGATTCCCTATATGCCGCACGAGCGCATGGAAGAACTGATTCCGGTCTTGCAGCGCGAGGCGCGCGCGATCTCCGAGGAACTCGGCTGGCGCGCGCCGCAGTCCGCGCGCAGGATCAAGCGATGAGCGCGGCGGCACTGATCGCGCTCGACTGGGGCACGACGTCCCTGCGCGCCTATCTGCTCGGCGCCGACGGCGTCGCGCTCGATACGCGCGCATCGCCGGCGGGCATCATGAACCTGCCCGCAGGCGGCTTCGATCAGGCGTTCGAGGAAACCTGCGGCGCGTGGCTCGATGCTGCCCGGGTTCCCGTCATCGCGGCGGGCATGGTCGGCAGCGCGCAGGGCTGGGTGGAAGCGCCGTACGTCGAAACGCCGGCGGGCGCGGATGCGCTCGTCGCGGGCATCGTCAAGGTGAAGACGGCGCGCGGCGTCACGGTGCATGTCGTGCCGGGCGTGCTGGAGCCGGGCGCGTTGCCGAACGTGATGCGCGGCGAGGAAACGCAGATCTTCGGCGCGCTCGCCAGCGACCCTGCGTCGGGCGCGGCGGGCGGCGCGCTGATTGGCTTGCCGGGCACGCACGCGAAATGGGTGTTCGTGAACGATGAGCGCATCGAGCGCTTCTACACCTTCATGACCGGCGAGACCTTCGGCGCGCTGCGCGATCACACGATCCTCGGCCGCACGATGCATCCGAGCCCGACGCACGATGAACTGGTATTTCTACGCGGCGTCGATACCGCGCGCGATGCCGGTCATCCCGGCGTGCTCGCGACGATCTTCAGCACGCGCACCCTCGGCCTTACCGGCCAGCTTACGGCGGAGCAGCAGCCGGACTATCTGTCGGGCCTCCTGATCGGTCACGAATTGCGCGGCCTGAACGAAGTGCTCGCGCGCCAGCAGGCGTCGCTCGCGGGCCGCACGCTGCGGCTGATCGGCAACGACGCGCTCTGCGACCGCTATCGCACCGCGCTCGCGCGCTTCGGTTGCCACGATGCCACGACGGTCGCGCACGCCACCGAACACGGCCTTTACCGTATCGCAGCCCTTGCCGGGCTGGTTGCCGCGCCCGCGCGCGCGGCCTGAGAAGGAGCGAAAACGATGCAGCCTCCCATCAATCTGCCCGCGCCGTACGGCATGCACGCCGGTCTCGCGAAGGCGTTCGCCGCGTGTCCGTTGATCGCGATCCTGCGCGGCGTCACGCCGGCCGAAGCCGCCGAACATGGCCGCGCGCTGTACGAAGCGGGCTTTCGCATCGTCGAGGTGCCGCTCAATTCGCCGCAGCCGTTCGACAGCATCGCGGCGATCCGTCAGACGCTGCCCGCCGATGCGATCGTCGGCGCGGGAACGGTGCTGCATCCGAGTTATGTCGACAGCGTGAAGGCAGCGGGCGGCGAACTCATTGTGATGCCGCACAGCGACGCCGATGTCGTACGCGCCGCCAAGGCGCAAGGCCTCGCGTGCGCGCCGGGCGTCGCGACGCCGAACGAGGCGTTTCTCGCGCTCAAAGCAGGCGCGGACGTGCTGAAGATGTTCCCCGCCGAACAGCTCGGCCCGACGGTGACGAAGGCCTGGCGCGCGGTGATCGCGAACGAGGTGCCGCTCGTGCCGGTCGGCGGAATCTCGCCGGACAACATGGGGCCGTTTCTGAGCGCGGGCGCGAACGGCTTCGGCCTCGGCTCGGCGCTGTACAAGCCGGGCCAGGGCGCGGACGTGACCGCGCAGCACGCGAAGGCCTTCATCGACGGGCTCGCGAAAGCGCGAGGCGAAACGAGATGAACCGCCTCGCCGGCAAAGTGACGATGGTCACGGGCGCGGGACGCGGCATCGGCGCCGCGATCGCGCTGGCGTTCGCGCGCGAGGGCGCAGCGGTGGCGCTCGCCGAACTCGACATCGACACGGCGCGCGCGAGCGCGGAGCGCATCGCGTCGGAAGTCAGCGGCGCGCGCGTGATCGCGGTGCCGACGGACGTGACGCAGAGCGCGCAGGTGAAACAGGCGGTCGAGCAGATCGAAGCGTCGCTGGGTCCGATCGATGTGCTCGTGAACAACGCGGGCATCAACGTGTTCTGCGACCCGCTCACGATGACCGACGACGACTGGCGCCGCTGCTTCGCCGTCGATCTCGACGGCGTGTGGAACGGCTGCCGCGCCGTGCTGCCGGGCATGGTCGCGCGTGGCAGCGGGAGCATCGTGAATATCGCGTCGACGCACGCTTTCAAGATCATTCCGGGCTGCTTTCCGTATCCGGTGGCGAAGCACGGCGTGATCGGGCTTACACGCGCGCTCGGCATCGAGTACGCGCCGAACAACGTGCGCGTGAATGCGATCGCGCCGGGTTACATCGAAACGCAGTTGACGCTGGACTGGTGGGATTCGCAAGCCGACCCGAAGGCCGCGCGTGCCGCGACGCTCGATCTTCAGCCGATGAAGCGCATCGGCCAGCCGCAGGAAGTCGCGATGACGGCGGTGTTTCTCGCCTCCGACGAGGCGCCGTTCATCAACGCGAGCTGCATCACCGTCGATGGCGGGCGCTCCGCGCTGTACCACGACTGAACCACGAACTACCGAAAGAATGACGCACTGGCCGCGGTGCGGCATCACCATAAAAAACACGGCCACACACCTTCGTAGCGCCCGTGCGCGGGCATTTTTTTCGACATCGGAAAAAGTCGGGAGACAAAAAATGAAACGCAGACTGTTCCTCACGCTGATCGCCGCCGCCACGGCAACGAGTGCGTCCATGATCGCCGCGCCCGTCGCGCAGGCCGCGGACGAGGTCAAGATCGGCTTCCTCGTGAAGCAGCCCGAAGAGCCGTGGTTCCAGGACGAATGGAAGTTCGCCGAAATGGCCGCGAAAGAGAAGGGCTTCACGCTCGTGAAGATCGGCGCGCCGTCGGGTGAAAAGGTGATGAGCGCGATCGACAATCTCGCCGCGCAGAAGGCGCAGGGCTTCATCATCTGCACGCCGGACGTGAAGCTCGGACCGGGCATCGTCGCCAAGGCGAAGGCCGACAAGCTCAAGATCATGACGGTCGATGACCGCCTGGTCGACGGCTCCGGCAAGCCGATCGAGTCCGTGCCGCACATGGGCATCTCGGCCTACAACATCGGCAAGCAGGTGGGCGACGGCATCGCGGCCGAGATCAAGAAGCGCGGCTGGGACATGAAGGACGTCGGCGCGATCGACGTGACCTACGAACAGTTGCCGACCGCGCATGACCGCACCGCCGGCGCAACCGACGCGCTCGTCGCCGCCGGTTTCCCGAAGGCGAACATCATCATGGCGCCGCAGGCGAAGACCGACACCGAGAACGCGTTCAACGCCGCGAACATCGCGCTCACGAAGAATCCGCAGTTCAAGCACTGGGTCGCTTACGCGCTCAACGACGAGGGCGTGCTCGGCGCGGTGCGCGCGGCGGAAGGGCGCGGCTTCAAGGCGGACAACATGATCGGCATCGGCATCGGCGGTTCGGACTCGGCACTCAACGAGTTCAAGAAGCCGAATCCGACGGGCTTCTACGGCACCGTGATCATCAGCCCGAAGCGTCACGGCGAAGAGACCTCCGAGCTGATGTACGCGTGGATCAAGGACGGCAAGGCGCCGCCGCCGCTCACGCTCACGACCGGCATGCTCGCCACGCGTGAGAACGTGGCTTCGGTGCGTCAGCAGATGGGCCTGGCATCGAACTAAAGCTTTGCGGGCCGTATGAAAGTACGGCCCGCGCGAATTCAGGAGGCGATGTGTCAGCGACGCTGCGTTTTGACAATATCGGCAAGGTGTTTCCAGGCGTGCGCGCGCTCGACGGCGTGTCGTTCGACGTCAACGCCGGCGAAGTTCACGGTCTGATGGGCGAGAACGGCGCGGGTAAATCGACCTTGCTCAAGATTCTCGGCGGCGAGTATCAGCCCGATTCGGGGCGCGTGCTCATCGACGACAACGAAGTGCATTTCGCGAGCGCGGCGGCTTCGATCGCGTCGGGCATCGCGGTGATTCATCAGGAATTGCAGTACGTGCCAGATTTGACCGTGTCCGAGAACCTGCTGCTCGGCGCGCTGCCGAACCGGCTCGGCTGGGTGAACAAGCGCGCGGCGAAGGCGCACGTGCGCGAACGGCTTGCCGCGATGGGCGTCGATCTCGACCCGAACGCGAAGCTGCGCAAGCTGTCCATCGCGCAGCGGCAGATGGTCGAAATCTGCAAGGCGTTGCTGCGCAACGCGCGCGTGATCGCGCTCGACGAGCCGACGAGTTCGCTGTCGCACCGCGAGACGGAAGTGCTCTTCAAGCTCGTGCGCGACCTGAAGGCGGACAACCGCGCGCTGATCTACATTTCGCATCGCATGGACGAGATCTACGAACTCTGCGATGCCTGCACGATCTTCCGCGACGGCCGCAAGATCGCGTCGCATCTGTCGCTCGCCGACGTGCCGCGCGACACGCTCGTGCAGGAAATGGTCGGCCGCGAAATCAGCGACATCTACAACTATCGGGCGCGGCCGCTCGGCGACGTGCGCTTTTCGGTTGCGAACGTGCAGGGCGACGCGTTGAGCGCACCCGCGAACTTCGATGTGAAGCGCGGTGAAATCGTCGGATTTTTCGGGCTGGTGGGCGCGGGCCGCAGCGAGCTGATGCATCTCGTCTACGGCGCGGACAAGAAGAAGGAAGGCACGATCACGCTCGACGGCCAGCCGATCAAGGTACGCAGCACGGGCGAAGCGATTCGTCACGGCATCGTGCTGTGTCCGGAGGATCGCAAGGAAGAGGGCATCGTCGCGATCGCGACGGTCGCGGAGAACATCAACATCTCGTGCCGCCGTCACTATCTGCGCGGCGGCCTCTTTCTGGATCGCAAGAAGGAGGCGCAGACGGCCGAACGCTTCATCCAGCTTCTGAAGATCAAGACGCCGAGCCGCAAGCAGCGCATCCGTTTTCTGTCGGGCGGCAATCAGCAGAAGGCGATTCTGTCGCGCTGGCTCGCGGAGCCGGATCTGAAGGTGGTGATCCTCGACGAGCCGACGCGCGGCATCGACGTCGGCGCGAAGCACGAGATCTATAACGTCATCTATCAGCTTGCCGAGCGCGGCTGCGCGATCGTGATGATTTCGTCGGAGCTGCCGGAAGTGCTCGGCGTGTCCGACCGGATCATCGTGATGCGGCAGGGGCGGATCGCGGGCGAACTGCCGCGCGAGAAGGCGAACGAACAGGCGGTGCTGAGTCTCGCGCTGCCGCAGAGCGATAGCGTCGCCGAAGCGGCGTAAGGAAAAGAGGAGCGAATCATGGAAGCAAGAGAAAACATCGTGGGGCAGGCGACGGAAACCGTCGCGAATGCGCTGATCCCGCAGAAGAACGACAAGCAGAAGTGGTGGCAGCAGATCACGGAGTACAGCCTGATCGTGATCTTCATCGTCATGTTCCTGACGATGTCGCTGACCGTGGATCACTTCTTTTCGATCGAGAACATGCTCGGTCTGGCGCTGTCGATCTCGCAGATCGGCATGGTTGCCTGCACGATGATGTTCTGTCTCGCGTCGCGCGATTTCGACCTGTCGGTCGGGTCGACGATCGCGTTCGCCGGCGTGCTTTGCGCGATGGTGCTCAACGCGACCGACAACACGGCGATTGCGATTGTCGCGGCCGTGGCGGCGGGTGCCGTGATCGGTTTCGTGAACGGCGCGGTGATCGCCTATCTGCGCATCAACGCGCTGATCACCACGCTGGCGACGATGGAGATCGTGCGCGGGCTCGGGTTCATCGTGTCGCACGGGCAGGCGGTCGGGGTGTCGTCGGATACGTTCATCGCGCTCGGCAGTTTGTCGATGCTCGGGATTTCCCTGCCTATCTGGGTGACGCTTGCGTGCTTCATCGTTTTTGGCGTATTGCTCAACCAGACTGTGTATGGACGCAATACCTTGGCGATCGGCGGTAATCCGGAGGCTTCGCGGCTCGCGGGGATCAATGTCGAGCGCACGCGGGTGTGGATCTTTTTGATTCAGGGCGCGGTCACCGCGCTGGCGGGTGTCATTCTCGCTTCGCGGATCACGTCGGGGCAGCCGAATGCGGCTCAAGGTTTCGAGCTGAACGTGATTTCGGCTTGCGTGCTGGGTGGGGTTTCGCTGCTCGGCGGGCGGGCGACGATTTCTGGCGTCGTGATTGGGGTGCTGATCATGGGCACCGTCGAGAACGTCATGAATCTGCTGAATATCGATGCGTTTTATCAGTATCTTGTGCGGGGAGCGATTTTGCTTGCAGCCGTGTTGCTTGATCAGTTGAAGAATCGCGGGTCGAGGGATTGATGGTGGTGCGCTTGGTGCCTTCGTGGAATCCTGATTTCGCGTCGGTCTATTTGCGTTGCCCCTGTGCGGGGCGGCAGTCACTTTCTTTGCTGCTGCAAAGAAAGTAACCAAAGAAAGCAGCTCGAGCCGCCCGCGGTCACACGCAATTTGGCCACTATTCTCGTTGTTCGTGGACTCAGTAGCGAGTGCCCTCGTAGGCCTAACCGGGCTTGGACCGCGCACGGTCTGACGAGCTAGAACGTATAGCGTGCTGGTTCAGCACGAAAGAGCTTCGGCACAGCGCTACGCGCTGCCGTTGGGAATGCAAGGGAAAACCGACGAAGCGCCGATGCAGTGAGATGGAGGTGTTAGCACAGAAGCACGAGCAGACCCGATGGACCGGTCGGCCGCGAAGCGGGCCGGAGCCATATGGTGCTGAACCAGGCACGCACGCGGCGCGATGTGGCAGACCGTGCGCGGTCCAAGCAGGATGTGGCCTATGAGGGCACTCGCTACAGAGGCCACGGGTGAGGAGAAGGATACCCAAATTGCGTGTGACCGCGGGCGTATCGAGCTGCTTTCTTTGGTTACTTTCTTTGCAGCAGCAAAGAAAGTGACTGCCGCCCCGCACAGGGGCAGTGCTAATAGACCGACACGAACTCAGGATTCCCTAGAAGCGCAGGCAAAGAGACAAAACGACATGGCACAAATCGACAAACACCTCGCAAGATACCCCAGCCTGCAAGGCAAAACCGTCCTGATAACCGGCGGCGCGACCGGCATCGGCGAGGCCTTCGTCGAACACTTCTTCGATCAAGGCGCGAAAGTCGCCTTCTTCGACATCGACACCGACGCGGGCGAATCCCTCGCCGACCGCCTCGGCGCGGCCTTGCAGCCAACCCAGACCCGCCCGATGTTCCTCAACATCGACCTCACCGACATCGACGCCTTGCGCAAAGGCATCGCGGACGTCCGAACGGCATTCGGCCCGATCACCGTGCTCGTCAACAACGCCGCCAACGACAAGCGCCACAAGATCGAGGACGTCACGCCCGAGTCCTACGATGCGGGCATCGCGGTCAACATCCGCCATCAGTTCTTCGCGGCTCAGGCGGTGATCGAAGACATGAAGCAATCGGGCGGCGGCTCGATCGTCAATCTGGGCTCGATCAGCTGGATGCTCAAGCAAGGCAACTTCCCCGTCTACGTCACGGCGAAATCGGCCGTACAAGGCATGACGCGCGGCCTCGCGCGCGATCTCGGCAAGTTCGGCATCCGCGTGAACACGCTCGTACCCGGCTGGGTCATGACCGAAAAGCAGAAGCGCCTCTGGCTCGACGACGCCGGCCGCGAAGCGATCAAGCAAGGCCAGTGCATCGACGCGGAATTGCTGCCCGCGCATCTCGCCCGCGCCGCGCTCTTTCTTGCCTCGGACGACAGCAGCATGCTGACCGCGCAAGACATCATCGTCGACGGAGGATGGGCCTGATGAACTCGACTCGCGCGCAGCTTCTCATCGACAGCCGATGCTCGCTCGGCGAGGGCGCGACGTGGTGCGCCGCGAGCGGCCGCTTCTGGTGGACCGACATCGAAGGCAACACGCTGTGGCGCTACGATCCGTGCGACGGCGCGAGCGAATCGTTCGCCATGCCCGAGCGGCTCGGATGCTTCACGCCGTGCGCCGATGCGCGTTTCCTGCTGCTCGGGCTCGCGTCGCGGCTCGCGTTCTACGAGATCGCGACGGGCAGGATCGAGACCCTCATGGAAGTCGAAGCCGATCTGCCGACGCGCCTGAACGACGGCCGC
This sequence comes from Caballeronia sp. NK8, assembly GCF_018408855.1. GTDB lineage: Bacteria > Pseudomonadota > Gammaproteobacteria > Burkholderiales > Burkholderiaceae > Caballeronia. The sequence goes on along the minus strand of NZ_AP024322.1, from coordinate 2,475,298 downwards.
TGCGATCGCGAGGGACGCTTCGTATTCGGCACGAAGCACGATGTCGACGACGCGCAGGCGATCGGCGGGTTTTATCGGTTGAACCGGGATTTGTCGCTCGAACGGCTGCCGCTCGGAAATTGCGCGATCTCGAACAGCATCGGTTTTTCCCCCGACGGCGCGACGATGTATTACTGTGACTCGCCGACGCGCCAGATCCGCGTCTGCGAATACCCGACGTTTTCGAATGACCGCGTGTTCGTCGAATTGACCGACGCGACCGGCGTGCCGGATGGTTCCATCGTCGATGCCGAAGGCGGTTTGTGGAACGCGCAGTGGGGCGGCGCGCGGGTGGTGCGATATGGGCGCGATGGCCGCGAGACGGCGCGCATCGACGTGCCGACCGCGCAGCCGAGTTGCGCCGCGTTCGGCGGCGCCGATTTCGGCACGCTGTATGTGACGAGCGCGCGCATCGGCCTCGACGACACGGCACTCGGAAGCGATGCGCACGCCGGCGGCGTGTTTGTCGCGACACCCGGCGCGCGCGGCATCGCCGAAGCCGTTTTCGCAGGCAAGGCGTAACGAAGAGAACACCGAGACGGCGCGCGACGACGCGTCGTCCGGCCTGCCCCGGCGGCGCCGGGTTTTTCGCCTCTCGATGGAGCACGAGTCATGGCTGTTGCGCGCACAGAGCAAAGACCGAATCCTGCATCGACGTCCACGGCGCAGGCGAACGCCCGCCGCTCCAGGCTGGCCGCCGCGGCCGAGCCACCCATCCGTCCCGGCCCGGGCACGGCGGTCGTCGCGATCGGCGGATCGCACACCGAAGGCTGCATCACCCTCGCCAACGCGCATCTGCGGCTCGAACTCGCGCCGTCGCTCGGCGGCGGCATCACGCGCTTCGACTGGCGTCACGAAGGCGCGCTGGTGCCGATCTTCCGGCCCTGCGCCGAACCCGGTCCGGATACCGATCCGAATCAGCTCGCGTGCTATCCGCTCCTGCCGTATTCGAACCGCATCGGCGACGGGCGCTTTCAGTTCTCCGGACGCTCCATCGACGTGCCGTGCAATCGCGCGGGCGAACCGCTGCCGCTGCATGGCGACGGCTGGCTCGGCGCGTGGCAGGTCGAAGCGGAGGACGCGGAAGATGCGGGGCGCGCGCGTCTCACGCTCGATCGCAGCGACGGCAAGCCGTATTCGTTTCGCGCCGCGCAGACCTACACGCTCGACGAAGCCACGCTCGTCGTCACTCTCGATGTCGAGAACACCGGCGACGAAGCGTTGCCGTTCGGCCTCGGGCTGCATCCGTTTCTGATGCGCGAGGCCGACACGGAGTTGTCGGCGGCGGCGGGCGGCGTGTGGCTGTGCGGCGACGACTGGCTGCCGGTGCGGCATGTGCCGACGCCGCCGGCGTGGCAGTTCGGCGTCGCGTATCCGATGCCGTCCGAGATGGTGAACAACGCGTTCACGGGATGGAGCGGGCGCACGAGCGTGCTGTGGCCGAAGCGGCGCCTGTCGCTGACGATCGCCGCCGATACCGACTACTACGTGCTGTACGCGCCGCCCGGCGAGAGCTTCTTCTGTTTCGAGCCGGTCGATCATCCGGTCAACGCGGTGAATCTGCCCGGCGGCGGGGAAGCGCACGGCATGACCGTGCTCGCGCCGGGCGAGCGGCTCTCGCGGGAGTTTCGCTTCACGGTCGAACGCACCGGAGAAGCGGCGCGGCGTGCACGGCCGCGCACGCGCGCGGGAGCGAAGGCGCGGGCGAGAAGCGCATCGCGCTGATGTCCGGGAGACGGCGATGCCACGCACGTTAAAATGCGTGGCATCGACGTTCAACGAATCCCGCCATGTCCTTCATTCAGTCTCTCAACGCCGCGTGGTCGCGCACGCAATCGCTTCTGTGCGTCGGCCTCGACCCTGAGCCCGCGAAATTTCCCGCCGCGCTCAACGGCCGCGCCGATGCGATCTTCGAATTCTGCAAGACCATCGTCGATGCGACCGCACCATATGCGTCGTCGTTCAAGCCGCAGATCGCGTACTTCGCGGCGCATCGCGCCGAAGACCAGCTCGAAGCGCTGATCGCGCACATCCACGAAAAGCACGCCGGCATTCCGGTGATCCTCGATGCGAAGCGCGGCGATATCGGCAGCACGGCCGAGCAGTACGCGAAGGAAGCGTTCGAGCGCTATCGGGCGGATGCCGTGACGGTCAATCCGTACATGGGTTTCGATTCGATCGAGCCGTATCTCGAACATGAAGGCCGGGGCGTGATCGTGCTGTGCCGCACGTCGAACGCGGGCGGCTCCGATCTGCAATTCCTCACGACCGACGGCAAGCCGCTGTATCAGGTCGTCGCGACGCTCGCCGCCGAAAAGTGGAACGCGAGCGGCCAGCTCGGGCTGGTCGTCGGCGCGACGTTCCCGAAGGAAATCGAAACCGTGCGGGGCATCGTCGGCGATATGCCGTTGTTGATTCCCGGCATCGGCGCGCAAGGCGGCGATGTCGAAGCGACCGTGCGCGCGGGCCGCACCGCGAACGGCACGGGCATGCTGATCAACTCGTCGCGCGCGATCATCTACGCGAGCAAGGGCGACGACTACGCACAAGCCGCCGCCGAAGCGGCGAAGAAGACGCGCGATACGATCAACGCGTATCGCTGAACGCGCGGTTCAGGCATCGGGAATCGGCGCGAACAGCGCGTCGATGTCCTCGGCGGAGAACTTCTCCACCGCGCGCGAATCTTCGGACAGAATCCCCGCGGCGAGCGCTGCCTTGCGCTCCTGCATCGACAGAATCTTTTCCTCGATGCTGCCCGTCGCCACGAGCTTGTACACGAACACCGGCTTGTCCTGCCCGATGCGGTGCGCCCGGTCTGTCGCCTGATTCTCGGCGGCGGGGTTCCACCACGGGTCGTAATGAATGACGGTATCGGCGGCGGTCAGGTTCAGGCCGACGCCGCCCGCTTTCAGGCTGATCAGGAAGATCGGCGCTTCGCCGGCCTGAAAGCGCTGCACGGGCGTCGTGCGATCGGCGGTTTCGCCCGTCAGCGTGACGTAGCCGAGACCGGCCGCGTCGAGCGCGGCGGAGATGATCGCGAGCATGCCCGTGAATTGCGAGAACACCAGCACGCGCCGGCCTTCCTCGATCAGGTTCGGCAGCATGTCGAGCAACAGCGCGAGCTTGGCCGAATCCGACGTTTTTTTCGCGCCCGGCAGTTTGACGAGCGACGGATCGCAGCACACCTGCCGCAGCTTCAGCAGCGCGTCGAGCATCAGGATGTGGCTGCGTGCGAAACCTTGCTGCGCGATCGCATCGCGCACCTTCTTCTGCATCGCGGCGCGCACGGTCTCATAGAGATCGCGCTGCGCGCCTTCCAGCTCGACGCTGCGCACGATCATGGTCTTCGGCGGCAGTTCGGTCGCGACATCGTCCTTTCGGCGACGGAGCAGGAAGGGGCGAATCCGGCGCGCGAGCAGGTCACGGCGCGTCGAATCGTTGTACTTTTCGATCGGTTTGCGCCAGCGGGCCGCGAAGTCTTTTTGCGTGCCCAGAAAGCCGGGCAGCAGGAAATCGAACTGCGACCAGAGTTCGCCCAGATGATTCTCGAGCGGCGTGCCGGTCAGGCACAGGCGATGCCGCGCGCGCAACGTGCGGATGACGCCCGCCGCCTTGCTCGAGGCGTTCTTCACGTACTGCGCCTCGTCGAGTATCAGCAGGTGATAGTCGTGTTGCGCAAGCGCTTCGTGATCGCGCCAGACGAGCGGATACGTCGTGACGATGAGTTCGTGCTCCGGGATGAGCGCGAAGCGTTCGTGGCGCTGCGGCCCATGCAGATCCAGCACTTTGAGCCGTGGCGCGAAACGGCGCGCTTCTTCCTGCCAGTTGTTGACGAGCGTGGTCGGCACGACGATCAGTGCCGGGCGCGTCAGACGGCCGGCTTCCTTTTCGACGAGGATGTGCGCGAGCGTCTGCACGGTCTTGCCGAGGCCCATGTCGTCGGCGAGCACGCCGGCGAGATCGTGTTCGCGCAGGAACTGCATCCAGTCGACGCCTTCGCGCTGGTAATCGCGCAACTTCGCTTTCAGGCCGCGCGGCACGGCGATCCGGCGCGGTCCGGCGGCTTTGCGCAGCCGCTGCGCGAGTCCGACCACCGACGCGTCGCCGTCGAATTGCCAGCGCAATCGTTCATCGGCTTCGGCGAGGCGGCCGGCTTCGAGCGCCGACAGTCGCAACGGTGTTTCCGCTTGAGGATCGGCGCGGTCGAACAGGTCGATCAGCGCATGCACGAGCGGTTTGATCCGCGCGGCGCGCACCATGAAGCGCCTGCCCGCCAGAGTACGGAATTCGACGGCGTGGGCGTCGTCGATCAGATCGATCGCGCCGTTGAGCCAGCGGCGGTCGCGCGCGAAGAGTTCGGCGAGCAGCGGTTCCAGGCGCACGCGCTCCGTCTCGACCATGATGCCCAGTTCGAGATCGAACCAGTTGTTCTCGGCGGCACGCGCGGTCGCCTCGATTTCTTCGATCTCGACGACATCGAAACGCGAGTTCGGCTCGATGATCACGCGCCAGCCGGCTGCACGCAGCGCGGGCACCTGTTCGGCGACGAACGCTGGCCACGCATCCTGCGAGGGCAAGACGAAGGCGCCGGCATACTGGGAGTCGTCGTGATGGCCCCGCACGCCGGTAATGGACTTCAGTCCGGCTTCGATCAGACGATTCCAGCACGCGTCTTCGGCATCTTGCCGGCGCGCAATACGGACGCGTTCGCCGTCCGCGAGCCGCACGAGCGTCTCGAGACCGTTCGCCGGAATCGTGATGCCGCCGTAGTCGAAATCGAACCGGGCGATATCGAGTTCCACCGGCGGCGCGTTCAGCCTGCGAGGCGCGTCGAGCAGGAGCGTGGCGAGCGTGAGCACGGGGACTGGCGCGGCGTCGATCGTGCGGGTCCCCGCGTCGCCGTCGGCGGGCGGCGCGGGCAGTTCGGACGCGAATTCGGCGAGCGCCGCGCGCACGATGGCCGCTTCCTCGAGCGTCAGCACCGGCATCGCCAGGTAGTCGGCGAGGAGTTCGTCGGGCACGGGTGAATCGACGGGGCCGGTTTCGTTCCTGACGCCATCGAAGTACCACGGTGGTTCGGTCGGCAGCACGACGCCGCCTTCCGGTTCGGTTTCGAGCGCCGCGAAGATCATGTCGTCGTGGTGCGGAATCCATTCGACATTGCCGCGGCGGCGCGCGCCTTCGCGCAAAGGCTGTTTCAGCTGCAGGGCATTCGCGTTCGGCTCGAAGTAGAGGCGGCCCGTCGCTAGCATCATCTGCCACACCACCGCGCCGCGCTTGCCGAATGGTGCGTAACCGTCGCCCGAATAGCCGCGCTCGGTTCTGAGCGCGCGGATGATCGCGTCGTCCTCGGTGGACACGAATTTAGGCGGGCTTTTCCAGGCGGCGTAGTTCGGGTACCAGCTTTCGGTCGCGCGGATCGCGCCATCGACGTTGAGCCGCGCCTTGAGGGTCACCAGCTCGAAACCCGAGTGACCGCGCAGGGACGGCATGAGCACGTAGACGATCTGATACACCGCGCCGGTAGCGGATCGGGCCGCTTTCGCCTGCGCCTGCCGCGTCGCCTCGACCTTGGCGCGAAAGCCCGACAGCCACCGCTCGACGGCCATGCTCACGCCGGATCGCTCAGCCGCTTCCTTTCGCTCCAGCCAGGCGAGCAGCGTTGCCGCGACATGCTTGCAGTCATACCCGACCGGGCAGGAGCAGTAGCCGTGCGGCCGGCCGCTCTGGAATGTGATCTCGACCATGTACGGCGCCGGTTGCGTCCCCGGTACCTGCGCGTACATCATGTGCTTCACCAAGTCGATATCCGCGACGGCATGAACATAGCCGAGCGCCTTGCCGATGGTCTTCGGGCCCATCCAGCGGGCCACCTGGTCTCTGGTGTATGTGGCCGGATCGGCCGTCTGGCTATCTGGTTTCGTCATGCGATGCAACTGCGTCTCACCGTTCACGCTGATCCAGAAATTCCAGCAGCTTGCGCAGCGCATGCGCGGCCGCCTGCGCGCGCACCTGTTCGCGGTCGCCCTTGAACAGTTGCGTTTCGACGCCGGTATGAAGGCGGTTGCTCCAGGCGAACGACACCGTGCCGACCGGCTTCGCATCGCTTCCGCCCGCCGGGCCCGCGACGCCCGTGATCGCCACCGACACCTGCGCGCGGCTGTTGCGCAGCGCGCCTTCGGCCATCGCCTTCGCGACGGGTTCGCTCACCGCGCCGTGCTGCTCGATCAGCGCCGCCGGGACGCCGATCATCTCGATCTTGGCGAGATTCGAATAGGTGACGAAGCCGCGCTCGAACCACGCGCTGCTGCCCGAAATATCCGTGATGGCGGTCGCGACCATGCCGCCCGTGCACGACTCGGCGGTGGCGAGCATCAGCCGTTCGTCGCGCAGCTTGTTGCCGACGCGAATCGCAAGTTGGTGAACGACGGTGTCGGTTGGCATGGCGGTGTTCTCGATGGATGGGAAAGTCAGACGGTCATGCGCCAGAGCGCGATCACGAGCAGCGTGAAGAACGCCGCGACGAGATCATCGAACATGATGCCGAAGCCACCTTTCAGATGGCGGTCGAAATAGCGGATGGGCGGCGGCTTCACCATGTCGAAGAAACGGAACACAATGAACGCCCACAACTGACCGGTAAATGTCGCGGGCGTGACGAGCAGCAGCACGAGCCAGAACGCGACGATCTCATCCCACACGACCGGCGACGGGTCCGCGACGCCCATTTTCTTGGCGGTGAAGCCGGTGAACCAGCATCCGGCGATAAAGCCGACGACGATCAGCGCGCCCCACGCCGCGACCGTCATATGCGGGTTGAAGACGATGAACGTCAGCCACGCGAACAGCGTGCCGACCGTTCCCGGCGCGACGGGGGACAGCCCGCTGCCGCAGCCGAGCGAAAGAATATGGAGCGGATGCGTGAGCATGAAGCGCGCGCTCGCCTTGCGCGGCGCGCGCGGCGCATTGCGTGAATCGTTCGGTTCGCCCGCGAGGGTCGGGTCAGTCTGCATGAAAATGATCGAAGCCTTGCAACGTCAGGGAGAGCGGCGCGCCGGCGGCATCGCGCCAGGCGATACCGGGCGCACCGGATGATTCGATTGTACCGATGCGGGTCAGCGGCACTTTCACGCTCGTCGCGATATTCGCGAGCGCCGCGCGCGCGGCCGGCGGCGCGGTGAAGCAGAGCTCGTAGTCATCGCCGCCGGCGAGCGTGCATTGGCGGCGCGCGGCCTCGGGCAGCGCGCGGACGGCGTCCGAGCACGGCACGGCATCGGCATCGACGACGGCGCGCACGCCCGAGCGTTTCAGGATGTGCATGAGATCGCCCGCGAGGCCGTCGGAGATATCGAGCGCCGCGTGCGCCACGCCGCGCAGGGCGAGACCGAGCGCGACGCGCGGCTCGGGCCGCTCCAGCGCGCGCTGCCAGTTTGCGGCGGTGGCTTCGTCGGGTGCGCGCCATTCGTTGCGGATCGCGCCGAGTCCCGCGCGCGCATCGCCCAGCGTGCCGGACACCCAGATGTCGTCGCCAGGCCGCGCGGCGTCTCGACGCAGGGCCGCGCCGTGCGGCACGTCGCCGAACACGGTGATGCAGAGATTCAGCGGACCGCTCGTCGTATCGCCGCCGACGAGCGCGCAGTCGTGCCGGTCGGCGAGCGCGAAGAGGCCATTGCTGAACGCTTCGAGCCATGCTTCGTCGGCGCGCGGCAGCGCGAGCGCGAGCGTGAACGCGTGCGGCTGCGCGCCCATCGCGGCGAGGTCCGACAGATTCACGGCGAGCGCCTTGTGCCCGAGCGCGTAAGGATCGACATCGGGAAAGAAGTGGCGGCCTTCGACCAGCATGTCCGTCGAAATGGCGAGCTGATGCCCGGCGGGCGGCGCGATCAGCGCGCAGTCGTCGCCGATGCCGAGCGGCCGCGCGGCTTCGTCGTCATGACGTGGCGAGGGCGCGGTCGCGCGGCGGGCAAAGAAGCGGTCGATCAGAGAAAACTCGGAGAGCATCGTCGGCGATGAAATGGTTTTTTGTGCGCTGCAAGAGAACGACGCGGGACGCGCAAGGACCCCGAAAGCTTCCGTCCCGTGTCTCGAAAAAATCGAACGAAGCGCCGCGAGCCTTGCCCCACGGAGCGATCAGACCGTTTCCGGTCACGGCACTTGTAGCCGAAATGCATGGAGCGCGGCCCGAAACCGCCCCTGATTGGCGCTACAATGCGTTCGAACTTCCATTCTAATTCCCGCACTGCTAGCCCGCCTTATGACGACTGACGCCAATACGAAGTTGCGCGAAGCCGCGCTCGATTATCACGAATTCCCGGTTCCGGGAAAGATCGCGATCGCGCCCACGAAGCAGATGATCAACCAGCGCGACCTCGCGCTCGCCTATTCGCCGGGCGTCGCGTTCGCGTGTGAAGCGATCGTGGAGGATCCGCTGAACGCGGCGCGCTTCACCGCGCGCAGCAATCTCGTGGGCGTCGTGTCGAACGGCACGGCCGTGCTGGGTCTAGGCAACATCGGGCCGCTCGCGTCGAAGCCGGTGATGGAAGGCAAGGCCGTGCTGTTCAAGAAGTTCGCCGGCATCGACGTGTTCGATATCGAGCTGAACGAAAACGACCCGCACAAGCTCGTCGACGTGATCGCCGCGCTGGAGCCGACTTTCGGCGGCATCAATCTGGAAGACATCAAGGCGCCGGACTGCTTCATCGTCGAGCGCGAATGCCGCAAGCGCATGAAGATTCCCGTCTTCCACGACGACCAGCACGGCACGGCGATCGTCGTCGCGGCGGCGGTCACCAATGGTCTGAAGGTCGTCAGCAAGAATATCGGCGAAGTGAAGCTGGTTGCGTCGGGCGCGGGTGCGGCGGCGCTGGCCTGCCTGAACCTGCTCGTCGATCTCGGCATGAAGCGCGAGAACATCTACGTGACCGATCTCGCCGGCGTGGTCTACAAGGGCCGCACCGAACTCATGGACCCGGACAAGGAACTGTTCGCCCGCGAAACCAGCGCGCGCACGCTCGCTGAAGTGATGGAAGGCGCGGACGTGTTCCTCGGTCTGTCGGCGGGCGGCGTGCTCAAGCAGGACATGGTCAAGCAGATGGCCGCGAAGCCGCTGATCCTCGCGCTCGCCAATCCGACGCCGGAAATCCTGCCGGAACTCGCGCTCGAAGTGCGCCCGGACGCGGTGCTCGCCACGGGCCGCACGGACTATCCGAACCAGGTCAACAACGTTCTGTGCTTCCCGTTCATCTTCCGCGGCGCGCTGGACGTGGGCGCGACCGTCATCACGAAGGAAATGGAAATCGCGGCGGTGAACGCGATTGCGGAACTGGCGCGTCAGGAGCAGAGCGATATCGTCGCGACGGCTTATGGCATTCAGGACTTGTCCTTCGGTCCGGAATATCTGATTCCGAAGCCGTTCGATCCGCGTCTGATCGTGAAGATCGCGCCGGCGGTGGCGAAAGCCGCGATGGACTCCGGCGTCGCGACGCGTCCGATCGAGGACATGGAAGCCTACGAGCAGCATCTGCAGCAGTTCGTCTATCACAGCGGCACGACGATGAAGCCGGTGTTCCAGCTCGCGCGCAGCGTCGAGCCGGAGAAGAAGCGCATCGTGTTCGCGGAGGGCGAGGAAGAGCGCGTGCTGCGCGCGGTGCAGATCGCCGTCGATGAAAAGATCGCGAAGCCGATTCTCATCGGCCGTCCGGCGGTCATCGCGCAGCGCATCCAGAAGTTCGGCCTGCGCCTTACGGCGGGCACCGATTTCTCCGTCGTCGATACGGATCACGACGAGCGTTACCGCGATTTCTGGCAGACCTACGCGAAGATGATGGCGCGCAAGGGCATCAGCGAGCAGATGGCGAAGCTCGAAATGCGCCGCCGCACGACGCTCATCGGCGCGATGCTCGTGCAGAAGGGCGAAGCCGACGGCATGATCTGCGGCACGGTGAGCACGACGCATCGCCATCTGCACTTCATCGATCAGGTGATCGGCAAGAAGGAAGGCGCGAAGGTGTACGCGGCGATGAACGCGCTCGTGCTGCCGGGCCGGCAGATTTTCATCGTCGATACGCACGTGAACGTCGATCCGACGCCCGAGCAGCTCGCCGAAATCACCATTCTGGCGGCGGAAGAAGTGAAGCGCTTCGGCATCGTGCCGAAGATCGCGCTGCTGTCGCATTCGAACTTCGGCACGAGCAACGCGCCGAGCGCCCAGAAGATGCGCGAGGTGCTCGCGATCCTCAAGGAGCGCGCGCCCGATCTCGACGTGGATGGCGAAATGCACGGCGACGTCGCGCTGGATTCGCGCTTGCGCCGCGAAGTGCTGCCGGAATCGACGCTCGAGGGCGATGCGAACCTGCTGATCCTGCCGAACATCGACGCGGCGAACATCTCGTACAACCTGCTGAAGACGGCGGCGGGAAGCGGCATCGCGATCGGGCCGATCCTGCTCGGCGCGGCCAAGCCGGTGCACGTGCTGACGTCGTCGGCGACAGTGCGGCGGATCGTCAACATGACGGCGTTGCTGGTGGCGGACGCGACGGCTACGCGCTAAGCGCGGCTTCGGTTTGACATGAAACGCGGCGGCGCTCCCGCCGCGTTTTGTTTGGACAAAAACAATGGCGTGCCGTGACACACGGCACGCCCGAGAAAAAGCAAGAGGGGTGTCTGCTTTTACCCGCGAAATGCGGGATCGTCGGCGGAGCGCGTTGCCGTGAAGCTGGCGACGAGTGAGGCGGCTCGTCCAGAGGCTTCAAGATCCCACGCGTCGAATTATTATCCTGCGAAAGATAAAAATCTCTCAGATTTGGGCTAAATGCGGCCGATGAAGCGCGCCCGGAATTGCTCGACGCGATCAATCTAAGAAAAAATTTCCGATTTTCGGCCTGACGTTGCTTCGCCCTGTCATTAGCGATACCCTTACATCTTTCATGGTCGTCGAATTCTGGTGTAACGCGAGGACAACCGTTTGGTGATGCGCGCGCGGGTTCTGTGTTCCGTCGTCGTCCTGAGCGTCCTGTTGGGCGCATGCGGCAAGGACGAACCTCGCAGTGGCGTTCAGGAACCGGTTGCGTCGGCGAGTCCGGCGCCGGTTGCGCCAGTGGAACCGGTCCGGGAGGCGCAGTCACGGCAGCTTGACGCGACCGGCGGGCAGGAGCGTGACGGGTTCGCCACCGTCCACATCGCGCAATTGCCCAGGCAGGCGGTCGCGACCTTGCGGCTGATCGAAGCGGGCGGCCCTTTCCCTTTTGAGAAGGACGGCGTCGTGTTCGGCAATCGCGAGCGTCTGCTGCCGCGGCATGCACGCGGCTACTACCACGAATACACCGTTCCCACGCCGCGCGCGCGGGATCGCGGCGCGCGCCGGATCGTTTGCGGCGGCCCGAAGAAGCAGATCGGCGATTGCTACTACACGGACGACCACTACGCCAGTTTCAAACGCATTGCGGATTAACTACGGGATTAACGGCATGAGCGACAACATCTACGCGCACGACCATAGCGTCGCGGGTGATCTTTTCGCCACCGGCGATGGCAACCTGTTCCAGCGAGTATTGCGGTTACGCATGACAGAACACGACAACAGACCCGACGACGAGACCAGGCCTGAGGAGTTCCATTCGCAAGAGGATCCTGAAGCGCTGTTTGCCACCGTGCGGCCTAATATCGTGCAGTCGATACGCGCGTTCCGCGTGCAGGATCTCGCGGACGAAGCGAACCGCCTGGGCCAGCATTTTCTCTACGCCTATCTCGGTCAGGCTCAGAGCAAGCAGGAAGTGCTCGAGACCATCGCCACCTCGTTCATTTTCCCCAAGCATTTCGGCAAGAACTACGACGCGCTCTACGATTCGCTCACCGATCTCGTTCACAAGGCGGGCTCGCAGCCGGGTTTCGTGATCGTGCTGGAGCAATTGCCGATCGCGCAGAAATTCGACAAGGAAGGGCGTGAAGTCCTCCTCGACGTCTTCCGCGATGCAGCGGAGTTCTGGGCCGAGCGGAAAGTGGCTTTCCGCGTGTTTTACTCGTTCGTCTGAGTTTGCTCGGCCGCCGCGCTCGCGGCGGTCAGGATGGTGCAGCAGCCCGATGAGCGCAGCCGAAAGGCGCGTTCATCGGGCTGTTTTGGTTGGCGCGCCGGAGTGTGACGGAGACTCACCAGCCGCCCCAGCGCGCGGCCAGCGCGGCGAGCACCGCGATGCCGGCCGTCTCGGTGCGCAACACGCGCGGGCCGAGGCCGAGCGTGGCAAAGCCCGCATCGACGATCGCGCTTTCTTCGCCGGGCGAGAAGCCCGCTTCGGGGCCGATCAGCAACGTGACCGGAGCGCGCGGCGGATCGGCGGGCAGCGAAGTGAAGCTGACTTCGGCGCGCGGCGAGAGCAGCAGGCGCAGTTCGCCATCGGTGGCGGCGGGCAGATCGGCGAGCCAGGCGTCGAGATCGCGCGGCGGGGCGACATCCGGCACGCGGTTGCGGCCGCACTGCTCGCACGCTGCGCGCGTGAGCGCCTGCCAGTGCGCCTGACGCTTCAATGCGCGCTCGCCGGCGAGACGCACGACGCCGCGCTCGGCGGTGATAGGCGCGATGGCTGCCACGCCGAGTTCCACCGCCTTCTCAATGAGCCAGTCCATCTTGTCGCCGCCCGCCACACCTTGCGCGAGCGTCACGCGATAAGGCGGCTCGACCTCGCGCGCGCTGTGTTCGTTGAGGCGCGCGGTGGCTGCCCGTTTGGCGATATCGACGAGCTCCCCGCGATATTCGCCGCCGGCGCCATCGAAGAGCGTGATCGCGTCGCCGGTCTGCAGGCGCAGGACGTGGACGTGACGCACGACGTCATCGGGAAGGGTGAGAGTCTGGCCCACGCGAAGTGGGCCGTCGACGTGAAAACGTGGCATGGATGGTCGATCGCGGATATTCGATCCGCGGATAGTAGTGATACCTGACGGCGATGCGAGCGCGTTTAACGCAGATGCCGCGCGATGGCCCAGCGATAGCCGTCCGGGTCTTCGATCTGCGCGAAACGGTCGCCCCAGAACTGGTCCTGCGGCTCGATGAGGGATTTGGCGCCGACGGCGAGCGCCTGCTGAAACGTCGCGTCGACGTCGTCGACATACAGATAGAACGACTGCGGCGCCATCAGGCCGGCGCTCTTCGGCGTGCGCGCCTGCGAACCGTATGCGCCTTCGGGCGCGAACATCACGATCAACTGCCCGCGATAAGCCATCTCGACGTGAATGATCGTGCCGTCGTCGTTCACGCTGTCGCGCACCGCGAAGCCGAGCGCCTTTTCATAGAACGCGATGCTCACGCGCGCATCGCGCACGGTGAGGTACGGGATCAGCCAGGGCACGTCGGCGGGGCGAGGGTCGGTCATCGAAAGCACTCCTTGAAGCCTTGCTGCTGCACATTGACAGGCATTTTGCCATGAAGCCGTACGAACAATGGACCGGCGAGGATTTTGCAGAACGAGCCGCGCGCCAGACGGATTTCGCCGGAACAACGTCCGTCGATGATGCGCGTTACCGTGTAATGTGACGCGTTGTCACGAAGTCGTGACAGTGGCCGTAACGCTTGCGACGCGCGCGGCGAGGCGCAGTTCCCGCAGATCGCCGACGGTCATTTGCACGGAACATGCCCGCGCCCCGGGACGCCTGGCCGCACCCGCTTTGCCATGCTTGCGGCGCGTGTCAATCGGACCGGTCTGTTAGAATGACGGCCTCCCGATCCTCGTCGTTTCTCGTCGTTCCGGTCCTGAAAACGTTGTGTCCCGCGGGTCCGGCTCGGGTGAGAAGTACTGCAAGAGAAGCACCGTGGATCATTTCAGGACCTGCCCCAGACTCGACATGACGATCCCGACCTCCAGCCAGTCCGCCCTCATGGCCAACGCGATCCGCGCGCTTGCCATGGACGCCGTTCAACAAGCCAATTCCGGTCACCCCGGCATGCCGATGGGCATGGCCGAAATTGGCGTCGCGCTGTGGTCGCGCCATCTGAAGCACAACCCGACGAACCCGCACTGGTTCGATCGCGACCGTTTCGTTCTGTCGAACGGTCATGGTTCGATGCTGCTTTACTCGCTCCTGCATCTCACCGGCTACGACCTGCCGCTCGCCGAACTGAAGAATTTCCGCCAGTTGCATTCGAAGACGCCGGGCCACCCGGAATACGGCATGACGGCGGGCGTCGAGACGACCACGGGCCCGCTCGGCCAGGGCGTCGGCAATGCCGTCGGCATGGCGCTCGCCGAAGCGCTGCTCGCCGCTGAATTCAACAAGGCGGACGCGAAGATCGTCGATCACTACACGTACGTGTTCCTCGGCGACGGCTGTCTGATGGAAGGCATCTCGCACGAAGCCTGCTCGCTCGCGGGCACGCTGAAGCTGAACAAGCTGATCGCGCTGTACGACGACAACGGCATCTCGATCGACGGCCACGTCGAGCACTGGTTCCACGACGACACGCCGAAGCGCTTCGAAGCGTACGGCTGGAACGTGATCCGCGCGGTGGACGGCCACAGCGTCGATGCGGTCGATGCGGCCATCGCCGCAGCGAAGAAGTCGGACAAGCCGACTTTGATCTGCTGCCGCACGGTCATCGGCAAGGGCGCGCCGACCAAGGCGGGCGGTCACGACGCGCACGGCGCGCCGCTCGGCGACAAGGAAATCGCGGCGACGCGCGCGGCCATCGGCTGGAATTACGGTCCGTTCGAAATTCCGCAGGAAGTCTACGCAGCGTGGGACGCGAAGGAACAAGGCGCGCACGCTGAAACCGAGTGGAACAAGGCATTCGACGCCTACAAGGCGAAGTACGCCAGCGAAGGCACGGAATTCGCGCGCCGCATGACAGGCGAACTGCCCGCGAACTGGGCCGAAGCTGCCGCGAAGATCATCGAGGACGCGAACCAGAAGGGCGAGACCGTTGCGACGCGCAAGGCATCGCAGAACACGATCGAAGGGCTGGCTGCGGCGCTGCCGGAACTGCTCGGCGGCTCGGCCGACCTGACCGGTTCGAACCTCACCAACTGGAAGGCGTCCAAAGCGGTGCGTGCTGCTGGCGACGAGGAGAACGCGAATCCGGATCACGCGGGCATCCAGTGGGGCAATCACATCAACTACGGCGTGCGCGAGTTCGGCATGAGCGCGGCCATCAACGGTCTCGCGCTGCATGGCGGCTATCGTCCGTTCGGCGGCACGTTCCTGACGTTCTCGGACTACAGCCGCAACGCGTTGCGCGTCGCCGCGTTGATGAAGTCGCGCTCGATCTTCGTGTTCACGCACGATTCCATCGGCCTCGGTGAAGACGGCCCGACGCACCAGTCGATCGAGCACGTGTCCAGCCTGCGCCTGATTCCGAATCTGCAGACGTGGCGCCCGGCGGATACCGTCGAGACGGCCGTCGCGTGGACGCATGCGATCGCGCATCATGGTCCGTCGACGCTGATCTTCAGCCGTCAGAACCTGCAATTCTCGGCGCGCAACGACATTCAGATCGCCAACATCGCGAAGGGCGGCTACGTGCTGCGCGACTGGAACGACGACATCCCCGCGCGCAAGATCATCCTCATCGCGACCGGCTCGGAAGTGCAGCTCGCGATGGAAGCGGTCGAGGCGCTGGCGAAGGAAGGCATCGGCGCGCGCGTCGTGTCGATGCCCTGCACGAACCTGTTCGACAAGCAGGACGCCGAATACCGCGAGCGCGTGCTGCCCAAGGGCGTGGCGCGCGTGGCGATCGAGGCGGGCGTGACGGATTTCTGGCGCAAGTACGTGGGCCTCGAAGGCGGCGTGGTCGGCATCGACACGTTCGGCGAGTCGGCCCCGGCGGGCGCGCTGTTCAAGCATTTCGGCTTCACGGTGGAGAACGTCGTCGGGACGGCGAAGTCCGTTCTCGCCGCGTAAGCACTGATCTCAGCGAAGCAAGGTTTTTTTGAGCCAAGGAGATAGACCATGACGATTCGCGTTGCAATCAACGGCTACGGCCGGATCGGCCGCAACACGCTGCGCGCCCTCTATGAAAACGGCAAGAAGCACGATATCGAGATCGTCGCCATCAACGATCTGGGCGATGCCAAGACGAACGCGCATCTGACGCAATACGACACCGCGCACGGCAAGTTCCCGGGTGAAGTGTCAGTGGACGGCGATTACCTCGTCGTCAACGGCGACAAGATCCGCGTGCTGGCGAACCGCAATCCGGCCGAACTGCCGTGGGGCGAGTTGAAGGTCGACGTGGTGCTGGAGTGCACGGGCTTTTTCACGACCAAGGAAAAGGCGAGCGCGCACATCAAGGGCGGT
Source organism: Caballeronia sp. NK8 (assembly GCF_018408855.1). GTDB lineage: Bacteria > Pseudomonadota > Gammaproteobacteria > Burkholderiales > Burkholderiaceae > Caballeronia. Next base: position 2,458,981 of record NZ_AP024322.1, on the reverse strand, counting down.
GCGAAGAAGGTCATCATCTCGGCGCCGGGCGGCAAGGACGTGGACGCGACCGTCGTGTACGGCGTGAACCATCACGTGCTGAAGGCTTCGGATACGGTCATCTCGAACGCATCGTGCACGACGAACTGCCTGGCACCGCTCGTCAAGCCGCTGAACGACAAGATCGGTCTGGTGAACGGTCTGATGACCACGATCCACGCCTACACGAACGATCAGGTCCTGACCGACGTGTATCACGAAGACCTGCGCCGCGCGCGCTCGGCCACGCACAGCCAGATCCCGACGAAGACGGGCGCGGCTTCCGCGGTCGGCCTCGTGCTGCCGGAGCTGAACGGCAAGCTGGATGGCTACGCGATTCGCGTGCCGACGATCAACGTATCGGTCGTCGATCTGTCGTTCATCGCCGCGCGCGACACGACGGTCGAGGAAGTCAACAAGATCATGAAGGAAGCGTCGGAAGGCGCGCTGAAGGGCGTGCTCGGTTACAACGATGCGCCGCTGGTCTCGATCGACTACAACCACAACCCGGCTTCGTCGACGTTCGACTCGACGCTCACGAAGGTGTCGGGCCGTCTCGTGAAGGTGTCGAGCTGGTACGACAACGAGTGGGGCTTCTCGAACCGCATGCTGGATACGGCGGTTGCACTCGCGAACGCCAAGTAAGTTTCGGCTTGCTGAAACGACAAAGCCGCTCTTCGGAGCGGCTTTGTTTTTTGCAGCTTTTAGTCTGCGTTACGCGAGCTTCTCGCGCAGAAACGATACGACGTAAGGTGTCGCCGCCGCCGCGACCGTGGCTGCCGTGCCGGGGTCCATGCCCATGCGCGCGGCGATCGATTCGGCGATGCGCCCCGTGAGAACGCCTTCGCCACCTTCCTCCATCGATTTCAGAAAGCCGTCTCCGCGCACGAGTCCGGCGGCGAACGCCGCGAAAAAGCTCTTGCCGGGATGATCGCCGAGCAAGCCCTGGCTTTGTTCTTCGGCGTGCGCGTGCGCGGTCTGCGCGGCGGTACTGAGCATCTGCTGGCTATCTTCGGGGCTGAAGCCCTGATCGGTCAGCGCTTGCGTGGCTTGCGCGCCGTGATCCGAGGATAGAAATTCCGAAACGAGTTGTTGCATGTCCATCGACGCTGCTCCTCTTGATGTTCGTCAATTGCAGGGCAGCGCAAGCGGATCGAAACCTCCATCACGCACGGCCCTTGCTGAGACTGACGACATCAAAAGAAGTGCCGCATGCGCTCACGCTTTGTTCGGCACCGGAAAATGCACGCCCGCGCGCTGCGCCGCATTGACGATGTGCCCTTCGATCGCGCGGCCGGCCTTCTCTCCGTCGCGCGCCTTCAGCGCCTCGATGATCATCGCGTGTTCGTGATACGTCGACAGCACCAGTTCGCGCCGATAGAACGGCAGGCGCTGGCTTTCCTTCATGATGTCGGCGCTGCCGCGCAGGATCGATTCGATCGCCGCGTTGCCCGCGAGACTCACGATACGCATATGGAACGCGAAATCCAGTTGCGCGGCTTCCTCGAGCGCCGATTCCGTCAACGCGACGTGCAGCGAACCGAGATTGTCGTCGAGCCAGTCGATGTCGGAATCGCCGATGGAATGCGCCGCGAGCCGTGCGACGAATCCCTCCAGCGCGAAACGCATCTGATAGGTATCCGGCAACGAAGCCTGATCCGCGAAACGCCACGGATGCGCGTTGCTCGCCTGCGCGTTGCTGACGTACACGCCCTTGCCGGGACGGATATGCAGCATACCGAGCGCTTCGAGTGTCGAGAGCGCCTCGCGCAGCGACGCCCGGCTGATCTCCAGTTCCTCCGATAGTTGCCGCTGCGCCGGCAGCAGGCTCCCGACCGGATACACGCTCGATTCGATACGTTCGCGAATGGTCGCGATCGCGGCGTCGGTCACGGTGTGCGGGACATTTTTCATAGGAAGAAAACAGTATTGGCCGGTCTGACCGCCATTGTATGCGCGTGCCGGGCGCCCGTGTGGGCGACCGTGCCGCGCGCATTTTCGTGCCCGAATCGAACAGGGTATACCGCTACGAATGCGTCCTTGACTGGGTTATATCGGCTTTCTAATATTCCACATCACAGCACTGGTCCGACCAGTCGGAACAGTTGCTCGGGTCCTGAGACATTACACGAGGAGACGGTCGTGTCGAGATTTCTGAATTCGCTGTTCGGCAGGGTGATGATCGCGCTGGTCATCGGCATCGTGGTGGGCGCGCTATTTCCGCAATTCGGCCAGTCGCTGCGGCCCTTGGGCGACGGCTTTCTGAAGCTGATCAAAATGGTGATCGGGCCGATCGTGTTCTGCGTTGTCGTGAGCGGCATGGCGAGCGCGGGCGATCTGAAGAAGGTCGGGCGCGTCGGGCTCAAGGCGGTCATCTACTTCGAGATCATGACGACGCTCGCGTTGGTCATCGGCGCGATTCTGGCGTGGGTCACGCGCCCGGGCGTCGGCATGAACATCGATCTGCATACGCTCAATGCGGCGTCGCTCTCCACCTACACGGAGCACGCGAAGAGCCTGAAGGACACGGCGGGCTTCCTGCTGAAGATCATCCCCGACACCGCGATCGATGCCTTCGCGAAGGGCGACATCCTGCAAGTGCTCGTGTTCGCCATCCTGTTCGGCGCGGCGCTCTCGATGCTCGGCGACAAGGCGCAGCGCGTGACGGTGTTCATCGACGAGTTGTCGAACGTGTTCTTCCGCATCATGGCGTTCATCATCAAGCTCGCGCCGCTCGGCGTGCTCGGCGCGATTGCGTTCACGACCGGCCAGTACGGCGTCGCGTCGCTCAAGCAACTGGGCTTGCTCGTGATGGTGTTCTACGCGAGTTGCTTCCTGTTCGTGTTCGTGGTGCTGGGCGTGGTCATGCGGCTCGCGGGCTTCTCGATCTTCAAGCTCGTGCGCTATCTGCGCGAAGAACTGTCGATCGTGCTCGGCACCGCGTCGTCCGATGCCGTGCTGCCGCAGATCATGCGCAAGCTCGAATGGATGGGCGTGAAGGATTCGACCGTCGGCCTCGTGATTCCGACCGGCTACTCGTTCAACCTCGACGGCTTCTCGATCTACCTTACGCTCGCCGTGATCTTCATCGCGCAGGCGACCAACACGCCGCTGTCGCTGCATGACCTGATCGTCGTCGTGCTCGTGTCGCTGGTGACGTCGAAGGGCGCACACGGTATTCCGGGCTCGGCCATCGTGATTCTCGCCGCGACGCTTTCCGCGATTCCCGCGATTCCCGTGCTCGGCCTCGTGCTGATCCTGCCGGTCGACTGGTTCGTCGGCATCGCGCGCGCCGTCACCAATCTGATCGGCAACTGCGTGGCGACGGTGATCGTCGCGGTGTGGGAGAACGACATCGACCGGGTGCGTGCGAAGCGCGTGCTCGACCAGGACGCCGAATACCGCTTCGTGCCTGCCGCGCCGGAACCCGCGCACACGCACGGTCATGAAAACGCACACGCAATCTGACTCACCGCAACCGAAGGAACACTGAAATGGCCAATCCGATTCTGCCCGACGACGCTCCTGCCTTCGCCCGCCGCTACATGAACCTCGCGGACCCGCGACTCGGCGCGCAGGCACTCTTCGCCACCGACGAATTCTTCGCGCCGAAAGATCGCATGCTGGAACCGCAGCCGGCGGTGTTCATCCCCGG